>NZ_CAZELE010000007.1:0-480539 GCF_964512405.1 Tenacibaculum crassostreae
CTGGTGGAGAATATCGGAGTCGAACCGATGACCTCTTGCGTGCAAGGCAAGCGCTCTAGCCAGCTGAGCTAATCCCCCATACTTCTAGTGATGAGTTTTTAGTATATGAGTGAAGCATCTAATCACTCACTCAACCTCTAGAATTTCCTTTTACTAAATCTTAAATAGTAGTCTCGGGCAGACTCGAACTGCCGACCTCTACATTATCAGTGTAGCGCTCTAACCAGCTGAGCTACGAGACTGTCTTTGACAGATTGAATACTTCAACACCCAACTATCTCTCTTTTAAGATCTTAGTCTAAATTTTTAAAATTAACAGCAAAGAGTAAAATCAACCTCTTTAGTAACTCACCATCTTTCTCTAGAAAGGAGGTGTTCCAGCCGCACCTTCCGGTACGGCTACCTTGTTACGACTTAGCCCTAGTTACCAGTTTTACCCTAGGCAGTCCCTTGCGGTAACCGACTTCAGGCACCCCCAGCTTCCATGGCTTGACGGGCGGTGTGTACAAGGCCCGGGAACGTATTCACCGGATCATGGCTGATATCCGATTACTAGCGATTCCAGCTTCACGGAGTCGAGTTGCAGACTCCGATCCGAACTGTGATATGGTTTATAGATTCGCTCCAACTCGCGTTGTGGCTGCTCATTGTCCATACCATTGTAGCACGTGTGTAGCCCAGGACGTAAGGGCCGTGATGATTTGACGTCATCCCCACCTTCCTCACGGTTTGCACCGGCAGTCTCGCTAGAGTCCTCAGCTTTACCTGCTAGCAACTAACGATAGGGGTTGCGCTCGTTATAGGACTTAACCTGACACCTCACGGCACGAGCTGACGACAACCATGCAGCACCTTGTAAAGTGTCCGAAGAAAAAGCTATCTCTAGCCCTGTCACTCTACATTTAAGCCCTGGTAAGGTTCCTCGCGTATCATCGAATTAAACCACATGCTCCACCGCTTGTGCGGGCCCCCGTCAATTCCTTTGAGTTTCAATCTTGCGATCGTACTCCCCAGGTGGGACACTTATCACTTTCGCTTAGTCACTGAGCCAAAACCCAACAACTAGTGTCCATCGTTTACGGCGTGGACTACCAGGGTATCTAATCCTGTTCGCTCCCCACGCTTTCGTCCATGAGCGTCAGTACATACGTAGTAGACTGCCTTCGCAATCGGTATTCTAAGTAATATCTATGCATTTCACCGCTACACTACTTATTCTATCTACTTCCATATGACTCAAGTCAACCAGTATCAAAGGCAGTTCCATAGTTAAGCTATGGGATTTCACCTCTGACTTAATTGACCGCCTGCGGACCCTTTAAACCCAATGATTCCGGATAACGCTTGCACCCTCCGTATTACCGCGGCTGCTGGCACGGAGTTAGCCGGTGCTTATTCTTACAGTACCGTCAGCTACTTACACGTAAGTAGGTTTCTTCCTGTATAAAAGCAGTTTACAACCCATAGGGCAGTCTTCCTGCACGCGGCATGGCTGGATCAGGCTTGCGCCCATTGTCCAATATTCCTCACTGCTGCCTCCCGTAGGAGTCTGGTCCGTGTCTCAGTACCAGTGTGGGGGATAATCCTCTCAGACCCCCTACCTATCGTTGCCATGGTAAGCCGTTACCTTACCATCTAGCTAATAGGACGCATAGTCATCTTGTACCGATAAATCTTTAACTAAATTGTGATGCCACATCTCAGTATTATGGAGTATTAATCTTCATTTCTAAAGGCTATCCTCCTGTACAAGGCAGATTCTATACGCGTTACGCACCCGTTCGCCGGTCGTCAGCAAAAAAGCAAGCTTTTCCCTGTTACCCCTCGACTTGCATGTGTTAAGCCTGCCGCTAGCGTTCATCCTGAGCCAGGATCAAACTCTTCATTGTAAAATCTTTAATTATTTTAAATGTTAAGTTCCAAAAGAATTTTTAGGTAATCTTTATAAGATTATCTGTGGTAATTCTACTCTTTAATTACGCTGTCAATTTCAATATTTTCAATGAACTTGGTGAGTCGCCAATAACAAGTTTTAAACTCATCTCTTTAACTCAACCTCTTGTAGAAACACTAGACTCGAACTAGCAGCTTGTTGCTTTCCAAAATTTCTTTGATCGTGTCGCTTTATTTAAGCGGGTGCAAACATACAAACTCTTTTTAATCTGACAAAAACTTTTTTGAAGTTTTTTTTAGTTTGTTTTACACTATTTTAATGAACTACTTCCCTTAAAAATCGGACTGCAAAGATACATAGTTTATCTCTTATCAAACAAGAAAAATTTAAACTATTTTTTAAACTTTCTCTTACCGTATCTTAACCCTATTTTAATGATCTCTCTCAAACTTCTCAGCTTACCGCCTCTCCGTTTGCGGGTGCAAATATAGATACCTTTTTTAATCTGACAATGACTTTTTTTGCCTTTTTTTAAAACCTTTTTTTAACCTCTTAATAACTAAAAACTTACACACAAAAGTTTTTGATCACATTAGTTTACATCTCATTTTTTCAGTTACAATAAGTCGAATTCTCTTTTAAAACCGAACTCTCACTAACTCACGTATTACATTAACACACATTAAAAACATATACATTAAGTAACAAAACCCGCGTTAGGGATTGCAGCGACATCCTTTTGCTATGTTTGGTTACATTCGATTTTGTAAGATTCAATATATAAAAGTCGATTCACTCCCTACAATATTTACAAATAACCAAGCAAAAGATATAGCGAAAAGCCCGACAGTTTGTTGCATTAGAGAGCAGCAACAACAAACAACAAACTGAAACGCCCTAAAAAACACATGCATTTGAAATACCTTATATATATATTGTATGAAAAATGCTTTTGCAATATCTTTGCGGTTCAAAATTTCCACTTGTAAGGAAATTACACATAACACATATATATAATGATTAAAATTACATTACCTGACGGGAGCGTCAAAGAATTTGAAAAGAACAGCACTCCAATGGATGTTGCTAAAAGTATTAGTGAAGGGCTAGCTAGAAATGTTATTTCTGCAAGTTTTGAAGGAAAGACCGTTGAAACCTCTACCCCACTTACCACAGACGGCTCGTTAGTTTTATATACCTTTAATAATGTAGAAGGAAAAAAAGCTTTTTGGCACTCTTCTGCTCACGTATTAGCACAAGCTATTCAAGATTTTTATCCTAACGCAAAATTAACTATTGGTCCAGCTATTGAAAACGGATTTTATTATGATGTTGATTTCGGTGAGGACACTATTTCTGAAAAAGATTTCGACAAAATAGAAAAGCAGTTTTTAGAGCGCGCTCGTGAAAAAGCGGAATTTAAAATGCGCTCTATTTCTAAAGCTGACGCTTTAGCATACTACCAAGCACAAAACAATCAATATAAAGTAGAACTTATTGAAGGTTTAGAGGATGGTGATATTACTTTTTGTGACCATAGTGATTTTACCGATTTATGTCGCGGAGGTCATATTCCGAACACAGGAATCATAAAAGCTGTAAAAATCATGAATGTTGCTGGTGCGTATTGGCGTGGTGACGAAAAGAACAATCAATTAACTCGTGTGTACGGAATTTCTTTTCCGAAGCAAAAAGAATTAACTGAGTATTTAGAATTACTAGAAGAAGCTAAAAAGCGTGACCACAGAAAACTTGGAAAGGAATTAGAGTTATTTACTTTCTCACAAAAAGTTGGTCAAGGTTTACCTTTATGGTTACCTAAAGGAGCTGCTTTGCGTGGTCGTTTAGAAGATTTCTTAAAAGCTGCACAAAAGAAAGCTGGATATGAAATGGTAATGACACCTCATATTGGTCAGAAAGAATTATATGTTACTTCTGGACATTATGCTAAATATGGTGAAGATAGTTTTCAACCAATAACAACTCCAAAAGAAGATGAGGAGTTCTTATTAAAACCAATGAACTGTCCGCACCACTGTGAGGTATATAACCACAAACCTTATTCTTACAAAGAATTACCAAAACGTTTTGCTGAATTTGGTACTGTTTACAGGTATGAACAAAGTGGAGAACTACACGGATTAACTCGTGTTCGCGGATTTACGCAAGATGATGCTCATATTTTCTGTACACCAGAACAACTTGATGAAGAATTTAAAAATGTAATCGACCTTGTACTGTATGTATTCGGGTCTTTAGGGTTTGAAAATTTTAAAGCTCAGGTTTCTGTAAGGGACATGGAAAACCTCGACAAATACATTGGTTCAGTTGAAAATTGGGAAAAAGCTGAACAAGCCATCATCAATGCTGCTAAAGACAAAGGTTTAGATTATGTTGTTGAAGAAGGTGAAGCTGCTTTTTATGGGCCGAAGTTAGACTTTATGGTAAAGGATGCTTTAGGTAGAAGTTGGCAGTTAGGAACCATTCAGGTAGATTACAACTTACCTGAACGTTTCGATTTACATTATAAAGGAGCCGACAACCAATTACACCGCCCTGTAATGATTCACCGTGCACCATTCGGATCTATGGAACGTTTTATAGCTGTTTTACTAGAGCACACTGGTGGTAATTTCCCACTTTGGTTAACTCCTGAGCAAGTTATTATACTGCCAATCAGTGAGAAATATCAAAAATATACCGAAAAAGTTTTAACTTTGTTAGAAAATTCCGAAATTCGCGCCCTCGTTGATAACCGTAACGAGAAGACAGGAAGAAAGATTCGTGATGCCGAAGTTAACAAGATACCATTTATGGTAATTGTTGGTGAACAAGAAGAAAAAGATGGCACAGTATCTGTAAGAAAACATGGCAAAGGGGACTTAGGAACGTTTACTATAGAAGAGTTCATTTCTCTAATACAGAAAGAAGTTAGTAAAACATTAGTTCCTTTTGGAAGTTAAATAATAGATAGTAATTTAAAATTTATAAGTCATAGCAATTAGAAGAAAAGGCGGCAGAAGACCCGCAAGAGTAATTAAAGAAGATCAACATAGAATTAATGATAAGATTAAATATGTTGATGAAGTTCGTCTGGTAGGCGATAACGTAGAAGTAGGTGTGTATCCTTTAGCAAAAGCAAAAGAGATTGCACGAGAGTTAGAATTAGATTTAGTTGAAATTTCACCTAAAGCTGTTCCTCCTGTTTGTAAAGTTATTGATTACAAAAAGTTTTTATACGAGCAAAAGAAACGTGAAAAAGCTTTAAAAGCAAAAGCTACTAAAGTTACCGTTAAAGAAATTCGTTTCGGACCTCAAACTGATGAACATGATTACGAATTCAAAAAGAAACATGCTATTAAATTTTTACAAGACGGAGCTAAATTAAAAGCATTTGTTTTCTTTAAAGGACGTTCGATTGTATTTAAAGAACAAGGGCAGATTTTATTATTAAAATTAGCTCAAGAACTTGAAGAGTACGGTAAAGTTGAGCAAATGCCTAAACTAGAAGGAAAACGTATGATTATGTTTATAGCGCCTAAAAAGGTAAAATAAACATACATTAACAATAATATAAGCAAGATAAAACTAAAGAACAAAGATGCCTAAAATCAAAACTAAATCTAGTGCTAAGAAACGTTTTAAGTTAACTGGTACTGGTAAGATTAAAAGAAAGCACGCGTTTAAAAGCCACATCTTAACAAAGAAGTCTAAAAAACGTAAGCTTGCATTAACACACGCTACATTAGTACACAAGTCTGATGAAGCTAACATTAAGCAACAATTAGTATTAAAATAATTGTTAGCTAGGTAGTAAATTAATTATTAACCATGGAGTTGGGCCCATTAAGAACTTTTAAATAAGTCGCCTACTACAAAAACACATTTGAATTATGCCAAGATCAGTAAATTCAGTAGCTTCAAGAAATAGAAGAAAGAAAATCTTGAAGCAAGCAAAAGGTTACTTTGGACGTCGTAAAAACGTTTACACAGTAGCAAAGAACGCGGTTGAAAAAGGAATGCTTTATGCATACCGTGACCGTAAAAACAATAAGAGAAACTTCCGTAGCTTATGGATTCAACGTATTAACGCTGGAGCTCGTCAGTTCGGAATGTCTTACTCACAGTTTATGGGTAAAGTTAAAGCTAACAACATCGAATTAAACCGTAAGGTTTTAGCTGATTTAGCTATGAACAACCCAGAAGCTTTTAAGGCCATTGTAGAAAAAGTAAAATAAGTTTCATAACCTTGCTTATACTAAAAACCCAAACCTTTACGTTTGGGTTTTTTTAAACCCATATTAAATTCAATATTTGAACGAAAATATTTATCCTATGAAATTTTTAAAAATAGTATTCATCTTCATTTTCACACAAAACGTAGTAGCACAAACACAATTATCTAAAACTGAAGTAGAGGCGTTGCCTAATACTATCGAAAATCAATTTTTAAAAACATACAGACTTTCTAATAACTGGCAAGAATATAAAATGATAAAAAGAACTACATTTTTATCATTTCAAAAAAATGTATTAGATAGTGTTACTGTACTAAAAAAAGACGCACAAACTAAACAGTTAAAAATAAACGAACAGCAAAAGAGCATTGATGAGTTACAAGCAAAAATTGATACACTTAACACTGATTTAACGACTTCTATCGGTAAAGAAGATGCTATATCTTTTGTTGGAATTCCGCTTAACAAATCAACGTATAACACTATTGTTTGGGGAATTATTTTTGCACTTCTTGCTGGCTTAGCATTTTTTATTTATCGATTTAACAATAGTAATGTTGTTACCAAAGAAACAAAAAGCTTGTTAACAGAAACTGAGGAAGAGTTTGAGCAATACAAAAGAAACTCTATTGAAAAAGAACAAAAGCTAAGAAGACAGCTACAAGACGAAATTAACAAACAGCGTGGTGTGAATTAACAAACGCTATCTATTATAATAACAAAAAAGCAACCCCAACTAGGAGTTGCTTTTTTTGTTTGATTCTTAACTTTTAAAACGATAACTTCGCTATCGGACGGTATCAATCATTAAAAACGACTAACATCTTAATCGCAGTAACTAATTGACGTAAAGATGACGTTAACTTGACGTAACAAGTAAATATGTTTCTGATATAGATTTGCTGAAATAATAAATAACATTTAAAATGGAAACAAAAGATTTAGCAAAAAACTTAAAAGAACTAAGAACAACTCGTGGAATGTCTCAAGAATATTTAGCTGATGAATCACGTGTAAGTTTGAGAACAATCCAAAGAATTGAGAACAATGAATCGGAACCAACAGGTGAAACGATTAAAAGAATAGCAATTGCGTTAGATGTAGAATTGACCGAATTAATTGGTTCAAATTCTATGAAGGAAACGAGCGATTTAAAAGCAACTATTATTTTTCTAAAAAAACAACTTTCTAAAACAAATGAAAAATCAGAAATAAAAACATTTGAAAAATTTATAGGAATTTTACAGAAACTAAAAGAAAAGGATTTAAGTACTGAACAGAGAGAAGGAATCGAAAATTATCTACAATATTTAGAACTTGAAAAAATCCCATCTTTTAGTAATGAAATATTCAAACATAAACTGACAAAGTTTAGAAAGTACTTAAAAAATAAATTACGTTTTGTGCCAAAAAATTATTACATGACTTGGACTGCAAGTTTTGGACTTTCATTTGCTGTAGCTTTTGGTGTTCAAAAAAACATCGATTACAGCATTAAAACAGGAGTGATTTTAGTTGCTTTATTAATAATTGGAATTGGAATCATATTAGATATGAGAATGAAAAGACAAAAACGAACATTTAGTTTCTGAAAACAACTGGCTACAACAATTTACTATCTTTCAGTTACAGCGGAAAAATCATAACTGATTCACCACAACTAAACCATAGCCAAAACCGATTGCGACACCTTACTAATACAACATAAAAGATCCCGAGCTACTAACTCGGGATTTTTATTTACTATGTTATCTATTAAGACAATCCTGAGATCACTCCGTTATTATCAATCGACATATTTTCTGATGCTGGTTTTGCAGGCAACCCAGGCATACGCATCATTTTCCCTAAGATCGGAATGATAAATTGTGCTCCTGCGGCAATTTCTATTTCACGAACGGTTACCGTAAAATTTTCTGGTCTTCCAATTAAACTTTCATTATCAGAAAACGATTTTTGTGTTTTTGCCATACAAACTGCAAACTCGTTAAACCCTAATCGATCAATTCTACGTAGGTTTAATTTTGCTTTGTTATCAAACTCTACTTTAGCTGCACCGTAAATTTCTTTAGCAATAGTTTCTATCTTTTCAACTACAGGACTTTTCCAATCGTATAATGGTTTGTACTGTGTGGCTTTATTTTCTACAACATCAACCACAGCTTTTGCTAAGTTTTTAGTTCCTTCGCCTCCTTTATCCCATCCTTCTGAAACTACAGCTTGTACCCCTAAACTTGCACAAGCATCTATTACATATGCTACTTCTTCATCAGAATCAGAAATAAACGAATTGATTGCCACTACAGGTTCAATATTAAACTTACGAATGTTTTCAATATGTTTCTCTAAATTTTTAAATCCGTTTTTAACACGCTCTAGGCTTGGCGTGTTGTATTCTTCTTTAGGCGAACCACCGTGATGACGTAACGCTCTTACAGTAGCAACTAAAACAACACATTTTGGATTTAAACCTGCATATTGTGATTTGATATTTAAGAATTTTTCTGCTCCTAAATCGGCACCAAAACCAGCTTCGGTAACCACATAATTAGACAAAGACAATCCCATTTTAGTTGCAATAATCGTGTTGGTTCCTTGAGCTATATTAGCAAAAGGTCCACCATGAATAATTGCTGGATTTTCTTCTAATGTCTGTACCAAATTAGGTTTAATTGCATCTTTTAATAAAATAGCCATCGCATCTTCAGCTTTTAAATCGCGTGCAAAAACAGGCTTTTTATCAAAAGTAAAACCGATAAATATATTTCCTAAACGCTCTTTTAAGTCGTCAAAAGAGGTAGCCATACACAAAATCGCCATTACTTCAGATGCTGGAGTAATATTAAATCCGTCTTCTCGTGGAATTCCGTTAGCAGTTCCTCCAAGACCGATTGTTATTTGACGTAAAGCACGATCGTTCATATCAATTACGCGTTTCCATAAAATAGTACGAGGATCGATATTTAAATTATTTACAGTACTTTGTAAATTGTTGTCAATTAAAGCAGATAATAAATTATTCGCTTTTTCAATTGCGTTAAAATCACCCGTAAAATGCAGATTGATATCTTCCATAGGCACCACTTGCGAATATCCACCTCCTGCAGCTCCTCCTTTAATTCCGAATACTGGACCTAATGATGGTTCACGCAATACTACTGTTGCTTGTTTTCCTACTTTATTCAATCCTTCAGTTAACCCGATTGAAACCGTAGTTTTTCCCTCACCAGCTGGTGTTGGTGTTAACGCAGTAACTAATACAAGATTGTTATTTTTTATTTTTTCATCATCAATTAAACTCAGTGGCAATTTAGCTTTGTACTTACCATACATTTCTAAATCATCTTCTTTTACGTGTAGTTTGTTGGCTATGTTTTTTATGTGTTGTAATTCTTTTGCTTGAGCAATTTCAATATCTGTTAAATGCGCCATCGCGAATTAAGTTTAAGTTATTTGTTTTTGTAAAAAAGTAAGTAAAGATACACAATAAAATCCCTATAAAAACTGACATTTATTAGCAAATTTTACCTAAATATTTCTTTAAGACGTAAATATGATAAAAGAATTGGCTTTTTTTTTAACGAAACGCTATATTTGCACGTTTTTAAAATAAAGTCGATTTAAATTATTTACAATGCAAAACAAAGGATTAATTAAATTATTTGCTATACTTTTTGGTTTAGTAAGTATTTATCAATTATCGTTCACGTTCTTTGCCAACAAGGTAGAAGACAGTGCGAAAGAGTATGCGAAAGCAAATGTTAGTGATAACAATGGTAGAGCTTTAGCAAGATTTGAAAGAAAATACTTAGATAGCGTAGCTAACAAAGAGGTAGTAAATTTAGGATTTGCAAAGTACTCTTACAACGACATCAAGGATAAAGAAATGAACCTTGGTCTTGATTTAAAAGGGGGTATTAATGCAATTTTACAGGTATCGGTAAAAGATATCTTAATCGGATTATCTAACGATTCTCAAAACACAACTTTTAGACAAGCTTTAGCAAATGCTGACGAAGCTCAAAAAGACAGTCAAGAGAATTACTTAGATTTATTCTATAGTGAGTTTGAAAAATTAAGCAACGGAAGCACTAAATTAAGTGACCCAAGCATTTTTGGAACCAAAGCTTTACGCGACAAAATAGACTTCAACAAAACAAACGAGCAGGTTAAATCGACTTTACAAGAAGAAATAAACACTTCTATCAACACTGCTTTTGAAGTATTACGTAGTCGTATCGATAAGTTTGGAGTTGTACAACCAAGTATCCAACGTATTGGAACTTCTGGTAGAATTCAAGTTGAATTACCAGGAGCTAAAGATATTGAGCGTGTTGAAAAATTATTACAAAGTACTGCTGAATTACAATTTTGGGAAGTTTACACCAATGCAGATGTAGTTCCTTACTTTGAACAAGCAAACTTAAAATCTATCGAATTATTAAAAGATAATTCAACTACTGAAACTGTAAAAGATTCTACAAAAACAGATAGTATCGATGATTTATTAGGTGAATCTGCTGATTCTACTAAAGTTGCTGATCAAAAAATGTTATTTACTTACTTACAACCAAATTTATCGCAAGTAAGTTCGGTTGTTGGTTACGCAAAAGTTTCAGATACTGCAAAAGTAAATAGCTTATTAAGAAATAAAGAAGTTAGAGCTTTATTACCAGCTAATTTACGTTATGCAAAATTCTTATGGGACTATAAGCCATTTACGCCTCAAAGAAACGCTCAAAGCGAAGATGCAGAGTTATTTGAGATGATTAGCTTATATGCTGTAAAATCTAACAGAAATGATCAAGCACCTATTCAAGGTGATGTAATTGCAGACGCAAAACAAGATTACGACGAAGTTAGTAAGCCTATAGTTTCTATGATGATGAATAGTGAAGGAACTAAGAAATGGTCTAAATTAACAGGAGAAAACATAGGAAAATTTGTTGCCATTGTATTAGATGACTACGTATATACTGCGCCAGTTATTAATCAACAATTAGGTAGTAATTCTTCTATTTCAGGTGGATCAATGACTGTTACAGAGGCACAAGATATTGCTACAGTATTAAAAGCTGGTAAATTACCTGCTCCTGCTCGTATTATTCAATCAGAAATTGTTGGTCCATCATTAGGTCAAGAATCTATCGATGCTAGTATGTGGTCATTCGCATTAGCAATCTTATTAGTATTAGGATGGATGTTCTTATACTACGGTAGAGCTGGTTTATATGCAAACGTAGCTTTAGTAGTTAATATCTTATTTATCTTCGGAATTTTAGCTTCATTTAATTCAGTATTAACATTACCAGGTATCGCAGGTATTATCTTAACTATTGGTATGTCGGTAGATGCGAACGTAATTATTTTCGAAAGAATTAAAGAAGCGTTAAACGGAGGAAAAAACTTAGCTGATTCAGTTGATGAAGGATTTAGTATTAAAGGAGCTTTATCTGCAATTATCGATGCAAATATTACAACCTTATTAACAGGTATTATCTTATATGTATTCGGTACAGGACCTATTAAAGGTTTCGCATTAACATTAATGATTGGTATTGCAACGTCATTATTTACTGCAGTATTTATTACACGTTTATTTATTGACGGAGCTGTAGAAAAAGGAACAGCTTTACCATTTAACACTGGTTTCTCTAAAAACTGGTTTAAGAACATCAATATTGAGTTCTTACAAAAACGTAAGTTAGCGTATATCGTTTCAGGATTCTTTATCGCTGTTGGTTTAGTATCTATGATTACTTTAGGATTAAAGCAAGGAGTTGACTTTAAAGGAGGTCGTTCTTACGTTGTACGTTTCGATCAACCAATGAAAGCTAACGAAGTAGCAGCTAGTTTAAAATCTTTCTTAGGAGAAAATGCTCCTGAAGTAAAAACTTTTGGTTCAGACAACCAATTAAAAATTACTACTGCCTTTAAAATTGACGAAGAAAACAAAGAAGTTGACAACGAAGTACAAACTGCTTTATACAACGGATTAAAACCTTATTTAGGAACAACTTCTTACGAGGATTTTAAACCTGGTTTTGAAAAAGCAGGAAACGGAATTATGAGTTATATGAAAGTAGAGCCAACAATTGCCGATGATATTAAACAAGCTGCTTTATGGGCTGTATTAGGATCGTTAATTGTAGTTTTCTTATATATCTTATTACGTTTTAGAAGAATGTCTTACTCTATTGGTGCAGTAGTGGCTGTATTCCATGATGTATTAGTTGTATTAGGAGTTTTCTCTTTACTATACAAAGTAATGCCATTCGATATGGAAATCGGTCAATCATTCATCGCAGCTATCTTAACAGTAGTAGGTTACTCGTTAAACGATACCGTGGTAATTTTTGATAGAATTAGAGAATTTACAGAAGGTAAAAGCTCGATTACTGCTAACCTAGTTAACAAAGCTTTAAATAGCACATTAGGTAGAACCATCAACACCTCTTTAACAACATTATTAGTAATGTTAGCAATCTTCTTCTTTGGAGGAGATAGTATTAAAGGATTTATGTTCGCATTAATCATTGGTGTAGCAGTAGGTACTTACTCTTCATTATTTGTAGCAACTCCAATTATGTTTGATGCTTCAAAAAAAGAAGACAAGAAGTAACCCAAAAATAAACATACATAAAACCGTTTTGAAGTTTATTCAAAACGGTTTTTTCATTTAATATCAAGCACCTATCTTTGCATTTTCTAATTTTAAGATAAAAACCTCACAGAGCTAAAGCAAACACGTAAGTTGTTATTAACTTTTACCTCTTGTGACTAAACAAAACAAAGCTTTTGAAACTAGTAAAACTTCACGATTTATACTTTAAAGAATTTATTTCTGCTGAAGAAATTTCAACAATTGTTGCTTCATTGGCTGAACAAGTACAAAACGACTTACCTAAAAAAGAAGTTCCGTTTTTTATCGGAATTTTAAATGGATGTTTCGTATTTACTGCCGATTTTTTACGTCAGTATAAAGGAGATTGTGAAATGAGCTTTGTAAAATTAGCTTCTTACGAAGGCACAACATCAACAGAAAAAGTAAAAAATTTAATAGGTCTTAATGAAGATTTAACAGATCGTACCGTAGTTATTTTAGAAGATATTATTGATACTGGTACCACCCTTCAAGAGATTTACGAAATCTTTAAAACAAAAAACATCAAAGAATTAAAAATAGCAACGCTTTTTTACAAACCAGATGTATATCGTAAAGAATTACCAATAAACTATGTCGGAAAAAGTATAGAAGATAAATTTATTGTTGGTTACGGATTAGATTACAAAGGTTACGGTAGAAATTTACCCGCTATTTACCAATTAACAACACAACCCAAAATGAAAAACATCGTATTATTCGGTCCTCCAGGTGCAGGAAAAGGTACTCAAGCAGAAGTTTTAAAAGAAAAATACAATTTAGTACACATTTCTACAGGAGAAGTATTCCGTTTTAATATTAAAAATGAAACTGAATTAGGTTTATTAGCAAAAACATATATGGATGCTGGTGATTTAGTTCCTGATGAAGTTACTATTAACATGCTAAAAGAAGAGGTGAACAAAAATGCTGATGCTGCTGGTTTTATTTTCGACGGTTTTCCTCGTACCCAATCGCAAGCAGAAGCTTTAGATGCTTTTTTAGCTGAAAAAGGAGAGCGCATTAACGGTATGGTTGCTTTAGAAGTACCAGAAGATTTATTAGTTGAGCGTTTATTAGAAAGAGGAAAAACAAGCGGACGTACAGACGATACGGATGAAAGTAAAATCCGTAATCGTTTTAACGAATACAATACCAAAACAGCTGTTTTAAAAGATTTTTACGAAGCTCAAGGTAATTATTACGGAGTAAACGGTGTAGGTTCTATTGAAGATATTACACAACGTTTATCAGAAGTATTTGATACATTATAAAACTAACGTCATTTCGAGTGAAATTAAGGAATCTATCAAACAGATTACTTCGAAAATATAATTTCTCGTAATGACGTTAATTGAATTTACTCTTGTTCAATTAAGAACAAAGAACAAACAATTTAGAAAGAATGACTGAAGGAAATTTTGTCGACTATATTAAAATCTACGCATCATCGGGTAAAGGTGGTCGTGGATCAGCACACTTACATCGCGAAAAATACATCGCGAAAGGTGGACCTGATGGTGGTGATGGTGGTCGTGGTGGTCACGTAATTATTCGTGGTGATAAGAATATGTGGACACTTTTCCATTTAAAATTCAAACGTCATTTTAGAGCAGAACACGGTGGAGATGGTAGTGCGAGTCGCAGTACAGGTCATGATGGGTCGGATGTTATCATTCCTGTTCCCTTGGGAACCATAATTCGTGATGCTGATACTGATCAAGTTTTATTTGAAGTTGTTGAAGACGGACAAGATATTATCTTATTAGAAGGTGGTAAAGGTGGTCGTGGTAACTGGCACTTTAAATCTTCTACCAACCAAACACCTCGTTATGCACAACCAGGTATTGACGGACAAGAAGGATGGTATCGTATCGAGTTAAAAATTTTAGCTGATGTCGGTTTGGTAGGTTTTCCTAATGCTGGGAAATCAACTTTACTATCGGTTATTACCGCAGCAAAACCTAAAATTGCTGATTATGCCTTTACAACTCTAAAACCTAATTTAGGAATTGTTGAATACCGTAATCATCAAAGTTTTGTAATGGCTGATATCCCTGGAATTATTAAGGGAGCTGCTGAAGGAAAAGGATTAGGGCATCACTTTTTGCGTCATATTGAGCGTAACTCTACCCTACTCTTTTTAATTCCTGCCGATAGTGATGACATTCAAAAAGAATATGAAATTTTATTGAATGAATTACGCAAACACAACCCTGAATTGTTAGACAAGCAACGCTTATTAGCCATTTCTAAATCGGATATGTTAGACGACGAATTAAAAGAAGAAATTAAACAAGATTTACCTAAAGGTATTGACACTTTATTTATTTCATCTGTTGCTCAACTAGGGCTTATGGAATTGAAAGATAAATTATGGAGCATGTTAAATTAACAGCTATTACATGAAAAAATTAAAAGCAATCTCTAACGAGGTTGCTTTTTTAGTTTGACTACACATTGTCATTACTAAAATAAAGAAACACTGTGAAACAGTTTAAAATTATCACTTAACAAAAAAACCTTTTATTTCAACTCTACTTATATCTAACAAAAAATAAAAAGTAATTACCCCCTCATAATCTTCACATCTTAGACTATTTTTTTAAGAAAAATTCTTTTAATTGTTTACTTATATTTGCACACATTATATGAAAAAACAATGAAAGAAAAACTAATTAAAAATTGCTTATTATTCATAATAACATTTTATAATCTTACTGCTGTCTTTTCCCAAAACATAAAATGGCAAAATACTGTTGGGGGTAATAGAGATGAACATCCTTTTTCTGTTGAATTAACAAAAAATGGAAATTATATTTTTGGTGGGTTTTCCCAATCTAATATTTCTGGAGATAAAACTGAAAACTCTAGAGGATTATCTGATTGTTGGATAGTAGAAATAGACGATTCTTCAGGTGAAATTATATGGCAAAAAACCATAGGAGGTAACAATAGAGACACAGCTTCAAGTACAAAACAAACAAAAGATGGTGGATACATTATTGGTGGATATAGTAATTCAAATATATCTGGTGAAAAATCTGAGAATTCAAGAGGGAACGACGACTATTGGGTTATAAGATTAGATTCTAATCGAAATATACTTTGGGATAGAACTTATGGAGGAAATGGTGTTGATAGACTTTGGTCTATTATAGAAACTGATGATGGTGGTTTTTTAATGGGAGGTCAATCTGATTCGAATATTTCTGGAGATAAAACTGAAAATTCAAGAGGAAACAACAACGACGTATGGATAATAAAAATAGACTCTACAGGAAACATTGAGTGGCAAAAAACTTATGGTGGTAATGGTAGTGAAACTTTAAGTTCTATTATTAAATCTAATGATGGAGGATATATATTAGCTGCATCATCTACGTCAAACATTTCTGGAGAAAAATCGGAAAATTCTCGAGGTTTTGGAGGAGATTATTGGATTATAAAAATTGATAGCTCTGGAAATATTATTTGGGACAAGACAATTGGAGGAGATAATGGAGATTATGCGCAATCCATAATACCAACTTCTGATGGAAATTATTTAATTGGTGGTGAAGCATCCTCAAATATTTCAAGTGAAAAAACAGAAAATTCAGTATGCATCTCAACAGATATTTGGCTTGTTAAGATAAATGAAACGGAGATGTAATTTGGGATAAAACAATTGGTGGTGATAGTACTGATTCGCTAGCTAATATTAGAGAAACTAAAGATGAAGGAATAATTATTGGTGCAGCCACTTTTTCCGATATTTCTGCATATAAAACTGAATCTCCTGTAGGAGATAATGATTATTGGATAGTTAAGCTTAATAAAAATGGAAACTTTGAATGGGATAAAACTATTGGAGGTTCAAACACTGATCAATTAAGAACAATAATTCAGGCTAATGATGGTAGTTATGTTATCGGAGGATGGTCTACATCAAACATTTCTGGAGATAAAACTGAAAACACCAATGGTTCATGGGATTACTGGTTACTTAAATTTGAAATGAAATCTTCAAATAACAACACCCAAATTAATTTTTCCGAAATAAATATTTGTGTTGGTGAACAACTTAATCTTAATGCGGCTTCTGGTTTATCGTATAAATGGACTGGACCAAACGGTTTTAGTAGCAGTGAACAAAACCCTATTATCTCAAATGTCTCCGATGTAAATTCTGGACTTTACCATCTTACCTTTTCTGACAGTTCTTTATGTACCCAAATTAAAACAATTAATGTTATCGTTTCAAGTCCTCCAGAAATAGATAGTCTTGAAGATATTGATACATGTGATTTTAATAATGATGGATACGCTACATTTGATTTATCAAAAATTAATACAGAAATTTTATCATCTAACAATGACTTAGTCGTTGAATTTTTAAATGGTAGTAATAATTTAATTGATTCATCAGAATTATCTTCTTATAAAAACACAATACCTAATGAAGAAATAATAACTGTAAAAGTTAGTCATAAAAACAACCCTAACTGTTTCAATTTTACTTCATTTAAATTAATAACAATTGTTTGTGTAAATCCTGATCCAGACCCAGTACCCGAAGAAAACATAATTTATTTTCCAAGCTTTTTCACTCCTAATAATGATAGCAAAAATGATAATTGGCCAAACAATATTAATAATAAATTAAATATAAAATCTATAACTATTTATGATAGATTTGGAAAAAAAATAAAAACTCTTACCCAATTTGATGTTGGATGGGATGGAAATCAACAAGGTAAAACTATGCCAACAAATGATTATTGGTTTAAAGCAATAACTCTAAAGGGTGAAATAATAACAGGACATTTCTCATTATTAAGGAAATAAATTTAATAAAAAAATCGCTTAGCTACAACAAACTCTCCTTTCCAATAAATTTCGTTCATTGAAGAAACAATAACACCTTGTGAGGTGGTAGAGTGGATAAAAAACACCTCATCATCTTTAATCATGGTTACCAACCCTACATGATTTATCCCTCCGTCTAAACTAGAAATATCAAAAAACAACAAGTCACCCGGCTGTACCAAATCTAAACTTACTTTAGTTCCTTGGGTACTCATTGCACTTGATGAACGTGGTAATTGTATTCCTATTTGTTTAAAAGATGTGTTTACCAAACCAGAACAATCCATTCCTTTACGAGTGGCACCTCCTGCTCTGTAAGAAACTCCTAAATAAGAATTGGCAATATCAATTACTTTGGTAACATTCGGTTTTTTAATATCTGTTTTTATGGTGTCTGATTCACCTTGTTTTATATATCTAAAAACTACAAAAAAAAGTAAAATAACCAATAAAAACAATTGCTTTTTCATGACTATAACACTCGTTTGGCTTCAATAAAAGCACGTTTCCAATAATCTTCGTGTAACGAAGTAACGATAACTCCTTTAGATGATGTTGAATGAATAAAACGGATATCTCCATTACTAACCGAAGTAACCAAACCTACATGGTTAACTTTCCCTCTTTTTCTAGCGGTTTTAAAAAACAACAAATCGCCTCTTTGCACCTTTCTTAACGGAATGCTTGTACCTTGCGCATACATTTCACGAGAAGTTCTAGCAATGGGTACTTCTCGTTGCTGAAAAGACGTATAAATCAAACCTGAACAATCCATTCCTTGTTCGGTAGTTCCTCCAAAACGATACGGAATTCCTTTATAACTAACCGCAGTCCATACAATTTTATCAGCTACGGTTACCTCCTCTTTTGTCTTGTTCTCAGCTTTTTCTTGTGTATGTACAGTTTTTGAAGTTGAATAATTACGTACGTTTTTAGACGATCCGCAAGAAATCATTAAAAAAGAAAATATCGAAAGTATGAGGAGTTTTTTAATCATTAATCTATATTATTTAAAATTCGTCACTACGAGATTGTTTTTAAACCCAAGTAATCTTTATAACCATTAAAAGATTGTTTCATTTCATTCGTAATGACATTATTTTTTTACTCCAGAAACAATCAATTTCGCTGTTTTTGCGGAAGCGCCTTTTCCTCCTAACTTTTGTTCTAAATCAAAATACGATAAAAACAATTGCTCACGATGTTCTGGTTGTAAAATACGTTCTAATTCGTGTTTTAAATTTTCTTTGGTAAAATCACTTTGAATCAATTCTTTTACCACTTCTCTATCCATTATCAAATTAACCAACGATATATAACGTAACGTAATAATTCGTTTTGCTATTTGGTAGGAAATATTACTGCCTTTATAACACACCACTTGTGGCACTTTAAACAAGGCTGCTTCTAAAGTTGCTGTTCCTGATGCTACCAAAGCTGAATGAGAAACGCTTAACAAATCGTAAGTTTTATTGTTGATGAATTTGATGTTCGCATCACCAATAATTTCTTGATAAAACTCGTACGACTGACTTGGTGCTCCTGCTACCACAAACTGATAGTTAGGAAAATCATCAACTAAAGACAACATAATTGATAACATTTTAGTTATCTCTTGCTTTCTACTTCCTGGTAATAACGCTATGATTTCTTTATGTCCTAAATTGTGTTCGTTTCTGAATTTTTCAATCGACACTTGCTTTCTACCTGCAATTCCATCAATTAATGGGTGTCCAACAAAATGAACATTATAATCATACTTTTTATAAAACTCTTTTTCAAACGGGAGTATCACAAACATTTCATCAACATCGCGTTTAATATCTTTTACCCTACCTGCTCTACTTGCCCAAACTTGTGGTGAAATATAATAATTGGTTCTAAACCCTTGTTGTTTTGCCCATTTTGCAATGCGAAGATTGAAGCCGGAATTATCAATAAAAATAAGCACGTCAGGATTGAATTGAGCAATGTCTTTTTTACAGAAAGAAATCATTCCTAAAATCTTTCTCAAATTCATCAACACCTCAATAAAGCCCATAAAAGCACGTTCTTTATAATGCTTTACAAGTGTACCGCCAACTTCTTTCATTAAATCTCCACCCCAAAAACGAATATCAGCTTTCGGATCTTCTTTTAATAACGCTTTCATCAAATTGGCTCCGTGTAAATCTCCCGAAGCTTCCCCAACAAGAATGTAATATTTCATCTATTTAAATTAGAAAAACTTTAGTATTGCTGTGAATAATGCTATTGCAATAGTTGCAATTAAAACACCACGTGCTCGGTAATCTTGTTTCTTCTTTAAAAACACCCAAAACACAAATAAATTAGGAATCGCTGCTAAAGCAATTACCGAACCTAAAACTCCACCTTGCTTTATTTTACTAATGGTTTCGCTCATACCTAAATCAGAAATATATTCTAAATAAATGAAGAAACCACAGGCAGTTGCAGCTAATGAAACTAGTATTCCTATTAATATTTCCTTTTTTATATGTCCCATGTATGTAATTTTTGAATTGCGTGATGTGCTGTCATATCAAACTGAACAGGTACCACTGAAATATATCCGTTCTCTAACGCCCAAATATCGGTATCTTGTCCTTTATCTCTGTTTATAAATTCACCTGACAACCAATAGTATTCTTTACCAAACGGACTTTTACGCTTGTCGAAATTCTCTTTCCAATAACCATTTGCTTGACGGCAAATACGAATTCCTTTAATTTCATTTTCTTTTAACTTCGGAATATTTACGTTCAGTACAACTCCATCTGGTAATCCGTTTAAAAGCACATTCAGTACTATCTTTTCGATAAACTTACGTGCTGCTCTAAAATCGGCATGCCAATCAAAATCTAATAATGAAAAACCAATCGCAGGTATTCCTTCAATTCCTGCCTCGACAGCTGCGCTCATGGTACCAGAATAAATTACATTGATTGACGAATTTGATCCGTGATTAATTCCTGAAACACATAAATCGGGTGTGCGATTTAAAATTTCATTTTTTGCCATTTTAACACAATCGGCTGGTGTACCCGAACAACTATACTCAATTTGCGGACCTTCATCAATCGTAATAGGATTACAATGCAATACATTATCAACTGTAATTGCATGCCCCATTCCGCTTTGTGGACTATCAGGAGCAACGACAACTACATCTCCTATTTTATTCATAATTTCAATCAACATACGAATACCTGGTGCGGTAATTCCATCATCATTGGTAACTAAAATCAAAGGTCTATCATGCATACTAAGTAAGTTTTACAACAAATGTAACATAAAAAAAGGATACTTTTTTTAACATTTTGTAAAGACAGTTTGGTTTATTTTAATCGTAAAATTGTAGTAATCAAACGCAAACGTTATGGTACGAATTATTGTTTATGTAACCGTTTTTATTATTTCTTCTTTTTTTTCAATCGTTTCTGCACAAAACAGTACTAGCGTACCTTGTAGTGATGCTACCTACACCCAATTTGATTTTTGGGTTGGAGATTGGGATGTTTATAATACTCAAGGAAAACTAATTGGTCATAATACAATTGTAAAAATGCCAAATGCTTGTGCTATTCAAGAAAATTGGACCTCAACAACTTCAAAAAGTAAAGGTACAAGTTATAACTACTTTAATAAAAGTGACAATACTTGGAATCAACTTTGGATTGACAATACCGGATTTTCTCTCGTTTTAAAAGGTACTTTCAGTAACAGAACGATGACCTTAAGTAGCGACCTTATACAAAGCGATAAAGGAAACTACTACAACGAAATTACTTGGACAAAAAACGAAGATGCTTCTGTAACTCAAGTATGGAATTATTTAGACGAAAACCGAAAAAAAATTAAAGAAGTTTTTAGAGGTGTTTATAAAAAGCACCAAAACTAAAAATATTGGCATTATTTTAGTAGCTTAGCAGTACAACCACTCAACACAAATTAAAAGATAGAAGATTTTATGAAGACGAAATTTATTGTTCCTTTTTTAGCAATTACACTTTTATTTTCGAACTCAGTTAGTTCGAATACACTTCCAAATAACGATCCTGAAAAAGACAGAGTAATTATTTATGTTTTAAAAAACATTTTAAGTAGATATCATTATGTTCAAAAAGATTTAAATGATGATTTTTCTGAACACGTTTACAATAGCTTTATTGATGGTTTAGACCCAAGCAAACGCTATTTTACTCAAAAAGATTTAAAAGAATTTTCTCAATATAAATATCAAATAGACAATCAATTAAAAGAGTCTAAAATTGATTTTTACAAGTTAGTTTACAATCGTTTTTTAGAGAAAATGGAAGCTGCTAAAACCAACTACCGTTCGTTATTAAAGCAACCTTTTAACTACAAGAAAAACGAAGTAATTGATATTGATTACGATAAAGTTCCGTTTGCAAAAAACGAAACTGAATTATTAAATCATTGGAGAAAACAATTAAAATTATCGGTTTTAAGTAATATTGAAGATGCTGAAGCTCAGCAAGACGAAAAGTTTAAAAAGGACAACACCTTTAAAAAGAAATCTTTTAACGAATTAGAAGTAGAAGCTAGAAACAAAGTGTTAAAAAACATGGATGACCTATACATGCGTATTGGTGAACTTGAAAATGCTGATTGGTATTCAACTTTTTTAAATAGTGTGGTTACTGGTTTCGATCCGCATACTACTTACATGTCACCTCGCATCAAATCTCGTTTCGACCAAGAAATGTCTGGTAAGTTAGAAGGAATTGGCGCTCGCTTACAGAAAAAAGGAATTTACACTCATATTGTTGAGTTAAGCTCAGGAGGTCCTGCATGGAAACAAGGTGAGTTAGAAGCTGATGATATTATTTTAAAAGTAGCGCAGGGTGATGAAGAACCTTTGGATATTGTTGGGATGCGTTTAGACGATGCTATTAAATTCATCAAAGGAAAAAAAGGAACAGAAGTACGTTTAACTGTTAAGAAAAAAATCGACGGATCTATTAAAGTAATTCCGATTATTAGAGATGTTGTTGAACTTGAAGAAACATTTGTTAAATCGAGTATTGTTGAAAAAGACGGAAAAAAATACGGTATTATAAACTTGCCAAGATTCTATATCGATTTTAATGATTTAAGTCGTAGAGACGCTGCTAAGGACATGGAAAAAGAAATTGAACGTTTAAAGAAAGAAAATGTTCAAGGTTTAATTGTTGATTTACGTGATAATGGTGGCGGATCTTTAAAAACTGCGATTGAAATTGGTGGATTATTTATCAATAAAGGTCCAATTGTTCAAGTAAAGTATCGAGGAGAAGAGCCTCAGGTTAAATCAGATGTTGATCCTGAAACACAATGGGAAGGTCCTTTAGTAGTAATGGTAAACGAATTTTCTGCTTCAGCATCAGAAATTTTTGCTGCTGCAATGCAAGATTATAAACGTGGAGTTATTATCGGAGGTAAACAAACGTACGGTAAAGGAACAGTACAAAATGTGTTACCTATCAATCGTTTTTACGAACAATATCCAAGTGATTTAGGAGCTTTAAAAATGACCATTCAGAAGTTTTATAGAATTAATGGTGGTTCTACTCAAATTGAAGGAGTGTATTCTGATGTTTCACTACCAACTCGTTATAGTTATATGGATTTTGGTGAACGTGATTTAGAAGGAGCTTTACCTTGGGACAAGGTGCAACAAGCCAACTATAAAACAACCAATACCTATAGTAACTTTGCTGATGTAGTTTATAACAGTAAACAACGCGTTATGAACGATGAAAAGTTTGTTAAAATAAACGATTATGCTAAGTGGTTAAAGAAAAACCAAGATGAACGAATTTATTCTTTAAATTATAACACCTTTAAAAAAGAAAACGAAGCAAAAAGTAAAGAAGGAGAACAATTTAAAGACATTTTTAAGTTTGATTCTAACTTAACATTCAACTCTCCTAAATATGAGTTAGATTTATTTAAGAAAGATTCAGTTTTAGAAGAAAAACGTCTTGCGTGGCATAAAAACCTACAAAAAGACATTTATGTAAACGAAGCGCTAAATGTTCTGAGCGAACTGCAATTGAACAACAACCATATTGCTGTAAAGCATTAAAATAAAAAGGCGGATTTTAAAAAATCCGCCTTTTTTGTTTATAATAATTCTATCTTCACTACCAATCCTTCATTGGCTCGAACATTAAAAACAGTTTCATCTTCAAAAATTAAATATTGTCCTTTAATTCCCACTAATTTCCCTCTATATGTTTGTTCTTTTTCTAAATTTAAACTTTTAGGTTTCTTCGGATATTTATCAACAGGAAACTGAATATTTGTTTCTGTATTATTAGCTATATAATATTCTTGTACCTCATCTGGAATAAACTCTTGCAACTTCTCTCTCCACTCTACTAAATTTTCATCTTTAATATCGTTTTTTAACATCGTTCTCCAATTAGTCTTATCAGCTACATGTTCTTTTAAAGCAACCTCTGTAATTCCTGCTAAGTAACGATTTGGAACTTCAACAATTTCAATCGCTTCATGAGCTCCTTGATCAATCCATCTTGTAGGAACTTGTTGTTTTCTTGTAACCCCAACTTTTACATTGCTAGAGTTTGCTAAATACACAATATGTGGTTGCAACTGCACTTTTTGTTCGTACGCTAAATCTCTATCTTCTTCCCCTAAATGCGCCTTACTTAATTCTGGTCGCATAATCCAATCACCCGCATTAGGCGTTTCAAAAAAGCAGCTTTTACAAAAACCTTGACGGTAAATTTGCTTTTCTAAATGACAATTTAAACACTCATACGTAACAAAACTCAACGATATTTCTTTGTTTAACAACTGATTCATGTGTAAAAAATCAGATGCCATATCTAAATAATACTGAACCGTAGTTAAATTCTCGGTAGGCATTTTTTTTAAAACTCCTTGGTATTGCATTCTCTAAATTTTATTACTTTTAGCTTTCAACAAACTTACAGTAAAAAAATTGAATTAAGAGTTAATCTATGACGTTTCCATTTATAAATTCAATCGTTTCTTGGTTTTTAAAAAAGCGTAAACATCAAGTAGAATTATTTTTAAAATATCCTATTGATGTACAAAACGAACTCTTGCATAAGCTTGTATCCACAGCTAAAAATACCGAGTTTGGAATTGAACACAACTTTTCTTCAATTAAAAATTACAAAGATTTTTCAAACACTGTTCCCATTCAACAATATGAAAGTATAGAACCTCTTATTGAACGTTGTAGAAAAGGGGAACAAAACTTGTTCTGGCCAACAAAAATTAAATGGTTTGCAAAAAGTAGCGGAACTACCAATGCAAAAAGTAAATTTATTCCTGTAAGTGACGAAGCCATTGAATATTGCCATTTTAAAGCTGGAAAAGACATGCTTTGCATGTATATAAATAACAACGAAGAAGCCCAGCTTTTTACAGGTAAGAGCTTACGATTAGGAGGTAGTTCGGCTATTTATGAAGACAACGATTCTTATTTTGGAGACTTGTCTGCAATTATTATTGAAAACATGCCTTTTTGGGCAGATTTTAGCTCAGCACCAAAACAAGAAGTTGCTTTAATGGGCGAATGGGAAACCAAAATGGAAGCGATTATTGATGAAACCATCAACGAAAACATTACGAGTTTAGCAGGTGTACCTTCTTGGATGTTAGTTTTATTAAACCGAGTGCTAGAAAAAACTGGAAAAGATAATATTCTTGAAGTTTGGCCTAATTTGGAAGTATATTTTCACGGAGGTGTAAATTTTAATCCGTATCGTGAACAATACAAAAAGTTAATTCCAAAGAAAGAATTCAAATATTACGAAACTTACAATGCTTCTGAAGGATTCTTTGCTATTCAAGATCAAAACAATTCTGATGAATTATTATTGATGTTAGACTACGGAATTTTTTATGAGTTTATTCCGATGAGTGAATATAACGGAGAAAATTCGATTGCAATTCCTCTTTCCGAAGTTAAGAAAGATGTTAATTACGCTATCGTTATTACCACAAATGGCGGTTTGTGGCGTTATTTAATTGGTGATACTGTTAAATTTACCTCAACCAATCCTTATCGTATTAAAATTACAGGACGTACCAAACATCACATTAATGTTTTTGGCGAAGAATTAATTATTGAAAATGCAGAAGAAGCTTTAAAAGCTGCGAGTGATAAAACCAATAGTGAAGTTAAAGAATATACTGTTGGTCCTGTTTTTATGAATGGAAAGAAAAACGGTGCTCACGAATGGATTATCGAGTTTAAAAAAGCACCTGAAAATTTAGATTTTTTCACTGAAATGCTCGACAATTCCTTAAAAAACTGTAACTCAGACTACGAAGCGAAGCGTTATAATAACATGACGCTTTCTATGCCTAAAGTACATCAAGCTCGTGAAGGTTTATTTTACGATTGGTTAAAAGAAAAAGGAAAATTAGGTGGACAACACAAGGTGCCAAGACTTTCTAATACTCGTTGCTTTTTAGAAGAACTGTTAAATTTATAATTATGTTGGAATCTTCTAATAGCAACGCTTCTCTCCTACTTGAAAACCCTGAATTTGCTTTAGCACTTCAAAACATTATGGTGTATCAAAAATATCCAAAACACCATATATTACATGAAGCAGGAACTATATGCAATCATTTCTACATTATAATTTCAGGGATTGCTCGTGTATTCTACTTTAAAGAAGATAAAGACATTACTGTTCATTTTTCTGCTGAACAAGAAAGTATTACTACCATAGACAGTTTAATTCAACGAAAAAAGAGCAAATACAATATCGAAGCATTAGAAGATTTAGAAGTGTATGCAGTTCATATACATGATTTAGAACAACTTTTTGAAACAAATCCAAAATACGAACGATATGGTCGTCTTTTTATGCAGCAAATTTATATTGAATTAGTTGAGCGAATTGATGATTTACAACTACACACTGCCCAAGAACGTTATGAAACGTTATTAACTAAAAAACCTTATCTTTTTCAAAGAGTATCTTCTAAACATATTGCTTCCTTTTTAAGTATTACACCAGAAACTTTAAGTAGAATTAGAGGAAAGTAAATTCTTGATAAATATCAAGAATATTCATTTTTAGAGCTTTTACATTTGTTAGTATAAACAACTAAACATGATTTTAAAAGAAGCTCTAGCAAATTTTCACATCCAAAACAATTTAGAACCAGAAGGAGGCGTTAACAATAATTGGTTTCACCTACATTTTAAATTATTTTCAATAAAAATTCCTAATTCTGAATTTAGAAAAAAAGTAATTCACATTCACGATATTCAACATGTTTTATATAATTGTGACACCACTTGGAAAGGAGAAGCTTTTATTGCTGGTTGGGAAATAGCTACTGGTTTATGGAAACAACTTCCAATTGGTTTTATGAGTTTATGGGCAATGGGATTTTCTTTATTAAACTATCCATCAGAAGTTATCAAAGGATATAAAGAAGGATTGAAAGTCAACGGAATTATAAACCTATCAATTCCTAAAGAAAAACTTTTAAACTTATCTGCTCTACAGTTAAAACAAATAATTAAAAAAGAAAAACCAGCACCCTATAACAAGCTAATATTTGCTATTTATTGTAGTATTAGCCTTATAATTGTGTGTTTACCAATTATTTTACTGTTATTTTTATGGGTAATGTATATTGTGTAGCTACCGAAATATCCTGTTTTTTTGCTGGAATCACTTTTGGTAAACTTTCAATAGCAAATGTTATTGCGTCTTTTAACTGAGGAAACTGATTGATAATTTCATCATTAGTATTTATCTTTTTTAAAATACAATTTCCATTTATATCAATCAGCAAATCAATAACCACAAGTTCATTTATATTTTCTTCACTTACAAATTGATATTCTTGTAAACTAGACGTTATTCTTGTATGAATTTCTTCTCTAAAACAAGTGGCTTTTTCACTATCAGAAAGTTCTTTACAATTGTCAAAAACTGGAGATACATCAACTTGAGTAAAATCTACAACCGTATTA
Source organism: Tenacibaculum crassostreae (assembly GCF_964512405.1). Classification (NCBI taxonomy): domain Bacteria; kingdom Pseudomonadati; phylum Bacteroidota; class Flavobacteriia; order Flavobacteriales; family Flavobacteriaceae; genus Tenacibaculum; species Tenacibaculum crassostreae. The sequence continues at coordinate 27,633 of NZ_CAZELE010000007.1, forward strand.
AAATTTTTATCGCTATCCTTTTTTTCGCTTGAAAAAAACTCACATCCTACGAAAAGGAATGTGAAAGTTAAAAAAACAACATAGCGAATATTCATCTTTCTGATTTTAAGATGAATATACAAATTTTACAGTTATTCTAAAACCTCTCCTTTTAAGAAATAATACTTCTTAATTTCCTTTAATCGTGATTTTGCATAATTAGTTAATAAGGAATCTTTACTCTCAAAACGATTTACATAGTTTTTATAATGCTTAAATGCTATCTTTTTATCTTTATAAAAATCTTCACTCTTTTTAGCTAATTGATACAATGCTTTGTAATTGTTTCGATTCTCTTCAACTGCTTTTACATAAGAATTTAGTTCTTGTTTTGGATTTCCGAGTTCTTCATAAACTCTAGCCAGTTGATAGTACTCTACATCTCTTGGTTCTTTTCCTACAAAAGTTGCTAGCATATAGTTTAACTGAGCTTTATGAAATTTTTTTTCTTCAAAATCGATATCTCCTAAATAGGTATAAGCTTTAAAGTCTGATTTATCTATCTCTTTTGCATTTTTAAAATGCTCTCTTGCTTTATCGTATTCTTTTAAATTAAAAAAACTACGCCCTAACATTTTTTGTGTGTAATGTTCGTTTGGTTCAAGCGTATCAATTTTTTGAAGCAGTTTTATAGCTTCTGTAAACTGCTTTTCTCTATATAAATTATTAATCTTTAATTTATTCAAATCAATATGATTTGGACTAACTTTTAAACCCCTATTAATAAATAAATTTGCGGAATCTTTATCTCGTAAGAAAGTATACGCCAATGCCAATTGCTGAATTGCTTTTATGTGCTCTTCGTCATTTTTATATGCATCTAAAAAACTATCAATTTTTAAATTTCTCTTTTGTAACATTGCGTAAGAAATTCCTAATTGATAATGATAATTCGCATTTGTACTGTCTTGTTTCAGTAAGTTTTTAAATGTTTTAATTGCCTTAGCTGGTTGCTTTGTTTTAACATATAACTGCCCTAATTTATACTGTACAAGCAGGTTTTCTGAATCTACTTTTACAAGATCTTCAAAAATTGTAATTGCTTTTTTTAGCTTTTGCTCTTTTTGAAGAGAATTTGCCAGTTTAATTTTTACTGAGTAATCATCTTTAAAAGTCAAAGCTTCTTCGTAAAATTTTGATGCTTGTTTATGATTATCAATAGAAGCATAAATAGCAGCCATTTTCGTGTTTGACTCAAATGTTGATTCTGTCTTTTGTAAAACTGATAATGCTTTTTGATAACGTCCTATACCTACCAAACTATCAATGGTTTTAAAAGGCGAGACTTGCGCCTCGACTTTAAAAAATGTAATTACAAATACAATACTTAAAATTTTCTTTTTCATAGTTTTTTACTCTTCTGTTAACCAAGTAACAATATTTACTAATAATTTATAATTTTCTTCTGCTCCTTCTGAATTCATTCCTACTTTAAACTGATTTCTACCAGCCAATTGAGCTGTAAACATAGCAGCTTCACCAAAAACAGCAATTTTCCCTTTTCCGTAATTCATAATTGCCCCTTGCGATAATCCTTTCGCAGAAAAACGTTTGGTTTTTGACGAAAAACGCCACATTGTATCTGGTAAATGAACTACCAATTTTTCATTTGCTTTTAGAATAGATTCAGCTTTCTTAGGAATTTTAAATGCTTGTCCTGTAAAGGTTTTTATTGAACTTATATCTTCAGTTAATTGATGATCGGATAACATATTATTTTCTTTAGAAAAATCTAAAATTCCTTGTTGATTTGTATCAAACAAAAAGCTGTCGTAAAAAGTAAATCCGAAAGATTTTGCTAATTTTTCACTTGCGCCAGCAAAAGGCATATGGTCGGCAATTAAAAACAAAGAACCTCCTTTTTTAACCCATGCTTTCACTTCTTTAATTTCTTCTTTAGTAAAAGCACTAGGGGTTGGAATAACAAACGGACCTCTAGCCCCTTCTACTAAAGCATTTGCTATTACCAAAACCTTTGTGCTTTTTAAACTTTCTTCAGAAAATTTATTTGTAAAACCTTCTACTTGACAACCCACTTTAACAAGTAAGTTTGCAAATGGCTTATAACGATTATCTTTTGTGTGAAAGTTATTATGAGCTTCATCTATATAAATTGTAAAGTTATCAGCTCTTTTGTTTACTTTAGGTGAAAATAGCGTATCTGGTACTTGTTGTGCCATACCAGATGCTGTTAGTAATAAAAATAGAATACAATATTTCATCTACTCAATATTAAAAGTAATTGGTAATGTATAGCCTACTTTTACTATTTTACCTTCATACTCTCCTGGTAACATTTGAGGCAGTTTACTTACAACTTCTTCTGCATGTTGTTTTAAAGCAGAATGCGGTGCTCTTGCTTTAATATCTGTCACATTTCCTTGTTTGTCTATTTTAAACTGAACATAAATTCTCTTTTTCCCTTTAGACAATCCTAATTCTTTACTTATCGATGCATCAAAATTACCTAAAACAAAACGCTGGATACTTTTATTAAGACAATCTTTATCACCTTCTTCACATCCTGGATACGTAGGAACTTTATCTAATATCGCAAAAGGAACTACTTCTCCATTTAGCTTTTGTTTTTTTGTATCTTTTATTTTAGAAAAATCTATAATGTTGGCTAATACTTTTCTTCCATTTGGTTTAATATAAAGTTTAGATTCAAGTGTTTTAGAATATAAATTATCTTTTTCTTTCATTTTACTACGATCTTCGTCATATTCTGATTTTTCTTCAGGTAATAAATCTTTATACGATATTTCTTTCCATTCAGGTGTTTCTGTTCCTTGATAATAATCTAAATATGTTTCCTTTTTACCTTTAACTTCCTTTTTATAATCTTTACCCATTTGCATATACACGGTAACTTGTTCTTTTTTAGCTAACACTACATTCTTTTCATTGTTATCGCTACATGCCGTATATAAAACCATACTTCCCAATAGTGGAATTAACAATAAATACTTTAGTTGTTTTACTTTTTTTGATTGTGTTTTTGTCATCATAATAATTCGTTTTTTGATTAATGAATGTTTATAAAATTGATTAATGAATGAAATATGCTCGACCTGAAAAATATCAGCGAGTAAATTGTTTATATAACTTTCTTTTTGAGTGGTTTTACTTACCACCTCATCAGAAATATATTCATGAACTAACGAAATACGATTTTGATACACATACACCATAGGATTAAACCACATCACTATTTTTAAAAACTCAAAAAATAACAGATCTAAGGTGTGCTTTTGTTGACTATGCACTAACTCATGTTGGATAATTTTTTCTTGTTTTTCCGCTGGAATTTCCTTTCCTAAAAAAATATAATTGAAAAATGAAAAGGCTTTAGAATTCTTTGGCAAAAAAACCAACTTGTAATTCGCTTCTTTTATAATTCCGTGTTTTACAATCAATCGGATGACACGCTCTAACTTTACTATAAAAACAAGTAAGAAAAGTAGGCATCCACTCCAAAATAACACATCTAAATAATTTACAGATTGATACCAAGCGGTCTTTTCAATTACCTTTTGAGGTGATAAAACAACCTCTGGTAATAAAATATAATATTCTTGTGGTACTGCTTTTTGAACTGTTGGAATCTTAAAAAAAGGCAGTAAAAATGATAGCAATGCTGTGCTTAACAAATACCATCTATTCTTGGTAAAAAAGGTTTCTTTACTTAAAAAGAAATCATATACTGCTACAAAAAGAACCTGAAACAGTATTACTTGAATGATATAATTTATCATGATTTCTTGTTTTTATTTACCTCTTTTAAAATACTTTCTAGCTCCTGAATATCCATTTTATTTTCCTTCATAAAAAAGGACACCATACTTTTAAATGAACCTCCAAAGTACCCATCCATTAACTTGTGTAAACTCTCATTACTATAGTCAGATTTTTCTATTAACGGATAGTATTCATATCCTCTTCCTTTCGGCTTATGCCCAACAAATTCTTTAGTTTCTAAAATTCTTATAATAGTAGAAACCGTATTATATGCAGGCTTTGGCTCTGGTAACTCTTCAATGACTTCTTTTACTGAAGCCAATTTTAACTCCCATAACACTTGCATTATCTGTTCTTCTGCTTTCGTTAGTTGTTTACTCATAATTAATAATTTGAATACTTTACCTTACCACATTGTGAAAACTGCTTATTTCTTTTTAAGTTTATCTCAATTTTCGACACATTGTCTGTTAATATTTTTTCATATAATTCTTTTTTCTCATTGGGGACACTTTCATTAAGAACCCTGAAAACATAATAATCTACCTCTCCATTCTTATTAAAATAAATCTTATTTAACACCATAATAGCACTATCTTGAACTTCCCATTTGAAATTATTCTCTTTAACTATCTCTCCTATTTGTGTATGAAATGAAAACCAAGATTTCCTTACTTCTTTATACTCTTCTTCTGTTGAAAATTGAGGGCTTAATAAATTATTATATTTTTCATCAAGCTTTAATTTTTCTATTTTAGAATATTTTTCACCCTGTGAGTTAACTACTATTAACTCTTTATTTTCTTTACTACACGAAAACAACACAACCAAAACACAAGCTAAAATTCCTTTTCTCATAATCTTTTATTTTTTATCTGACACAACAAATATAACTAAAAAATTAGTTTAAACTAATTTTTTAGTTATTAAAATGTAACAAAGGTGCTGTAACTTCGTCATATTGATAAAAAAGTTTGATGGATATACTATTGTTATTACTAGGATTTGTTTTTGTTTGTTTAGGAATTATAGGTTCTTTCTTACCTATTTTACCAGGACCATTAACAAGTTGGATAGGGTTATTATTATTACACCTTACAAAAGCAGTCCCACAAAACTGGACTTTCTTAAGCATAACATTAGCTGTTGCTATTTTTATTTTTATAATTGATTACTTTATTCCTGCTTTAGGTGCAAAACGTTTGGGAGGAACTAAATATGGTGCTTACGGTACCACAATTGGATTATTAATAGGGCTATTCTCTCCTATTCCTTTCGGAATGTTTATCGGAGCGTTATTTGGTGCATTTATAGGTGAATTATTATACGACAGTAAAGATACTTCTAGAGCTATTAAAGCATCTTTTGGCGCATTCTTAGGATTTATCACATCTACAACTATTAAATTTTTAGTTGCATCGACTTACCTGATCTTTTTTATAATTGACTTTTGGCACTATAAAGACGTATTTTTCAGTTAAATTTATCGCAAAAAAAAAGCAACCCATCTCAGGGAAGCTTTCCATTGGTTAACAAAACCATGGTACTATTTAAAGTACCTAACAACACAACTAAATGCTGCCTTTTAAAAAAGACAGCCTGCAAATATACAACCTTTTTTAAAACCACAAAACTTTTTTGTTTTTTTTACAAAAAAAGTGAATCTGTTAAGCGTTGGTAAATTCTGCAATTGATTGTATCTTTGCAGCTTCATTAAAAATTTATAAAAATTAATCCATGCAATTATCAGAACAAGAAGTTGTACGTAGAGAAAAGTTAGGGAAACTAAGAGAATTAGGCATCAATCCCTATCCAGCTGATTTATTTCCATTAAATTCAAACTCAAAAGAGATTAAACAGAGCTTTGAAGAGGGTAAAAAGGTGGTAATTGCAGGTAGATTAATGTCGCGTCGTATACAAGGAAAAGCTTCTTTTGCTGAATTACAAGATAGCGAAGGTCGTATTCAGGTTTATTTTAACCGCGATGAAATTTGTACTGGAGAAGACAGCTCATTATACAATGAAGTTTATAAAAAACTATTAGATATTGGTGATTTTGTAGGTATTGAAGGAGAGTTATTCAAAACTCAGGTTGGAGAAATCACTGTAATGGTAAAAGATTTTAAATTATTAAGTAAATCCTTAAAGCCATTACCATTACCAAAAGTAGATGCTGAAGGAAACACCTTTGACGGATTTACCGATCCTGAAATGCGTTACCGTCAACGTTATGCTGATTTGGTTGTAAATCCGCACGTAAAAGATGTATTTGTAAAGCGTACAAAGTTATTCAACGCAATGCGATCATTTTTTAACGATGCAGGATATTTTGAAGTTGAAACACCTATTTTGCAACCTATTCCTGGTGGTGCTGCAGCAAGACCTTTTATTACACATCACAACGCGTTAGACATTCCGTTATACATGCGTATTGCGAATGAATTATACTTAAAACGTTTAATTGTTGGTGGTTTTGACGGTGTATATGAGTTTTCAAAAAACTTCCGTAACGAAGGAATGGACAGAACTCACAATCCAGAATTTACAGCTATGGAAATTTACGTAGCATACAAAGACTACAATTGGATGATGGACTTTACTGAAAAGTTATTAGAACATTGTGCTATTGCTGTTAACGGAACTACTAAAGCTACTTTTGGTGAATATGAAGTAGATTTTAAAGCTCCGTATGCACGTGTTACCATGGCAGACTCTATTAAACATTTTACAGGATTTGATATTACTGGTAAAACAGAAGATGAAATTCGTAAAGCTGCTCAAGACATGGGTATTGAAGTTGACAACACCATGGGTAAAGGAAAATTAATCGACGAGATTTTCGGTGAAAAATGTGAAGGAAACTACATTCAACCTACGTTTATTACTGATTATCCGAAGGAAATGTCTCCTTTGTGTAAAGAACATAGAGATAATCCTGAATTAACTGAGCGTTTTGAATTAATGGTTTGTGGTAAAGAAATTGCCAATGCCTATTCTGAATTAAACGACCCTATCGACCAACGTGAGCGTTTTGAAGCACAATTAAAGTTAGCAGAAAGAGGTGATGATGAAGCGGGTGAGTTTATCGATCAAGATTTCTTACGTGCCTTAGAATATGGTATGCCTCCAACCTCTGGTTTAGGAATTGGAATGGATCGTTTAATCATGTATTTAACAAATAATCCGTCAATTCAAGAAGTATTATTCTTCCCTCAGATGAAACCAGAGAAGAAAGCTCCTACAGTTGAGTTAAACGACGATGAAAAAGCATTGTTAACTTTGATTGAAAAAGCGGAAAAAATAGAGTTAAACGAGTTAAAAACTCAAAGTGGTTTATCTAACAAAAAATGGGATAAAACCATTAAAGGTTTAACTAAAAACAAATTAGCCAAAGTTGAAAAAAATGATGATGGCTTATTTGTAGAAGTTTTATAAAACCACACAAAATATTTAAGTTGAAAAGCAATCTCTAATGAGGTTGCTTTTTTTATGAAATTTAATCTATTAAAAATGCAACAACTAGATTTTCATTTCGTCTTTCAATAAAAACAAACTATGAAAACTATACTTTCAATTCTATCATTTGTAATAAGCCTTCAACTATTTAGTCAAAATAATTTTATTCAAATTGAAGTAAACAAAACTATTGGTTTATTCAATTTTTTAGAAACCAGTTCTGGACAAACAGGAACATCAAGTTCTTTTAGAAAGTATATTATAGACTCTTATAAAAGCGACGAAAAGTTTGTTAAAATAGTTAACTCTTATTCTTCCCTTAATTTAGACTATTCAATTAAAAGACAAGAGTTTCCTGATAAAAGATCATCAAATACTACAACTAAAGATTTATTGTGGATTGCCGCTTCAAATTCTGACAATATAAATGGTTTTAGTGAGCGAATTATTGGCTTTCTACCTCATCAAACTCACACAGAATTAATTAACCTTTTAGAAGAAGTAGAAGTTTATTACGACGAACTTATCTGGAATAACGAGCAAAAAAACATAGAAAGAATTAAAAATCAATTAACCATTTATACTCCTAAAATTGAAGAACTATATTTTACAATAAGCAAATTTTACAATACAGAATGGAGTGAAAAAATCCCTTTCAAAATAATTCTCTACCCTATTCCTCTAAAAAATGGACACACAACAGCTATTCCAAAAGGGAATGCTTTGATATGTAGTTTTCTTTCACATAGAGAGAATGATTATTTATCTAGAGTTGGAATTATAATTCATGAGATGTGTCATATATTATATAAAAGTCAAAGTAGTTATTTTCAACAAAAAATAAATAATTGGTTTGAAAACTCTGACTCTCCATACTCTTTCCTAGCTTATTCTTTTATAAATGAAGGGTTAGCCACTGCCTTAGGAAATGGTTGGGCACATAACCAAATACACAATAAAATAGACCCTGGTAATTGGTATAACAATAAATACATAGATGGTTTTGCTCATGCGTTATTTCCTTTAGCAGAAGATTATCTAGCAAAAGGGAAAAGTATAGATGAAAATTTTATACATACATCTATAGAATTATTTAAACAAAAATTTCCTAAAGCTATAGATGAAACTGCTATTTTGATGAATAGACTTCACTTATTCGCAAACACAGAAAAAGAGTCTGAAGCAAACCAGATAACAAACACAATTCATAATTATTTCAATATTAGATTGATGAATTTTTCCTCCTCAATTATCTCATCACAATCTGATGAAGCTTTGTTAAAAAAAGAAACTACAAAATTAATTATTGTAGATTCAAACCGTCAAAAAACGATTAAAAAGCTTCAAGAAATTTTTTCTCAATTAAAAACTCAACCAGCATTAAACACCATAAAAACTTTTAAAGACTATAATTCTAAAAGCACTATAGTAATAATTAACATTGACAATTTAGACAAACTTGATAATGCATACAAAACACTCTCTAACATCCAATATTTAGAGAGCAATAAAGATTATAAAATAATATAGCTTAACAAAAATCAATTCATTTTTTTGTAACTTTAACTAGTTATGAAAAAACTAGTTAGCTATACTCCTATTTTATTTTTAGTATTTCTAATCTTAGGAATTATGCTTCAATTTTACCAGAGTATTTGGAAGTATAGTTTTCCTATATTCTTTCTTATTCTAGTAGTAACCATTTTTGTCCTTTTCATTTTAAAACTTAAAAGTTTAAAAGTTTGGTTTTCAATCATTGTTGCTTTCGTTTTTATTTTAATTGGAATAGCAGCTGTATTCATCCAAAACCCTAAAAATTACAGCAATTATTACTTTAAAAACTATCAACCAAACGAAACTATAGTAATTACCATTCATCAAATTTTAAAACCTGGTAATTATTACACTAAATACATTGCAAAGGTTACTCAAGTAAACAACATAAAAACTACAGGGAATGTTTTAGTAAACATTAAAAAAGACAGTGGTAGTTTTCCTTTAAAAGTCAATCAACAATTTATACTAAAACCTGAGTTTAAAGAGTTGATTCCGCCATTAAATCCACATCAATTTAATTACAAGGAGTACTTAGCTAAACAACATATTTACCATCAACTATTTTTAAACAACTCAGAATTAAAACAAGTAGATAATGCTTCTTTTTCTTTAATCGGTTTGTCAGCTTCAGTGAGAAACAACATTCAACAGTCTTTACAAAAACACAACTTTTCTAAAGACGAATATGCAGTTATTAATGCTTTGTTATTAGGACAAAGACAAGAAATATCGAAAGAGTTATTAGATGATTATACCAATGCAGGCGCTATACATATTTTAGCAATTTCAGGATTGCATATTGGGATCATACTTTTGCTACTATCTTATTTGTTAAAACCTTTAGAAAAACTTCCAAAAGGTATATTAATAAAAACCTTAAGTATTATACTATTACTCTGGTCTTTTGCTTTTATCGCAGGTTTATCAGCATCAGTCGTGCGTGCAGTAACCATGTTTACTTTTATTGCTATCGGACAATCATTTAAACGAAAAAAAGTGATTGAGTTTTCTTTAGTCAGCTCTCTATTCTTTTTACTATTGATAAACCCTTTATTTCTATTTGATGTTGGCTTTCAATTAAGTTATTTAGCAGTTTTCGGAATTGTTTGGACACAACCTTTACTTTATAACCTTTGGAACACTAAAAACTTCTTACTAGACAAATTGTGGAGGTTATTAACCGTTTCGGTAGCTGCTCAAGCAGGAATATTACCTATCAGCTTGTATTATTTTCATCAATTTCCCAGTTTATTTATTCTTTCCAATCTAGTTATCATTCCTTTTTTGGGCGGAATTTTACTCTTCGGAATTATTATCATCTTTTTAGCGTTGCTTAACATTCTTCCTCAATTTCTAGCTGATGGTTACCAATTCATTATTTCTTTAATGAATAGCTTTGTTGGTTGGATTTCTCACCAAGAAAGCTTTTTACTTCAAGAAATTTCTATGTCCTTACTTGCAATGTTCTTTTGGTATGTAGTTATCGTATTGTTTTTTCAAGTATGGATACACAAATCCACTAAAAGAATCTTTTATTTTTTAGGTACAGTTGTTTTACTTCAAGGAGTCTATTTATTTGAGAAGTTTGAAAGAGAAAACAAAAAAGAATTCCTAGTTTTTCATAAAAGTAGAAATTCAATAATCGGAATACGTAAAGGAAAAGAGTTACAAATTTACAATTCAAAAGATACTATAATAAACGAAAAACTATTTCAATCCTATCGTATAGGGGAAAATGTAAATACAGTCGTAATCGATTCAACTTTTAATTACACAACATTTAAAAACAAGCAACTATTAATCATTGATAGCTTAGGAATTTATCAACTCAACAAACTGCAAAATTCAATAATTATCTTACAGCACAATCCTAAAATAAATCTAAACCGTTTAATTGCTACCATACAACCTCAACAAATTATTGCTGATGGTAGCAATTACAAATCGTACATTAACAAGTGGCAAGAAACCTCGTATAAACAAAAAACACCATTTTGGTATACAGGTCAAAATGGTGTTTTCATCATTAAATGATTAGTTTTACATAGCGCTTTTAAAGTTTTTCTCAAACTCTGGCCAAGGTGTATTTTTATAATTGTCTTGGTTAAAATAAGCTAATATTTTTTCAAATCTTTCTTCAGTTAAATATCCTGGAACATTCTGTAGCAATTGCCTTTCTGTATTAAAAAAAGCTGTTGAAGGATAACTCATTTTTCCCCTCATAATAGCAGCAGCTAATTCATGATACCCTCTTCTTCCTTGGGCTTGATATTTAAAAGTTCTACCTTGAAAAGAAATATCTTCTTTTGCTTCTCCGTTTAACTTTACAGGATAATAATGCTCGTTGATATAATCTACAATTACTTGATTTTTATAAGTCGTCTTATCCATTTTTTTACACCAACCACACCAATCAGTATAAATATCTACTAAAATTGGCTTCGGATTTTTCTCATTCATTTCCATAGCCTTTTCAAAAGACAACCAATTTATTTTATTTTCTTGCGCTTGTATTCCAAATGAAACAACGGCTAAAACTGCTACTAATATTATTTTTCTCATACCCCTAAAGTCTCAATAAGTATTCCAAAATTACAAAAAAACCTGTCAATTTTTAATATTGACAGGTTGTTAAAAGTTGTTTTAACGTTTATTTAGGGTTATTTAACCCCATGCATTAATTTTTTCATTAACGGGTTTAAACCAGCAATTAATAACCCTGCAACTATTGGTATTACAGTAAAAATTAAGAAAAAACCTGAAATTGAATAAGCCTTTTCTATCTCTTCAATATAACTTCCTACTGTACCTGCTAGTTTATTACCCATAGCAATAAATAAGTAATAAACACCAAACATAAATCCAATCCATTTCGCAGGAACTAATTTACTAATATAAGACAAACTTACTGGCGATATACATAATTCACCCATAGTGTGGAATAAATAAGCAGCTATTAACCAAAACATACTAACCTTCATAATAGGCTCACCTGCAACAATACTTTGAGATCCCATAGATAAGAACCCAAAACCTAACCCCAATAATAGTAGACCAAAACCAAACTTTAAAGGTCCAGACATATTGTATTTACTTTCCCACCACTTAGAAAACAATGGAGCTAAAGTAATAATAAACAATGAATTTAAAATACCAAACCAAGTTGCTGGAACTTCTACTTGATCGTTAGAAAAATCTCTATTAATTTTCCAACCAACAATACCCCAAATAACTAAAAAACTAACTGCCAAAATTATATTTCCTACAGCGTATTTAGCAAATGTCTTCTTAAATAAAATATATAAAACATATGTGATTATCCCTAAAGGTATAATTGTTAATAAAGCATCTACGTACTTAAACAAAGTACCATATCCTCCAACTAAATTTCTTTGAGTATATTCTTCAGCAAAAATTGTCATAGATCCTCCCGCTTGCTCAAAAGCTGCCCAGAAGAAAACAGTAAAAACACAAAAAACACCTACTGCTATTAATCTATCAAAAACTACTTTACTAGAAGCTTCCTCTTCATTTACCTCTACAAAGTCTTGATCTCCATCTTTACCTATAGTTTCTGAATCTAAAGCTAATTTTTTCTTAGGAGATAATCCAATACTTCCAAAAATATTTTGTGTAAAATAAAATTGTAACATTCCTAAAAACATAAAAATACCAGCTAACCCAAAACCTAAAGACCATGAATAATTTTCACCAATATAACCACAAAGCATAATTCCTAAAAATGCACCTGCATTAACTCCCATATAAAAAATAGAGTAAGCACCATCTTTTTTCTCTTCATGATCTTTATACATATTAGAGATTATTGATGTCATGTTTGGTTTAAAAAGCCCATTACCTACCATTAAACATCCTAATCCAACATACAACATTAAAGGCGTTTCAAATGCCATAGCAGCATGACCTAAAGTCATAATAAGTGCTCCTAAAATAACCGCCCATCTGTACCCTAGTAACTTATCAGCAATAAGACCACCTATAACAGGAGTCAAATATACTCCCATGGTGTAAGTACCGTATAAAGAAAGAGCTTCAGCTTTCTCCCAACCAAAACCTCCATCAGTAATCGAGCTAATTAAAAATAAAACTAATAATGCACGCATTCCGTAGTACGAAAAACGCTCCCACATTTCAGTAAAGAACAACACAAATAATCCTGCTGGATGCCCTAAAACTTTGTCTTTAAATAGATTTTCTATATCTGTATTCATATATAATTAAATTAATTTTTCTTTAATTTTTAGTGTACGTTACCCATTAGTTTCTTCATAAGTGGAGAAAACAACAATACAATTATTCCTGCTCCTAAAGCATACTGCGCAATTAACCCAAAACCATCTGTGTATATAGTTAATGTTTGCATTCCTCCTACATTAGTATCAGTACTTTCTACTGCTAATTGTTCAGAAATAAATCCTACTATTTGAAAAGCATAAGCCGATGACAAGAACCAAACTCCCATCATAAAAGCAACAATGTTTTTTGGAGATAAATCTGTAATTTTTGATAATCCTACAGGAGACATAAACAACTCTCCAACAGATATAATGAAATACATAACGAATAAATAAGTAAAAGGAACCATTCCGTTTTCATCTGCACTCGCTCCACTTAAAGATAGGATATAAAAACTTAAACCTGCAAATAATAACCCTAATCCAAATTTATAAGGTGTTCTTGGGTTTAAATTTTTTTTTGCTAAATATCCCCAAAGTAAAGAAATTGGAATTGCCAAAATAATGATAAACATAGAGTTTAATGCATTTGTTTGGCTTGCATTCATAATTCCATCTAAAGCTACATTTCTAGATGCAAATAAAGTAATAACACTTCCTGATAATTCATGAAAACCCCAAAACAGAGTCATAAAAAATGTAATAAGAACCGCCATAAAAAGCTTTTTGCGTTGTTCTAAAGTAGACTTATACATTATATATCCAATATATCCTAATACTGCAAATCCAATTACTTTAAAAATACCACTTACATAATTTTCTTTCCAAGCTGAAAGTAAATATGCTATAACTGGAGCACATAAAAAAGATATTATTGGAATTAGTGTTTTTTGAGGAACTCCTATGATTTTCTTTTCATAAACTTCTGCATTAGGTGGTAATCCCCTATCTCCAAAAACATTCTTTTTAATTCCGCTCCAAAAGAAAATTAATCCTGTTAACATTCCTATTCCTGCTAAACCGAAACCATAATGCCAACCATATTCAGCTGCTAACCAACCACATAAAAGTGGAGCAACAAACCCTCCAATATTAATCCCCATATAAAAAATGGTAAATCCTGAGTCTTTTCTCACATCACCATCTTCATATAATGAACCAACAAAAGTTGAAATATTTGGTTTAAAGAATCCATTTCCGACAACAATAAAAGCGAGCGCTAAAAAAAAGGCTATGTCATTTTCAATAGCCAATACAAAGTGTCCTATAGCCATTAGAATTCCTCCTAAAAATATAGAACTACGCATTCCTAAAATTTTATCAGAAATTTGACCGCCTATAACTGTTGAAGCGTATACTAATGATCCATAAGAAGCATAAACAACTGCAGTTGCAGCATCACGCTCTGAAATTGCCTTAAAAATTTCCTGCACCATGTACAAGGTAAGTAAGGCTCTCATCCCATAGAAACTAAAGCGCTCCCATAATTCAGCAAAGAACAGATAAAATAATCCTTTAGGATGCCCAAACATCTCTTTTTGTTTAATTGGAATTGAATTTGCCATATGCTTATAAGTTGTTTTTAATAAAATTAGTCATCTTAGTAAATAAGTGTAAACGAGTGTTACCTCCATAAATACCGTGATTCTTATCAGGATACATGCCCCACTCAAATTGCTTATTTGCTTGAATTAAAGCTTCAGCCATTCGATATGCGTTCTGTACATGTACATTATCATCACCTGTTCCGTGAATTAACAAATACTTTCCTTTTAATAATTCTGGATAGTTTAATGGAGAGTTATCATCGTATCCTGAAGGGTTTTCTTCTGGTGTACGCATATAACGTTCAGTATAAATAGTATCGTAAAAACGCCACGTAGTTACTGGTGCTACTGCAATAGCAGATGCAAATACATCGTTTCCTTTTAATAAACAGTTAGTACTCATATGACCTCCAAAAGACCATCCCCAAATACCAATTCTGTTCGCATCTACATATGGTAAATTTGCTAATTCTTTAGCAACTGCAATTTGATCTTCTGTTTCGTACTTTACCAAGTTCATATACGTAACTTTTTTAAAGTCGCGTCCTTTATAACCTGTTCCTCTTCCATCAACACATACAATAATATACCCTTCTTGCGCTAGCATTTGATGCCAATAATCATTAGAGCTATTCCAACTGTTTTTTACGCTTTGAGAACCTGGACCTGAATATTGATACATTAACACTGGGTATTTTTTAGCAGCATCAAAATTTGCAGGTTTTATCGTGTACATATTCAAGTTATTTCCATTGATGTTAATCATTGAAAATTCTTTTTTACTCAAATTGTATTCAGCAACAACTTCTTTTAAAGCTGCATTGTCTTTTATCGTTTTTAATACTTTTCCTTCATCATTTCTTAAAGTATACACAGGTGGTGTATTTGCATCGGAGAATGTATTGATAAAATAGTGCATATTTTTACTGAAAGAAGCTCTGTTAGTCCCAGAAGTTTCACTCAACAATTTCTTATTCTTACCATCTAAAGAAATACTATAAACACCACGGTTGATAGATCCGTTTTCTACCGATTGGTAAAAAACTGTTTTCTTGTCTTTATCATATCCGTAGTATGAAGTAACCTCCCAATTTCCTTTTGTAACTTGGTTTAGTAACTCTCCATCTTTATTGTAGTGATAAATATGATTGAATCCGTCTTTTTCACTTGTCCAGATAAAACTATTATCATCTAAAAACGTTAAATCATCATTAACATCTACATAAGCAGCGTCTGTTTCATTCAATACTAAATGACTTCTGTATGAGTTAGCATCCACAAAGTACATTTTTAAATCGCTTTGATGACGATTTAATGTACGAACAGCTAATAAATTAGCTTCTTTTGTCCAGTTAATTCTCGGAATATACTCGTAATCTCCTACTCTAATTTCAGCAGTTTTCCCAGAGTTTAATGAGAAAATATGTAACGAAACTTTTGCGTTTTCTTCACCTGCTTTTGGATACTTGAAAACATGTTGAGATGGATATTTTCCTTTTCCGTAAACATCCATTGAAAAAGTTTTTACCTTGCTTTCATCAAAACGTAAAAATGCTAAGTTAGTACCATCAGCATTCCATTCAAACGCCTTTACAAAAGCGAATTCTTCTTCGTAAACCCAATCTGTAATACCGTTAATTATTTCGTTCTTCTTACCATTACTCGTTATTTGAATAACTGTATTATTAGAAAAATCTTTGATAAATAAATTATTCGCTTTAGCATAAGCTACTTTCTTACTATCTGGCGAAAAAGTTGGCTCTTGAATATCTGTACCAATTAAGTCTAACGATTTTGTAGCGATGTCGTACACGTAAAATGTACCTAAAAAAGAATGACGAAAAATTGGTTTAAAGTTAGTTCCTAAAATCAATTTGGTTTCGTCATTGTTAAAACTGTATGATTGAAATGTTTTCAATCCCGCTAAATCTTTGCTATCTACAATAGTGGCAACTTTCTCTAAAGTCTCGTAGCTATATTTATCAACTGAAGTACTTCCGTTTTCATAGTTTAATAGCGAATAAAAATCTCCATTCATAGAATTTAGAGAATTCATATAATCGACTCTAAATGTGCCATTTCGCCATATATCTTCTAAAGAAATATCTTTTTTTTGTGCTTGAACAAGCGAAGACATTCCAATAAAAAATAATAATAATTTCTTCATATTATGTTGTTGTTTATCTAAAAAGTTTGCCAAGTTTACGGAAAAATCGTCAAAAATCACCTCAAAAAAGTCATAAAAACCAAATATGAATCCTATTTTAACAGGATTCACGTATCTTTGAACCACCAAAAAATAATTGAGAATGTCTAAAACGATCTCTGGTTTTTCTAAACTTACCAAAGAGGAAAAAATAGACTGGTTGGCAAAAACTTATTTCAATAATCAACCAGAAATTACACAAACCATCAAGCAATACTGGAACGTAGATAAAGAATTACAACAATTGCACGATGATTTTATTGAAAATACTATTTCTAACTTTTACATGCCTTATGGTGTAGCGCCTAATTTTGTAATCAACGGGCGTAGTTATGCCATACCTATGGTGGTTGAAGAAAGCTCAGTAGTTGCTGCTGCCTCTAAGGTAGCTAAATACTGGAGTAACAGAGGCGGATTTAAAACAGAAGTAATTTCTACCACTAAAATTGGTCAAGTACATTTTATGTACGCTGGTGATAAAAAAGAGCTAGAAACGTACTTCAATCAAAATAAAACAGAATTATATGCTGCTACGGCATCCATTACTAAAAACATGGAAAAACGCGGTGGTGGAATTTTAGACATTCAACTAGTTGACAAAACCGATAAACTAGCAAACTACTACCAACTTCATGTTACTTTTGAAACTAAAGATAGTATGGGCGCTAATTTTATCAATTCTTGTTTAGAAGCCATAGCTAAGGCATTCAGAAAAGATGATATTGAAATCGTAATGAGCATACTTTCTAACTATGTTCCAGAGTGTTTAGTTAGAGCAGAAGTAAGCTGTAAAGTAGAAGAATTAGGAAGTGAAAATCCGGAAAAGTTTGCTAGAAAATTTGAGCAAGCAGTTAAAATTGCTGAAATAGAACCGTACCGCGCTGTTACTCATAACAAAGGAATTATGAACGGAATAGATGCTGTTGTACTAGCTACTGGTAATGATTTTAGAGCGATTGAAGCTGGAGCGCACGCATACGCTTCAAAAAACGGACACTATAGTAGCTTAACACATTGCGAAGTAAAAGATGGTGTTTTTAGATTTTGGATTGAAATACCTTTAGCTCTAGGAACTGTAGGCGGATTAACAGCTTTACACCCTATGGCAAAATTATCGTTAGACATGATGGGGCGTCCTTCAGCAAGAACTTTAATGCAAATAATGGCGGCAGCTGGTTTAGCTCAAAATTTTGCTGCACTTCGTGCTTTAACAACAAAAGGTATTCAACATGGGCATATGAAAATGCACTTGATGAACATTTTAAATCAGCACAAAGCTACCAACGAAGAAAAAGAAGTTATTGCTGCTTATTTTGAAGACAGAACTGCTTCACACAGTGCTGTGGTTGAAAAACTAAACGAGCTACGCAAACCCAAAGTACAATGGATTGATTTTTTAAATGAAGAAGAAGTACGAGGTAAATTAAACAACTTATCTACCAATTCAAAACCCTTGTTCGGAAAAATGAACGGGCAACAAATGGTAGAACATCTAAGTGCTGTAACACAAATAGCCAACGGAAATTGGAATGTAGATGTTTTTGTTTCTGATGAAAAAACCGCACGTAGAAAACCTTTTTTAAACACCGATAGTGAGTTACAAGTTGGTTTTAAAGCTCCGTTTTTATCAGAAGATCCAACTCCACTTAAATTTAACTCATTAGAAAAAGCTGTTGATGATTTAATTGAACAAGTTCGATTATTTGAACATATTTTCACTGAAAACCCTAATAGAAAAGTAGTACATCCATTTTTCGGAGAGTTAGATTATGAATACTGGAAAAAATTCCAAGTAAAACATTTTACACATCACTTTAAACAATTCGGATTGGTATAATGCAGTATTATTCTAACGGAAAATTATTACTCACAGGAGAATATGTTGTTTTAGATAGCGCAAAAGCATTAGCTGTACCAACAAAATTCGGGCAAGATTTAACTGTTGAACCTATCAAAGAATCTCAACTTATTTGGGGTAGTTTTACACATACTGGTGAATGTTGGTTTGAAGCTGTTTTTGATTTACCAAAACTACGATTAACCTCAGCTACTTTTAATTCCGACAAAGATGGAAGTGCAGAGTTTATTGCTGAAACTTTACACGATATTTTACAAGAAGCGCAAAAACTAAATCCTGATTTTTTGACTTCTGAGCATGGTTACATTGTTAAAACAAACCTAACCTTTCCACAAAACTGGGGATTAGGAAGTTCTTCAACTTTAATTAACAACATTGCTACTTGGGCAAATGTAAATCCGTTTACGTTACTATGGAATGCATTTTCTGGAAGTGGTTACGATATTGCTTGTGCTAAATACAACTCCCCTATCCTATATCAATTAAAAGAAAAACAACCTTTTATTGAAGAAGTAAATTTCAATCCTACTTTTGCTGAAGAATTATTTTTTGTGCATTTAAACCAAAAGCAAAATAGTAGAGAAGGAATTGCACATTATAAAAAACACAAAAAAAAAGCTTTAGCTTTAATTCCTGAAATTAACGAATTAACTCAGGAGTTTTTACATACAGAAACTTCAAAAGATTTGAATAAAATTATTGTTGAACATGAAAAAATCATCAGTTCAATTATAAAATTAAAACCAATAAAAGAAACTACATTTTCTGATTATTTTGGAGAAGTAAAAAGCCTCGGTGCTTGGGGTGGTGATTTTGTTTTAGCAACCGGAAATGAAGATAGCAAACGTTATTTTCAACAAAAAGGATACAACACTATCCTTCCGTACAAAGAAATGATTTTATAATGAAAAAGGTTGTTATTATAGGCGGTGGAGCTGCTGGTTTTTTTACAGCAATTAATGCCAAAGAGTTCAATCCTGAATTGGACATTACTATTCTTGAAAAAGGAAAAGAAGTTTTACAAAAAGTAAAAATTTCTGGTGGAGGACGCTGTAATGTTACCCATGCTTGTTTTGAACCTAAAGAACTTACCAAATTTTATCCAAGAGGAGAAAAAGAATTATTGGGACCTTTTCATCAATTTATGACGGGTGATACTTTTGAATGGTTTGAAAACCGTGGAGTTCCTTTAAAAATTGAAGAAGATAATCGAGTATTTCCAGAAGCTAACACCTCGCAAGCTATTATTGATTGTTTTGAAAACGCTGTTGATAACCTCGGAATTAAAGTGTTAAAAAACCACGGAGTAAATTCTGTTTATCAACAAAATGAAAAATGGATTATCAACACTAAAAATCAAGATTTTGAAGCCGACTATGTTGTAATTGCCGCTGGAAGCAGTAAAAAGATTTGGGAATTATGCCAAACTCTTAATCATACTATTATTGAACCTGTCCCTTCACTATTTACCTTTAACATTAAAGATAAAAGAATTATCGATTTAGGCGGAATATCTGTCCCAAATGCAGAAGTAACTCTCGTTGGAACAAATTTAGAAAGTTCAGGACCTTTATTAATAACTCACTGGGGATTAAGCGGACCCGCTATTTTAAAATTATCCGCTTTTGGTGCTCGAATTTTAGCCGATAAAAACTATCAGTATAACGTACTTGTTAACTGGTTAGGACAAGATACAAAATCGGTTTTTTCAGAATTGCAACAGTTAAAAAAATCGCAAGCGAAAAAGCAAGTAAGTTTAAAATCTCCTTTCACTGATATCCCTCGCAGATTATGGGAACGATTGGTTACTGCTTCAGAAATAAAAAACAATCAAAATTGGGCAGATTTGAGTAATAATCAACTTCAAAATTTAGCCAATCAATTAACAAAAGGATTGTTTAATGCCAACGGTCGTACCACTTTTAAAGAGGAATTTGTTACCGCTGGCGGTATTGATTTAAAAGAAATTAACTTTAAGCGTTTTGAAAGTAAAAAACATCAAAGTTTATTTTTTGTTGGTGAAGTATTAAATATTGACGCTGTTACTGGTGGATTTAATTTCCAAAATGCGTGGACAGGTGGTTTTATTTGTGCAAAAGCAATTGCAGAACACTAAAAAAGCCACTACATAAGTAATGGCTTGTGTTTTTGTTTAGTCTTCGTCTTCTCCCTCTTCTTCGTAACAATTAAAAATGATGGAATATCCGTATTCTACAGCTTCTTCATATAGTTCTTTTTGCTCATCATCTTCAACGTCATTAACAGAATCTAACGTGAAATATTCATCTTCAATTTCAACTACTTTCCAGTCTTCTTCTTTGATATAAAATTTAGCTAATCGCATAGCTCCTTCAATATCTTTATAATCGATATACAAACTCACATAAGCTCCTAGAACTTCATCGTAATGTTCAGAAGATTTTTTTGGTTTTGCTAAGGCATTGATTAAAAACATAGTTCTATTTTTTTGGTTTTACTTACGCTAATTCACCTCTATGAGGTTTTAATGCATCTCTAAAAATCTTCATATTCTCTTCATCAACCACTATAAAAGCTATTGTGTGCATTTCGTTTAAAGATACAAAATTTACTTCATCATATGGTAATTTATCTATCTGCGCAAACTCTTTTAAATGAATACAGTGATGTTTTGCAGTTTCCAACCCGTCTGGACCTTTAAAATCCCAAATCAGTTTAATTTTTCTCATGAAACAAAAATACCCATTTCTAAGATAGAAATGGGTATTCTCAACTAACTAATCAAAAATCTATATTAGCTTTCTCTTTTCCACAACAAAACAATATCGAATAGTCTAGCTACTAAAAAAATAAACAACCCAAAGGTTGGCGCTAACAAACCAACTTTAAATCCGCCCGCCAAAACTTGGTGTGAAACACCATTTGCCATTGCTATAGCCTCTAACGCACCTAGCATTCCTAATACAAAACCGAGAACTCCAAAGACAAAAGAAAATAACCCGATAGATTTAATAAGACTAGAGTTTTTCTCAGTATTCACTTTCAACCCCTTAACAAATAAAAAAATCACAAGCAACAATAATGCTACCAGAGGGACCATAAACTGCCAACCTCCTTCAATAATAAAATTCATAGATTTCGTTTTTAAAATTATACTCGGTAAAAGTATATGCAACATCATCGTTATTTTTTAGATTTCGATGAACAACCAATTTTCTTTTAGTTTTAACAAATTTTGTTCTTTAAAACAAAATTTGGTTGAAAAGCCAACTAAAACTTTATTTCGTCTACTTTTATACTTCAAAAGAATATAAAATGTTTCTTTTGCAATATGCGAAAAATAATCACTTCATTTCTATACAAAACCCCACTTCATCTTTTATTTTGGGGAGTAGTTTGGTTATTTTTCTATTTATTTTTTAGCTCAGGAAGCAACAATCCTCAATTTTTATTTTGGTTTACAACTATTTTGTCTGCTATTTCAATAATTGCTTCGTACGTTTTTAACTACAAACTAATTCCTAATTACCTTATTACAAAAAAGTACTGGCTATTCTTATTGTACACTATTTACACTGTTATCTTCACTCTTTTTGGCGTGCTCATTACTGTTGTTTTTGGGTTTGTTTTCTTCTTTAATTTAGAATTTAAAACTATGCCTGCTTTAACAAAAAGTTCTTCGGTGATTTTGGTGTGTGTATTTTTTATAATCGCCCTGACTAGCGGATTTAAAATTTTAAAGTATAACTACAAGTCTGTTGAAGAAAAAAAGAACCTAGAAAACAAATTCTTACAAACTCAGTTACAATTAAAAGAGCAAGAATTGAAATTTTTAAAAATGCAGATTCATCCTCATTTTTTGTTTAATACCCTGAATACTTTATATGGATTCGCTTTAAAAAAATCTGAAGAAGCTCCTGAAATGATTTTAAAACTCTCTAATTTATTAGATTATATTTTATACCAAGTTGATAAACCTTCAGTGTTATTAAAAAATGAAATTCAGCATATAGATGATTATATTTCTTTAGAAAAAATGCGATTTCAAGAAAGTTTACAAGTTAACTTCAATAAAACACTTTTTGACAACACAACACAAACTCCACCGATGTTATTATTACCTTTTGTTGAAAATGCTTTTAAACACGGAACGCAAATTAACGGTATTCTAAACATAGACATCAACTTAAAAACCACTGAAGATTATTTATTTTTTAATATTAAAAACACTTCTAAAAAAAACAAAGAAAGTGCTAAAGGAATTGGTTTAGAGAACATCAAAAAAAGATTAGAAATGCTTTACAATAATCAATCTGAACTTTCAATTTCATCTGAAGAAAATCTATTTATTGTCAACTTAAAAATCCCGTTAAAAGATGGCTAAAAAAATCACTTGTGTAATTGTTGATGATGAACCAATCGCTAGAGAAATTCTTGAGTCTTATATTAACAAAACTCCAAATTTAGCATTAATTTCAAGCTGTAAAAATGCAGTAGAATCGTTACAAATCACACAAAATGAAAAAATAGATTTATTTTTTTTAGACATAAATATGCCTGAGATTAATGGTTTGAGCTTAGCTAAAATCATTAATAAACAATCTAAAATCATTTTCACAACTGCTTATAGAGATTATGCAGTTGACGGTTTTGATTTACACGTAACAGATTACTTATTAAAACCTATAGCTTTTGATCGTTTTTTACAAGCTGTCCAAAAAATTTCAGTCCCAAAACCATCAAATAAAACTTCTGAAGAATCTGAAAATACTAAAGATTTTATGTTTGTTCGAGCTGATAGAAAAATGGTAAAAATCAATTTTAATGATATTTTATACATAGAGAGTTTAAGTGATTATGTTAAAATTTACACCAATCTTGATACCATAATTACTCGTGAAACTATTAGTAATTTAGACGAATCACTTCCTAAAGAGCAATTTTTAAGAGTGCATCGTTCTTACATAATAGCAATCAATAAAATAGACTCCTACACCAATGAATATATTGAGGTTCAAAAAAAAGCAATTTCAATAAGTAGAAGTTATAAAGAAGCTGTTTTACAAAAATTAGCACAAGTGTAAGTGAAATTTTATCTTTACCCCAAAATTTTTCACATTGAACACATCAGATTTTATATTTCAATCTCACGATAAAAAAGTAGAAAACTTAACCGTTACTTGGCAAACACCAAGCAACATTGCTTTAGTTAAATATTGGGGGAAAAGTGAACCGCAAATTCCAAAAAATGCTTCAATAAGTTTTACACTAAACAATTGCCACACTACTACTAAAATAGAGTTTAAAAGAGCTTCTACTAATAATCAAGCAGATTTTGAATTGTTCTTTGAAGGAAAAAAGAAAGACGATTTTAAACCAAAAATTGCCAAGTTTTTTGAAAGAATTCAAGAATACTGTCCTTATATTTTAGAATATTCTATGGTAATTTCTTCGGAAAATTCTTTCCCTCACAGTAGTGGAATAGCTTCTTCAGCAAGCGGAATGAGTGCTATTGCAATGTGTTTGATGAATTTAGAAAAAGAACTAAATCCGAATTTAACCGAAGAATACATCAACAAAAAAGCTTCGTTTTTAGCTCGTTTAGGTTCTGGGAGCGCGAGTAGAAGTATTGAAGGACCATTGGTTGTTTGGGGTGAGCATCCAAAAATAGAAGATAGTTCTGATTTGTATGGAGTAAAATTCCCGTATCAAATTCACTCAATTTTTGAAGATTATCAAGACACTATTTTATTAGTAGATAAAGGCGAAAAACAAGTTTCTAGCACCGTTGGTCATAATTTAATGCACAACCACCCTTATGCTGAAAATCGATTTATTCAAGCTAATGACAATCTTGAAAAATTGTCAAAGATTCTTCAAAGTGGCGATATTAAATCATTTATCAATTTAGTTGAAAGCGAAGCATTAACCTTGCATGCAATGATGCTAACTAGCAATCCATACTTTATTTTAATGAAACCAAACACATTAGAAATCATCAATAAAATTTGGGAATATAGAGAAGAAAACAACAGTAATATTTGTTTTACTCTAGATGCTGGCGCAAACGTACATGTGCTTTACCCAAAATCAGAAAAGACTGAAATTGAAGTGTTTATTAAGAATATTTTAGCTACATACTGCCAAAAAAATCAGTATATTTGTGATAGTGTGGGTTTTGGCGCAAAACCTATGTAACCTAAATTCCCTACTATTATGAAAAAATCAGTTATACTAATATCGTTTATCGCTCTATTCATAACCACTTCAATTTTTGCACAAGACACTGTTTGGTTTGACAAAAACTGGCAGGAAACCACTAAAGAAAATCATGAATTTTACAGACCAACTCCTAAAAAAATGGATAATGGTTTTTGGATTGTAGATTATTACAAAAATGGTCAAATTCAAATGGAAGGATTTAGTACTAACAACAAACCTAACGAAGAAGAGTTTGACGGTTTAGTGCTTTATTATCATGCTAACGGAAAACCTTTTCATAAGGCCAATTACAAAAACGGAAAGTTACATGGTGTAAGAAAAGTTTTTTACGAAACAGGCGAGCTTAAAGAGGAAGGAAAATATGTTGACGGAAAAAGAGAAGGCATTTGGAAAACCTTTTACAAAAACGGCAAAATAGAATCTAAAGGAAAGTATAGAGAAAACGAAAAAGTTGGCATCTGGAAAACTTTTTACAAAAACGTATACTAGTTTGTAAACTAGTACTTTTACTCGTATGTTTGCCTAAGTAATTAAACATCTATGAAAGGACCCTTATTTTACGCTAAAATCTTACTCTTCGGAGAATATGGAATCATTAAAGATTCTAAAGGACTAGCTATTCCTTTTAATTCATACAAAGGAGCTTTAAAATCAGCTAAAAACTTAACTGGTGAAGCAGAAAAATCAAACCAAAGTTTAACTAGATTTTACACTTATTTAGCTAATTTAAATTCTGATTTAGTTTCTTTTGATTTAACTACCTTAAAAGAAGACATAGATAACGGAATGTATTTCGATTCTTCTATTCCTCAAGGATATGGAGTTGGAAGTTCTGGTGCTTTAGTTGCTTCTATATACGACAAGTACGCAAACAATAAAATTACCGTTTTAGAAAACTTAACACGAGATAAACTGCTAACATTAAAGCAAATTTTTTCGTTGATGGAATCTTTTTTCCACGGAAAAAGTTCAGGATTAGATCCGTTAAACTCATATTTAAGTTTACCAATATTAATCAATTCAAAAGAACATATTGAACCAGCAGGAATTCCATCTCAAAAAGAAGGAAAGGGAGCTGTTTTCTTATTAGATTCTGAACAAGTTGGTGAAACAGAACCGATGGTTAACATCTTTATGAATAAGATGAAAAACGAAGGGTTCCGTAAGATGATTAGTGAAGAATTTGCTACCCATACCGATGCTTGTATTGAAGATTTTTTACAAGGAAACGTAAAATCGTTATTTGGTAATGTAAAAAAACTATCAAAAGTAGTTTTAGCTAACTTTAAACCTATGATTCCTACCGCTTTTCATAAAGTTTGGGAAAAAGGAATTCAAACTAACGATTACTACTTAAAGCTTTGTGGTTCTGGTGGTGGAGGTTATATCTTAGGATTTACAGAAGATTTTGAAAAAGCAAAAAACAGTTTAAAAGATTATAAATTAGAATTGGTGTATCGCTTTTAAAATGCTACTATGAGTACATTTAAAAACAACACCCTTTTGTTAAAAATATTTAGCCTTTTATCGGTCGTAAGAGGTTACAACATTTTAATATTAATAGCAGCTCAATATTTAGCTGCTATTTTTATTTTTTCTGACACAAAGTCAATAAAACCAGTTGTTTTTGATTGGCATTTACTTTACTTAGTTATTGCTACAGTCTGTGTTGTTGCTGCTGGCTACATCATTAACAATTTTTACGATAAAAATGCAGACAAAATAAATCGTCCCATAAAAACAGGGATCGATTCGTATGTAAAACAAGAAACCAAACTTAGGCTTTATTTTACCTTAAATTTTATCGGTTTTTTCTTCGGATGGTTGGTTTCTTGGCGTGCAGCTTTGTTTTTTTCTATTTACATCTTTGGCATTTGGTTTTATTCACACAAGCTAAAAAAACATGCTTTAATAGGATTAATAACAGCAACTGTACTTACCATACTGCCTTTTTTTGTTGTTTTTGTTCACTATAAAAACTTTTCAACTGTAATATTTGTGCATGCTATTTTTCTATTCTTGGTTATTATGATACGAGAACTAATTAAAGATTTAGAAAACATTAAAGGAGCAATCGCCAACAATTACAACACTTTCCCAGTAATTTACGGAGAACTAAACACCAAAAAAATTATAGTATTTTTAATGCTATTAACACTTATTCCTATTGGAATTTTAAATACCTACCCCGCTATTGAATACATGAAATATTATTTCTATTTAGCGGCTATAACTTTACTGTTTATAGGATTTTACACTTGGAATTCCACTCATAAGAATCAATATAGATTAGCTCATAACATTTTAAAAGTGTTACTGTTAATTGGAGTTTTTAGCTTATTATTTATTGATAAATCGCTTATCTTAGATAAAGTAATTGAAGTTTTAGATTAAAACTCAAATAATTAGCGTAGATTTGCGCACTTTTTAAAAATTAAAAAATGAATTCAAAAAACTCGTCGAGAGGACGACAAGCTGGACGCAACAGCAATCCTCAAGGAAAAAATCAATTCAAAAAAGATTTCAGAAAACCTAAAACCAGCAAACCTGTTCAGAAAAAAACTGAAGACACTGGTATTCGTTTAAATAAATTCATTTCCAATTCAGGAATTTGTTCTCGTAGAGAAGCTGACACCTATATTGAACACGGAAGTGTTTCGGTAAACGGTAAATTGGTTACTGAAATGGGTTACAAAGTGCAACCTACCGATGAAGTTCGTTTTGACGGAACGTTAATTTCAATGGAACAGAAGCGTTACATTCTTTTAAACAAGCCAAAGAACTACATTACTACAATGGAAGACGATCGTGGTCGTAAAACTGTAATGGAAATTGTAGAGAATGCTACTAAGGAACGTATTTATCCTGTGGGACGTTTAGACAGAAACACAACTGGTTTATTACTTTTTACCAACGATGGTGAAATGGCTAAAAAATTAACCCATCCAAAACATAACGTTCGTAAATTATACCACGCTACTTTAGATAAAAAATTAACTTTATCAGATTTAGAAAAATTACGTGGAGATGTGGTTATTGAAGGTAAAAGAGTATTTATCGATGCTGTTTCGTATGTAGAAGGTGAGAAGAAAAATGAGGTTGGTATTGAAATTCACTCTGGTAGAAACCGTATTGTTCGTAAGATATTTGAGCATTTTGGTTATCACGTTATCAAATTAGATCGTGTAATTTTTGCAGGATTAACAAAAAAGAATTTACCTCGCGGTAGATGGCGTGAATTAACACAACAAGAAATTAACAACTTACAAATGATGTAATAAAAAAATCCGAGTTTAAAAACTCGGATTTTTTGTTGTTATTTCTTTTCTTTCTGATGATCTTTTTTAATTTCTTCATCACGATATTTACAGCAACCGTGTAAATTATCATACACCTCATCAGTTGCTTTAATTTCTTTAGTATCATGACCAACATTCGCAACATTCTGCTTCACGGTTTGCAAATCAGTTTTACGTTCATCCATAATGACCATTAATTGATGTGTTTTAACATTCCAATTTGCAAACTTTACTCCTTTTGTATTTAAAGCTGCTTTCTCAATTCTATTTTTACACATCATACAAACTCCGTCTACTTCAAAAGTAACTTTAGCATTCTTCTTTTGTGAAAATCCTGATGTAGTAAAAAACACCACTGTTAAGATTAAAAATATTTTTTTCATTTTTTGTTTAAGTTAAAAGTTAATCTAGTTTAAATCGTAAACCAGCATAAAAGTTACTTCCAAAAATTGGAGCATATACAATAGTTGTATCAAAATTTGCGCCAAAAGGATCTTCACTTCCAAGTATTGGATTACTTTGTTTATGGTTTGTTATATTTTCTCCTCCAAAATATACTTCAAATTTATTAGAAAACACTCTGGTTATTTGTGTGTTTATCAAATCGTAAGGTTTTGTATAAGCAACCGAACCTGGTAAACGTTGCTCTCCTATCCAATTATAAGTAACATCAAATTTCCAATTAGATTGTTTTAATGTTTTAGGTGTTTCGTAAGAAATGTTTGCAAAAAAACGATGTTTAGCTAACAATGATTTTGATAAATTTCCAGAAGCAAAGTCTGTAGTTACATCATAATACTTGTACGAAAATCGAGTATTGAAATACGGAATTATATTTTGATTTAATTCAACCTGAAAACTATTGGCTACACTTTTTCCATTTAAATTATAGAAAGAAACTTCTTGAGGATTTTCCCAATCTACCACAATTTGATTTTCAAAATCGGTTTTATAAAAATCGAAAGTGATATCCCCTTTTTTACCAAATAAATTAAATCCTTGTAAAAAAGACACACCATAATTCCAAGCTACCTCAGGATTTAAACCATAAATATCCCCACCTGCTCCATTTATAATATGTGCTCTAGATGAAGCGAATAATTTTTGATTCTCTGCAAAAATATTTGCACTTCTTTTTCCTCTTCCAATCGAAGCCCTAAACACTCCTTTATCCCATGGATTATAACGCAAATGCAAACGCGGAGTAACAAATGTTCCTAATAAATTATGTGCATCAACTCGTAAACCTGCTGTAATACTAATATCATCAGAATTATCGTATGCATATTCAAAGAAAGCACCGATAGAATTTTCATTTCTGTTAAAATTATCGCTTGTTGCAGTCCTTACAAATTCATCGTAACTATCGTGGGTAAAGTTTATTCCTGTCTTGAATTTATGACGCGTATCTCCAATAATAGAATTAAATAAAAGATTACTATAAAAACTTTGATGACGAATATCGTACGCTCTTAATCCGAAATATGAATCTTGCTTATGATTACTATATGCTGCTTGAAACCCCATGCTTTGAAAAGGTAAATCAGGAAAAACATAGCCTACTTTTGCCGAAGTCTCAAATCTGTTCGTTTTAATTTCACTTCCCCAAACTGAATTAGATCCTCTATGAATATCAGGGTTAAAATCTAACTGACCTACTTGTTTGTTATCATTCACATAATGAACATTTAAAAAACTTACCCAACCTTTTTCTGCATTGGTATATTGCCAACGATTCAAAACATTAATTTGTTTTGCTAACGGATTATCTAAAAACCCGTCTTTATTTCTATCAAACTTACTTCCTCGGTAATTTCCATGTACATACAAACCAGTATGCCATTTATCATTAACCTTCTGATTGATATGAGTATTTAATTCTAGCCTGCCTCCCATCGATCCGTAAGCATTTACAAACAACTTATTATCTGTTGATGGCTTTACTAATTCTGTATTAATTTGACCCGAAATACTTTCAAAACCGTTTACAACACTTCCAGCTCCTTTGGTTATCTGAATACTTTCAACCCAAGCACCTGGTGTAAATGTTAATCCGAACGCTTGAGAAGCACCTCTGATTGAAGGTATGTTTTCTTGTGTAATTAACAAATATGGGCTCGTTAAACCCAACATTTTAATCTGCTTTGTTCCCGTAAGTGCATCGGAAAAATTCACATCGATAGATGGATTGGTTTCAAAACTCTCAGACAAATTACAACAAGCAGCTTTTAACAACTCTTCACTATTTATTGTAACTAAATTTTGAGTTTGCAAGTACGAACGTTGGGTTGCCTGTTTTTTTGCTTCAATAGTAACTTCATCTAAAACAGCTGACTCTGTTAAAAAGTGATGAATTGGCTTTAAACTTTTAACTTCTAGAGTATCCGTTTTATAACCTACAAAACTTACCACAAGTTTTTTATACTCTTCTTTATAAGGAAGTGTAAACCATCCCTTTTCGTTTGTTGTGGTTCCAACATTAGTGTTTAACCACCAAACATTGGCCCCCATAACTCCTAAGTTACCTTTTGGATTATTTTTATCCATAATCATTCCTGTGAAAGTTTCTTGGGAGAATGTTATAGATGTAATTAGCATAAGTATGCTAAATATGTGTGTTTTCATTTTTTATCATATATAAAATTATACTTTACTTATTTAAACCTAAAAAAGTAAAAGCATCATATGATAAAAACTTCATGTAAAATATTTAAATCATAAAAGAGATTAGGTGGATTGTAATTTTTGTGCGGTATAAATTGTTTCTCTAAACTTTTAAATAATAAATCGTAAGAAACCGCATAAGAAATGATAAAAATTTTCTGTTGAAAAGATATTTTATCTATTGATAATTTTTGAAGTTCATCTTGTCCTTCAATTTTCTCAACTTCATCTTTACAACATCTCTTCTTTTTAACTTTCTTAACTCCACTGTCAGTTGTTATCGTTTCAATTATACAACTTTCAGCTTCTCCAAAGTAAGAAGTATCAACTAAAAAATCACCGCAAAAATGTTTTTCTACAGCAAAAGAAAGTGTAGAAAATAACAGCAAAAATGCTAGCAATATAGATGATGTTTTAGTTATAACTATTTTCATAATCGCAGCAAAGCTACAAAAAGTTAATTTCTGTTTTTTAAAACAATTGTTAAAAGTATTTTTGTAAGCTTTTATAACTTATTACGAATAAGCAACTAAACAATATAAAAATGAATTTAATTGAATTAAAAAAGAGCGTAGATACGATACTTTCTTCAAACAATACTAAAGAAGAAAAACTACAAAATATATGTGATTATTTAGCAAACGAAATTTCTTACTATGATTGGGTAGGATTTTATTTTAGAAACGGAGATAAAGAAGAATTAAAACTCGCTCAATTTAACGGTGAGCCAACCGACCATACAATCATCCCTTTTGGAAAAGGTATTTGCGGACAAGTAGCTGTTAGCAACGAAAATTTTGTTGTTCAAGATGTAACCGAGCAAGACAACTACATTTCTTGTGGATGGAAGGTAAAATCAGAGATTGTAATTCCAATTTTTGTTAATGGAGAAAACATTGGTCAGATAG
Organism: Tenacibaculum crassostreae; assembly: GCF_964512405.1. Classification (NCBI taxonomy): domain Bacteria; kingdom Pseudomonadati; phylum Bacteroidota; class Flavobacteriia; order Flavobacteriales; family Flavobacteriaceae; genus Tenacibaculum; species Tenacibaculum crassostreae. The sequence goes on from NZ_CAZELE010000007.1 coordinate 59,305, forward strand.
ATATTGATTCTCACACAATTAACCCATTTACCCCTAATGATGAAGAGTTATTGGAGTATGTATGCAAAAAAGTGGCTAATATTTTATAATTTTTTCATAATCATTTGATTATTAGGATTTTTTTTATTTTATTTGAACTGATTTTATTAACCCCATATTAATCCCCTTAAATATGAGCAATAGAGAATATCCTACTTACGCTGCATTAGGCAATGCTAATGCTCGTTCTCAAGCACAACAATCTTTACTAGAAAAATTTGCAGTTTGGTTTCGTAATTTTTTAGAAACCGCTGAATAATTTTTTTATTTTTTCATATTTGTTGTACAAAACACCATCAAGAATTATAATTTTTGATGGTGTTTTTGATTATAAAACCTAAAATAGTTATTGTATAAACTTTGCTATTTCACTAGCTTTGCAAGCTTAACAACACAACAACAAATGAACACTACAAAAACGATTAAATCGGCATTAATTTCGGTTTTTCACAAAGACGGATTAGAGCCTATTGTAAAAAAACTAAATGAACTTGGTGTAACCATCTACTCTACTGGAGGTACAGAAAAATTTATTAATGATTTAGGTATAAATGTAATACCTGTAGAAGATGTTACTTCATATCCTTCAATTTTAGGAGGAAGAGTAAAAACCTTACACCCAAAAGTTTTTGGAGGAATTTTAAACAGACAAGATCACAAAGATGATGTTGCTGAAATGGAAGAATACAACATTCCTCAACTAGATTTAGTAATTGTAGATTTATATCCTTTTGAAAAAACAGTTGCTTCTGGAGCTTCTGAACAAGATATTATAGAGAAAATAGACATCGGCGGAATTTCGTTAATCCGTGCAGCTGCGAAAAACTTTAAAGACACTGTAATTGTTTCTTCTATGGAGCAATACGAAGAGTTTCTTAACATAATTTCTGAAAACAACGGAAACACAACTTTAGGCGACAGAAAAAAGTTTGCCACAAAGGCTTTCAATATTTCTTCTCATTACGACACCGCTATTTTCAACTATTTTAATGAAGATGAAGTAGTTTACAAAGCAAGTGAAACTACATCAAAAGTATTGCGTTATGGAGAAAACCCACATCAAAAAGGATTTTTCTTTGGCGATTTAGATGCGATGTTTGACAAATTACACGGAAAGGAATTGAGCTACAACAACCTTTTAGATGTAGATGCTGCTGTAAATTTAATTGAAGAATTTAAGGGTGAAGATCCAACATTTGCCATTTTAAAACATAACAATGCCTGTGGTTTTGCACAACGCAAAACAATTCACCAAGCATATGTTGATGCTTTGGCTGGAGATCCTGTTTCTGCTTTTGGTGGAATTTTAATTTCAAACACTAAAATTGATAAAGCTACCGCTGAAGAAATTCACAATTTATTCTGTGAAGTCGTTATTGCTCCTGATTACGACGTTGACGCTTTAGAAATTTTAAAAGGAAAAAAGAACAGAGTAATTTTAGTTCAAAAAGAAATTGAATTACCAAAACAAACCGTTAGAACAGCTTTAAACGGAGTATTAATTCAAGATAAAGACTATATAACCGATAAATTAGAAGATTTATCATACCCAACCAACAATAAACCATCAGAAAGTGAGTTAGAGGACTTGTTATTTGCATCTAAATTATGTAAAAACACAAAATCTAACACAATTATCTTAGTAAAAGATAAACAATTATTAGCTGGTGGAACTGGTCAAACAAGTAGAGTTGACGCTCTAAGACAAGCAATTGAAAAAGCAACTAGCTTTAATTTCGATTTAAACGGAGCAGTTATGGCTAGTGATGCATTTTTTCCGTTTCCTGATTGTGTAGAAATTGCACATAAAGCAGGAATAAAAAGTGTAATTCAACCAGGAGGTTCTATTAAAGATCAATTAAGTATTGATTATTGTAATAATAATGAAGTAGCAATGGTTTTTACAGGAACAAGACATTTTAAACATTAAGCATATTCAATGTAAAATACCCACAGATTTTTATTAGATTTGTGAGAATACATTAAAATAAATAAAAACAACGAAATCTTTATGGGTTTTTTCGATTTCATGACAGAAGATATTGCGGTTGATTTAGGAACTGCAAACACACTTATAATTCACAATGGTAAGGTGGTTATCGATAATCCTTCAATCGTTGCTCGCAACAGATTGACAGGTAAAATTATCGCTACAGGTCATGAAGCCAATCGAATGCAAGGAAAAACTCATGAAAATATCAAAACTATACGTCCGTTAAAAGACGGTGTAATTGCCGATTTTCAAGCTTCAGAAGAAATGATCAAGGAATTTGTAAAGCAAATTCCAGCTATCAAAAAAAGGCTTTTTCCACCTTCGCTGCGTATGGTTATTTGTATTCCTTCAGGAATTACCGAAGTTGAAAAACGTGCGGTAATTGATTCTGGTCGCCATATGAACGCTAAAGAAATCTACTTGATTTACGAACCAATGGCTGCTGCTATTGGGGTTGGTGTTGACATTATGGAACCTAAAGGAAACATGATTATTGATATAGGTGGTGGTACAACAGAGATTGCAGTAATTGCTCTTGCAGGTATTGTATGCGATCAATCTGTAAAAGTTGCAGGTGATTTATTTACGAGTGATATTATGTATTACATGCGTACGCAACACAACTTACACGTTGGTGAAACTACTGCTGAAAAAATTAAAATTCAAATAGGTTCTGCTACTGAAGATTTAGACAATCCACCAGAAGACATGATGGTTCAGGGGCGTGATTTATTAAGCGGTAAACCTAAACAGGTTCAAGTATCGTATCGTGAAATTGCGAAAGCATTAGACAAGTCTATTTTACGTATTGAAGATGCTGTTATGGAAACTTTATCTAAAACCCCACCAGAATTAGCTGCCGATATATACAATACAGGTATTTATTTAGCCGGTGGTGGTTCTATGCTTAGAGGTTTAGATAAACGTTTATCAAGAAAAACAGATTTACCTGTATATGTTGCTGAAGACCCTTTACGCGCAGTAGTTCGTGGTACAGGTATCGCACTTAAAAACCTTGAAAAGTACAAAACGGTATTAATCAAATAAATTTCAATGATTATTTATGCAACAGCTTATTTATTTCTTTCAGAAGTATAAGTATTTCTTATTTTTTCTATTCTTAGAATTTATAGCTGTTGCATTAATCATTAATAACAATTCCTTTCACCGAAGTAAATTTATAAGTTCTACAAACTTTATTACTGGTGGTTTATATACTAAATCTTCTAATATTTCTGAATATTTCAATTTAAAAGAAAGAAATACATCGCTATCAGAAGAAAATCTTTTATTAAAGAACAAACTAGAACAGCTGAGCACTTATCTTGATAGCATTTCTGGAAGTAAAATTGACACTACAAACCTTAATCAGTATTACGCATATACTTCAGGGAAAGTGATTAACAATTCATTTCATAAAAACAATAATTTTTTAACCATTAATAGAGGGGCAAAAAACGGAGTTTTAAAAGAAATGGGAGTTGTTAATAATAAAGGAATTATAGGTATTACAGACAATGTAGGGTCTAGTTTTGCAAGAGTTCAATCCATACTAAACTCTAAGAGTAATATAAACGCTAAGTTTAAAAATAATGACCATTTCGGAACCTTAACTTGGAATGGAGAAGATTATAATATTGTTCAACTAACCGATATTCCTCGTCAAGCAATTTTTAAAGTAGGTGATACTGTTATTACCGGAGGGAGATCTACAATTTTCCCCGAAGGAATTCCAATTGGAACCGTTGTAGAAGTTCCAAGTGAGCTTACTGCATCAAATAATATAAACATTAAACTTTTTAATGACATGTCTAACTTAGGTTACGTTTATGTTATTTCCAACCTTAATAAAGAAGAAATAAAATCTGTAGAAAACAACGATGAATAGCACATTACGACTCATATTTTTATTCGTTTTTTTCTTGTTATTGCAAGTCTTAATTCTAAACAATATTTTGTTTTTAGGATATGTTAATCCGTACATATATATAGCGTTTATCTTTTTATACCCAATGAAAGAGAATCGATTTTCGGTTTTGCTAGTTGCTTTTTTATTAGGTATTTGTATTGATGCTTTTACCAATTCTGGTGGTATTCACACTTTTGCAACAGTGTTAATTGCTTATATTCGTTTGTTTTTCTTTAAAACGATTTTCAAAAAAACTGAATCTGATTACTTACTTTTTAGTTTACGACATGAATCTTTTGATAAAGTATTCAACTACGTAACTATTTTAACCTTAATTCATCATTTTATCTTATTCAGTTTAATTAACTTTAGCTTTTATAACTTTTATAATGTAATTATAAACACACTATTATCAAGTGTTTTTACGTTAGTGTTATATTTTTTAGGAAGTTTTATATTTAGGAAAAAGCTAACATGAAACGAAGTTTCTTACTTATATTTTTAATTACTCTTGTTGGAATCATTTATATCGTACGGTTATTTCAACTACAAATAATTCGTGGTAGTGAGCAAGACATTAACCAAAGTGCCACTATTAAAATTGAATACGATTATCCCGAACGTGGTTACATTTACGATCGTAACGGAAAATTACTAGTTGCAAATCAACTTTCATATGATGTAATGGTTATTCCGAAGGAAGTAAAACCTTTAGACACTCTTGAATTCTGTTCACTTTTAAAAATCGACAAAGAAAACTTTATTAAACGATTTAAAAAAGCAGAAAAATATGCTCGTTGGTTACCATCTGTATTCTTAAAACAACTTGCAAAAGAAGACTATGCTTACCTTCAAGAAAAGCTACCAAAATACAAAGGGTTTTACATCCAAAAACGTATTATACGTAATTATCCTATAAAATCAGCTGCGAATGTTTTAGGTTATATTAGTGAAGTTAGCGAATACAAAGCAAAAAGAAATAGTTATTACGAACAGGGTGAGTTAATTGGTGCTTGGGGAGTAGAAAAACAATATGAAAACGTTTTAAGAGGAATTAAAGGAAAAAAAAGATTCAAACGAAACAACTTAAATGAGATTACTGGTTCATATAAAGACGGAATCTATGATACACTCGCTGTAGCTGGTAAAGATTTAACCTTAACTATTGATAGCGAACTACAACAATATGGCGAAATGTTAATGTCAGGGAAAAGAGGAGGTATTGTTGCTATCGAACCTCAAACAGGTGAAATTTTAGCACTTATTACTGCTCCTTCTTACGACCCTAATTTGCTTGTTGGCAGAAAACGTTCACCAAACTCTGTAAAACTATTCAACGATACTATTAATATGCCAACCTTTGATAGAGGTTTGCAAGCATCGTATGCTCCTGGTTCACCTTTCAAAATAATTAACGGATTAATAGGCTTAGAAGAAGGTGTGATTGATAAAAACTTTGGTGTTCGTTGTTATCATGGGTATCGATATGGTAAACGACCCAATGAATTTATGGGATGCCACTGCGGAATTGTAGGAAGACCTATTAAACTAAAAACTGCAATTGCTAAATCTTGTAATTCTTATTTCGCTACTACGTATAGAAAAATCATAGACAACTATGAAAACCCAACCATCGGAACCAATGAATGGAGCAAGCATGTTATGAGTTTTGGTTTGGGTAATTACTTAGGATATGACTTACCTTCAGGGCAACCAGGTAGAATTCCTAATGGTGATTTTTATGATAGAAATTACGAATTCAGATGGCGAGCAACAACAACCATCTCTAACGCAATTGGGCAAGGTGAAGTTGAAACCACTCCGATACAATTAGCAAACATGACTGCTGCAATTTCCAATAAAGGATATTTTTACACACCTCATATAGTAAAAAAAATAGAGAACAAACCAATTCTTGATTCTACTTATACTATTCGTAGAAACACTACGGTATCTTCTGAACATTTCCCTATTGCAATTGAAGCAATGCATGAAACTTTCACTAGAGGAACTGCAAAATTTAGCCAAGTTAAAGGTATAGATATATGTGGAAAAACTGGTACAGTAGAGAATTTTATTCGAGTTGATGGTAATAAAGTGCAGTTACCCGACCATTCTATTTTTATTGCTTTTGCACCTAAAGACGACCCAAAAATAGCTCTTGCAATTTTTGTTGAAAATGGAGGTTACGGAGCTACAATTGCGGCACCTATTACAAGTCTTTTAATAGAAAAATATTTAAATAGAGAAATAACCAGAAAACATATTGAAGAACGAATGGTTAACCTAAGTCTTCAAAAAGAATACGACAAAAAGCAGGAATTGTTAACTAAAAAAACAGACAGCATTGCGACAGGAACGAAATAACATTTTTGCAGGAATCGATTGGGTTCTAGTACTACTTTATATTCTTTTAGTTGGTTTTGGGTGGATGAATATTTACGCAGCTTCTTCTACCGAAGAAACAAGAGAAGTATTTGATTTTTCTACCAAATACGGTAAACAGATAGTTTTTATTGGATTGAGTATTCCTGTTATAATTTTTATTCTCTTTTTTAATTCTAAGTTTTACGAACAGTTTTCAAGTATTCTGTATATATTTTCTCTCCTGCTCTTAGCTGGTGTCTTAGTCTTCGGAAAAAAAATTAACGGAGCAACCTCATGGTACAATTTTGGCGGAATAGGTTTACAACCTTCTGAATTTGCTAAAGCTTTTACCGCACTTGCTCTTGCCAAATTAATGAGTGATCGACAATACAACTTAAAACTTATCAAAAATCAAATAAAAGCTTTTATAGTCATTTTTCTACCCGCATTTTTCATTGCGCTACAACCAGATATGGGTTCAGTATTAATTTACTTTGCTTTTTTCTTTGTGTTAAACAGAGAGGGCTTGACTTTAGCTTACATTTTATTTGGTGTAATTTCTATCGCTTTATTTCTTTTAACAATTTATTTTGGAGGAAAGTGGGTACTTATAACCTGTTTATCAATCATTACTTTTGCTACCATTTATGGATTATACAAAGACAAACGCTTTTTTCGTTTCAATGCCATTAAAGTAATTAGCTCATATCTCCTTACAACCTTATTTGTACTAGGAATTAGCTACACATATAATAATGTTTTAGAACAACACCAAAAAGATAGGTTTGATATTTTATTAGGAAAGATCCAAGACAATAAAGGAATTGGTTACAACTCTTTTCAATCAGAAAAAACTATCAGTTCTGGTGGTTTTGCAGGAAAAGGTTTTTTACAAGGAGATAGAACACAAGGAAATTTTGTACCCGAACAACATACCGATTATATTTATAGTACTGTTGGTGAAGAATGGGGGTTCTTAGGAAGTTCTGTAGTAATTATTTTGTTCATGATTCTTCTTTATAGAATTATCTACCTCTCTGAAACACATACTAATAAATTCGGAAGGATATATGGCTACAGTGTAGCTTCAATTTTCTTTTTCCATATAATAGTTAATATCGGTATGGTTATCGGTCTTTTACCTACAGTAGGAATTCCTCTTCCCTTTTTCAGTTACGGAGGATCTTCTCTCTGGGGGTTTACCTTACTTTTATTCATCTTTATTCGTTTAGATGCTCATAAAAAATACGATTGGTAATCTCTACTTAATCTATACAAACAGAATCTCATACAAGTCAACCAACAAAAAAACGCCCTGATAAATCAGGGCGTTTTTAACTATTAACTAACCTTAAAACTCTTATAAAGCTGCAACGTGTTTAGCCAATTTAGACTTTAAATTTGCTGCTTTATTCTTATGAATAATGTTGTTCTTTGCTAATTTATCTAACATAGATACAACAGTCGAAAACATTCCTTCTGCTTCCTTCTTATCTTCTGTAGCTCTTAATTTTCTTACAGCATTACGAGTAGTTTTATGCTGATATTTGTTTCTTAAGCGCTTCGCTTCGTTACTTCTAATTCTCTTTAATGCTGACTTATGATTTGCCATTGTACTAAATGCGTTAATTGTTTATAAAAAACTTGTAGTCCGTACGGGAATCGAACCCGTGTTACCAGGATGAAAACCTGGCGTCCTAACCCCTAGACGAACGGACCAAAACAATCGTTCTGATTGCGGGTGCAAATATACAACTCTTTTCGTTATTTGCAATTAATTTTAATCTTTTTGTTAGTTTTATTTTTATTCTAAAACTAGATTAAAACTTGTAGTCCGTACGGGAATCGAACCCGTGTTACCAGGATGAAAACCTGGCGTCCTAACCCCTAGACGAACGGACCAAAACAATCTTTTTTGCGATTGCGGGTGCAAATATATAAACTCTTTTAATTTACACCAAAACTTTTTTTTATTTTTTTAATATGCTTTTGCAAAAAGCACTCTTTTTGTTGATGGTTTCCCTGTAAACACACAAGCTCCAACCTCTTCTTTAGCATCGTTAGGAATACATCTTATCGTTGCTTTTGTTAGTTCTTTAATTTTGTCTTCTGTTTCAATAGTTCCGTCCCAATGTGCAGAAACAAAACCTCCTTTGTTTTCAATTACATCTTTAAACTCATCAAAAGTATTCACATCAGTAATATGTTCGTTTCTATAACTTAAAGCTCTATTAAATAAGTTCTCTTGAATCTCTTCTAATAAATTAGCTACAAAGTTTACAACTTCGTCTCTAGAAACTGTTTGTTTTTCAAAAGTATCACGACGTGCAACTTCAACAGTTCCATTTTCTAAATCGCGTGCTCCCATAGCAATTCTTACTGGAACACCTTTTAATTCGTATTCAGCAAACTTAGCTCCAGGTCTAAAAGTGTCTCTATCATCAAATTTTACTGATATTCCTTTTGAGCGTAATTCTTTAACAATTACTGCTACTTTTTCAGAAATAGCATTCAATTGTTCTTCCCCTTTATATATAGGTACAATTACAACTTGAATAGGTGCTAATTTTGGAGGCAATACCAAACCAGCATCATCTGAATGCGTCATAATTAACCCTCCGATTAAACGGGTAGAAACTCCCCATGAAGTAGCCCACACATATTCTTGCTTTCCTTCTTTTGAAGTATACTTTACATCAAAAGCTTTGGCAAAATTTTGACCTAAGAAATGTGAAGTCCCTGCTTGTAATGCTTTTCCGTCTTGCATTAATGCTTCAATAGTTAACGTATCATCCGCTCCAGCAAAACGCTCACTTTCACTTTTTGCTCCTTTAACCACTGGCATTGCCATAAATTCTTCAGCGAAAGTCGCATATACTTCTTGCATTTGTTTTGCTTCAGCTATTGCTTCTGCTTTTGTTGCGTGTGCAGTATGCCCCTCTTGCCATAAAAATTCTGCTGTACGTAAAAATAAACGTGTGCGCATTTCCCAACGAACTACGTTTGCCCATTGATTAATTAATAATGGTAAATCACGGTGTGATTGAATCCATCCTTTATAGGTATTCCAAATAATTGCTTCGGAAGTTGGACGTACAACTAACTCTTCTTCTAACTTAGCTTCAGGATCTACACGTAACTTCCCTTCATTATCAGGGTCGTTTTGTAAACGATAATGCGTTACTACTGCACATTCTTTTGCAAAACCTTCAGCATTTTTTTCTTCTGCTTCAAACAAACTTTTAGGAACAAAAAGTGGAAAATACGCATTTTGATGTCCTGTTTCTTTAAACATTCTATCCAATTCTTTCTGCATATTCTCCCAAATTGCAAATCCGTAGGGCTTAATCACCATACAACCTCTAACCGCTGAATTCTCAGCTAAATCAGCTTTTACAATCAATTCGTTATACCACTTCGAGTAATCTTCTGCTCTTTTTGTTAAATGTTTGCTCATAATCAAAAGTTTGGCATAAATATTGTTATTTTTTATGCGTAAATTGTGTCTGCAAAACTACATTAAAAAGGTAACAAGCCCAACAAAGAACTAACTTTTTGCAATACACTTACAAAAAATTTTGCTTTAACTAAAAATATAAAGTCATGAAGTATCATTACGCCAACACCAAACTTTCAATTTTCATCCTATCGTTTTTAATGGTAGCGACTTTTATTTCATGCGGATCAGCACAAACCATTGCTAATAATGACGATGGTATTTATACTGATGAGATTGAACAACCGCAACGCAAAGTAATTGTTGCCAATGAACGTGAATATGATGAATATCAGGAAAATTATTTTAGAAAAGGTGTTGAACGTTTAGATGCTTTAAACGGAACAGATATTCTTACAGACATCGAAAGTTACAAATCTGAAGATGATGAGTTTTACGAAGATGATATTAGCTATGAAGATGATTCTGAAACTAGAATTACCTATAACGGCAATGAACCTTGGGGATATAACACTAATAGTAGTGATGTAGTTATCAATATAAATACAAGTCCTCGTTGGGGATGGGGTTATAACGGTTTTTACGACCCTTATTGGGATAACACATGGGGATGGAATGATTGGCGTTGGAATCGTTGGAGATGGAGAACTGGATGGAATAACTGGGGTTACAACCCTTATTGGCACCCTTACCACTGGAATTCTGGTTTCTACGTAGGTTGGTCTTGGAACAACTACTGCCCTCCTTATTATACAAACAGATATTATAGTCCTTATAGATATTACAATAACAACTATTACAGACCTTACCGTGGTGCAAACTATTATAGAAACAATAGAATAGCATTTTCTTCAAGAAGAGGTTACACAACAGGTCGCAGAAGTACAAGTACTGCATCAAGACGTTCTTCTGACGTTTACAGAAGAAGTAGCGGGAACAGAACCTACCGTAATACTCGTTCTACAAGAAACACAAGAGGTTATAGTAGAGATGGTAACAGATCTTCTAACTCCAGAAGTATTAACCGCTCAACCAGATCGAGAAGTTACAACTCTGGTGGAACACGCTCTACAAGAAGCTACAGAAGTACATCTCCTCGTTCTTCTAGAACATCAAGAGGTTACAGTGTAAGAAACCGATCTGAAAGAAATTATAACGATCAATCTACAGCAAGATCAACAAGAAATACTCGTAGTTATAATACTAGAAACTCAACTAGATCAGTAAAAAAATCTACTCCTAAAAGAAGTTCTCGTAGCTATTCAAATTCTAGATCTAACAATCGTTCTAATAAAAAGTATGCTTCTCGCAGTAATTCATCAAGAAACAACAGAAGTTATTCTAGTTCCTCAAGAAGTTCTTCTCGTAGCTATTCTACTCCGTCAAGAAGTTCATCTAGAAGTAGCAACAACAGAAGCAGTAGTAGAAGTTCTCGTAGTTCAAGAAGATAAGCCAACCCAACTTTCAGTATAGACTTTAACTAATTAATGGAAAAATGAAAAGAATTTTAACTTGTGCGATACTAATCGCAAGTACTTTTGCTGCCTATTCTCAATCATTAGGCTATAACGATTTAGGAATTTTATTTTCAAAAGACGATAATTACGGAACAGCTCGTTTTGAAGCTATGAGTGGAGCTTTTGGTGCATTAGGAGGCGATATTTCTTCGTTTAGCATTAACCCTGCAGGTAGTGCTGTAGCAAACAAAAGTACTTTTGCTGCTACTCTAGGAAACAGAAATACTGAGTACACCGCTATGTATTATGGAAATACTTCAGTAAACGAAAATGATTTTTTCAACATCACCCAAGCAGGTGGTATATTATCTTTTGACTCTGCTTCTAGTTCAGATTGGAGTCGATTTGCACTTACATTCAATTATCGATTAAAAAGTGATTTTGACAGCTTTTTTTCAGTTCAAGGAAATAGTGGCTTCCTTTTTTACCCTGAACATCTTCAAGATCAAAGCGCTACACCAACTCAATTCGACAGAAGTCTTAATCAATCAATCTCTAGAGAAACATTTGGAGAATCAAGCGTTTTAAGTATTGGTTTTTCAAGTGTTTATCAAAAAAAACTATTTGTTGGGGGAGCTCTAAAATTTCATAATATAGAGTTTAATCAAAGATCCTACTTCAATGAAATAAACGATGATATAGATGAAAATATACTAGACGTTGTCGATCGTGAGAATATTTTTTATGAAGGTAGTGGGTTCTCTTTAAGCTTAGGTTTCATATACAAGTTAAATCAAAATATCCGTTTAGGTTTAGCTTATGAAACACCTACTTGGTATCAAGAAGTCTTTGAAGATTATTCATATTCTTTTGACATGGCACCTGTAAATAACTTAAATATACCTAAATATAATGAAGGAATTGATCACGAATTATTTGTGTATAAGTTTAAATCACATAGTAGGGTTACCGCAAGTGGAGCTTATGTTTTTGGAAAGCAAGGATTAATTAGTATTGACTACACTTATAAAGATTATAAAAGTATTCGATTTAATAGTCCTGATTTTGAAAAAGAGAATCAATCTTTCTTAAATGATTATAGAAATGTTCACTCTCTAAATGTAGGTACAGAATGGCGTTTTGATAAAATGAGCATTAGAGGTGGATACCATTATGAAAAAAATCCAAACTTAATCTCTGAATTAGGGGGTAATACTAACAAAGATAACTTAAGAGGGTTTAGTCTTGGTTTAGGATATAAATTTGGAAGCACATCATTTGATTTAGCTTATCAAAATTCAGAAAGCATCAATTATAATTCTTTGTACAATTTGGGAGACATTCCAATAACAAACAATACCTCACGAATTTCAGGAACAATTACTTTTAGTTTATAATTCGTAGAGTATACTATATAAAAGTCCTGCTAAATGCAGGATTTTTTATATATCCATTTCTCAGTTTTTTACCGTAATTTTGCTCCTCATTTACAACTTATGAGTTCAATTAAAATAAACATACAAGAAACTAATAACGAAACCATTTTAAAATTTGTTAGCAACAAAATATTAGTTAATGGAGGTAGTTATGAATACAATAATATAGACGAAGCTAAAAACTCACCTTTAGCGCAACAACTTTTTCACCTTCCTTTTGTTAAAAAAGTTTTGGTTACCGCTAATTTTATAGCAATTCAACGATATGATATCGTACAATGGAGTGATGTTGAAGAAGAAGTACGCGAGCAAATCGAAGCTTACATACAAAACGGTGCACCTGTAGTAAAAGAAGAATCTACCAAAAAAGATGCTGTTGAAGTTTATGCTGAAGTTACTCCGAATCCAGCAGTAATGAAATTCGGAACAAACAAAGCATTAACTCAAACCGATGTTGAATTCACTAATATAGAAGAAGCAAGCAAATCTTCTCCTCTAGCCCAAGCATTATTCAGTTTTGCTTTTGTAAAAGAAATTTTCATTTCTGAAAACTATATTTCTATTACAAAATACGATATGATTGATTGGAATGAAGTATACCAAGAAGTTCGTACATTCATTCGTAATTACATTCAAGATGGCAAAAAAATCATCTCTGAATTACCAAAACAACAAACCAAACAAAATGTTGAAATTCCTAAAGAGAATTTGACTGATACCGAAGCTAAAATTGTTGATATTTTAGATGAATACATCAAACCAGCAGTAGCTTCTGATGGAGGAAACATCGCTTTTCAATCGTACGATGCAGAAAGTAAACGAGTAAGCGTTATTTTACAAGGAGCTTGTAGCGGATGCCCATCATCAACTGTAACATTAAAAAATGGAATTGAAACCATGTTAAAAGAAATGTTACCTAATCAAATTAGCGAAGTAGTAGCCATTAACGGATAATTTCACCGTAAACTAAACAAACACATGTCTGAAAACATCAAACCATACAAAGATTCTGAATTAGGAAAAAAAGAGCAAGTAGCTAAAATGTTCGACAATATTTCTGAAGATTATGACGGATTAAACCGTGTAATTTCTTTAGGAATTGATGTTAGTTGGCGTAAAAAAGTAGTAAAATTAGTAGGAGAAAACAATCCGCAACAAATTTTAGATATCGCTACCGGAACTGGTGATTTAGCTTTAATGATGTCGCAATTAAATCCTGAAAAAATTGTTGGTCTAGATATTTCTGAAGGAATGTTGCAAGTTGGTAGACAAAAAGTAGCGAAAGCAAAATTAACAGACAAAATTGAAATGATTGTTGGCGATAGCGAAAACATTCCGTTTCCAGACAATACTTTTGATGCTATTACAGTTTCTTTTGGTGTTCGTAATTTCGAAAATTTAGACAAAGGATTAACAGAAATACTTCGTGTACTTAAACCAGGAGGTAAATTTGTTGTGCTTGAAACTTCAAATCCTACCAAATTTCCGTTTAAACAAGGATACAAATTATACACTAATTTCATTCTCCCTATTATTGGAAAACTTTTTTCAAAAGACAAAGTTGCCTACTCTTATTTATCAGAAAGTGCAAATTCTTTTCCTTTTGGAGAGGCTTTCAACAATATTTTGCAAAAAAATGGGTTTAAGAATGCAAAGAGTATACCTGTAACCTTTGGTGTTGCATCAATTTATACCGCTTTAAAATAGTATGTTAAAAAAGCTTTTATTTTTAGGAATTCTCGCAATTTCCATTTCAACACAAGCACAAAAAGAGAAAGTTTTAAAACTTCCTAGTTTTGACAAACCTCTTTTTCACTACGGATTTTATTTAGGAGCCAACAACAATGGTTATAAGGTTTCTTATAAACCTAGTAATTTTAGTAATCCAGAAATTGAAGTAGAATCATCATTTGGATTTAACGTAGGTTTAATTGCAGATTTAAGATTACACAACAACATTAATCTTCGTTTTGAACCTGGATTAATGTCTAACACTAAAACATTACGGTTTAAGCATATAGCTGGCGCAGAAAATGTAACAACTCGTGAAGTTGGCGCTACCTATCTTCACCTACCACTTATTTTAAAGTTCAGCACAAATAGATTAAACAACGTGCGCCCTTACGTTTTAGGAGGCGCTTCTTACGACCATAATTTTTCGAGTAACGAACGAAACAGTGATGATAATTTTGCTGGTGAATTTAGAACCACTACCAATAATTTTATGTACGAAGTAGGTATTGGGATTGATATATATTTAAGCTATTTTAAATTTTCTCCATCAATTAGAGGTGTATTTGCTATTAATAATGAAGTAAAATACGACAACAAGCCTAATAGTGCTTGGACAGATCCTATTGATTTCTTAGGAACGAGAGGTGTGTTTTTACACTTAGCATTCGAATAAAACTCTATTCACATAGATTTAAACAATAAAAAAAGGCTTCCATTGGAAGCCTTTTGAACTTAGTTATAGATAGAAATCCCCCGAAATCTAGTTACTCTATGTTTCTTATGACACAATATTTTTTTATAAGTCACATTTTTTTTTAAAAAATCAACCATAAAAAAAGACCGCCTGTTAAGCGGTCTTATTTTTCATAAAGATTTCTCTTTATTATTAGATAGAAGTCCCCCGAAATCTATCGTACTGTTAAAAACATTGTTTTTAGCTTCTTCAAATATATAAAAAAATGTTAATAACTTTTATTTTTTTATAATTATTTTATTGTCAACCACATCTTTAATAGGTAGAATAACTTTCCCTTCAACAGTTGTAATTGTCAAACAAATATTGTCAATTGCTGTAATTACACCTTCAATATTACCAACAACAACCTTTTCTCCAATGGCTATATTCTTCCTTGAATAGTAACCAAATAACAATCTAGAAACTGCATCTCTAGCTCCAAAACCGAAGGCTATTGTAAATGCTAAAAGTACAGACCCTATTAATAATGTTAAGTTGCTTTTTATAACTGAAGTATCAACTCCTGCTTGGTCTAGTGCAGTGATTGACAAAAACACAACAATTAAATAAAAAGCTATATTACCTACTAAATTTCCGCCAGAAATTTCTAATGATTTAAACATTGATTGGATAGCTTTTTTCACCATTGTACCTAGATAAGCACCAGCTACAAAAATTCCTAAAGCCGTTAATAATTTAGGTAAATACGCAAAGAAACTTCTAATTCCATCTGAAACAGCTGTTAATCCAAATATTTCTGCTCCAACCATGACAAAAATAAAAATGAGGAACCATTTTAAAACAGCAAGAATCACATTAGTTAAAACTATATTAATCGTTGTGCTTCCAAAAATTTCAGTTTCACTTAATTTTTTAGACCATTGATCTATTTTTGTCTTTGCTAGAATTCTCTTTACAATCCATAATAAAATCTTAGTAAAAATCCATGCAAAAAATACAAACCCAAAAAATTTTAGTATCGTTGGAAAAGTATCCTTTATTTCTTGAAATACCTTTTGAAAAGGTTCAAAAACATCCATTTGTAAAGTAATCATAATTATTTTATAGTAGTTTGAGTAATATTATTCGTTCTTATTATTATCTTCTTTTTTAGACGTACCTCCTCCTCCAAGCAAATCTATTATGGTGTTCGGATATTTCACCACAAATAAATCAGCCATATCTATTGATAGCTTAATCATTGCCACATCGTTAAGTACTTTATTCTTTAGTACCTCTGGCAACTCTTCGTTATGTAATATTTCTTTAAATGGATTATCCATACTTATTACAATTCATTATACGCTTTAATCACTTTTTCCTTTGCCCTCTTTAAACGCATTTTAACTGCGCTTTCCCCCAAATCTAATCCTTCAGATATATCTTTTACACTCATATCGTCTTGATATTTCATTAGTAAAATCATTTTTTCTGATGGTGATATCATTTCGAGTGCTTTCGCCAATTTATCTGACTTTAACTCGAATAGTGTAGCGTCATCAATATCATCAATATTGCTGTCTTCTTTAATTTCGTCAGTAACAACAGTTACTTTTTCTTTCTTTTTCTCTTTATTTCTTTGCACATAATTTACACAAAAATTATAGGTAAACGAGTATAACCAAGTAGAAAACTTTGACTTTCCTTTAAAAGTTCTCAACTTAACAAATAAATGAATAAATACGTCGTGGGTTAAATCTTGTGCTTCTTCTTTGCTTTTAGAAAAACCATAACACTTATTATACACAACACCAGCGTATCGATCGTACAAAACAGCGAATAAATGAGTATCATTTTTCGCTACTATTTTACGAACTAAATCTTCGTCAGTTATTTTTTTTACGTCAATACTCTCCAAGGGGTAGTATAGTTAGATTTCTTTTAGTTATCGTACAATTAAGACACTAATTGGGTATTGAAGTCACTTTCTTTCCTTTTCAAAAAACTAATTTAACATTTTTTTAACAGTTTGCAGAAATCTTTCAGAAAAAAAATATTTTTTTGTAACATTTACTTCTTTTCATGCGTATAAGATAATGTAGACCGATTGATAAATTAAAATATATTTAAAGTAGATGAGACAACTTAAAATTACAAAACAGGTTACCAACAGAGAAACCGCATCTTTAGATAAATATTTACAAGAAATAGGAAAAGTAGATTTAATTACTGCTGATGAAGAAGTAGAATTAGCACAAAGAATTAAAGCTGGTGACCAAAGAGCTCTTGAAAAACTAACCAAGGCTAACTTACGTTTTGTGGTATCGGTTGCAAAACAATACCAAAATCAAGGTTTAACTTTACCTGATTTAATTAACGAAGGAAATTTAGGATTAATTAAAGCTGCGAAGCGTTTTGACGAAACTCGTGGTTTTAAATTTATCTCATACGCAGTATGGTGGATTCGTCAATCTATCTTACAAGCATTAGCAGAACAATCTCGTATTGTACGTTTACCTTTAAACAAAATTGGTTCTATTAACAAGATAAACAAAATGTATGCTTTCTTAGAGCAAGAAAACGAGCGCCCACCAAGTGCCGAAGAAATTGCTAAGAAATTAGACATGACCGTTAATGACGTTAAAGAATCGATGAAAAACTCAGGTCGTCACGTATCAATGGATGCTCCGTTAATTGAAGGTGAAGATTCTAACTTATACGATGTATTAAACTCTGGTGAATCACCAAATCCAGATAAAACTTTATTACACGAATCTTTACGTATAGAAATTAACCGTGCATTAGAAACATTAACTCCACGTGAGGCTGATGTAGTTAAATTATACTTTGGTTTAGGTGAACACCAACCAATGACTTTAGAAGAAATTGGAGAAACTTTCGATTTAACTCGCGAGCGTGTTCGTCAAATTAAAGAAAAAGCAATCCGTAGATTAAAGCACACTTCTAGAAGTAAAATTTTAATGACATATTTAGGATAACCCTATATACAATAACAAATAGTTATCATAACTATTCGTTTTTTGATTAATGAATGGAAAGCTCTCAATTGAGAGCTTTCTTTTTGGATTTTATGCACTTGGTTTAACTATATTTGCAACAATAACAACACAACAACTTACATATTTAATGAAAAAACTAGTAGCCCCATCAATCTTAGCTGCCGATTTTGGAAACCTACAGCGTGATGTTGAAATGGTAAACGAAAGCAATGCTGATTGGTTTCATATTGATATTATGGATGGCGTATTTGTACCGAATATTTCTTTCGGAATGCCTGTTTTAAAATCAATAACCAAGCACGCTAACAAAACAATTGATGTACATTTAATGATTGTAGATCCTGATCGTTATATTCAAACTTTTGCAGATTTAGGAGCGGATATTTTAACGGTACACTACGAAGCTTGTACACACTTACACAGAACAACTCAAGCAATTAAAGCTGCTGGAATGAAAACGGGTGTTGCTTTAAACCCGCACACTCCTATCGCAGTTTTAGAAGACATTATAAAAGATTTGGATGTGGTTTGTATTATGAGTGTAAATCCTGGTTTTGGCGGACAATCTTTTATTGAAAATACTTATAAGAAAATTCAACAATTAAAAAACTTAATTGAGTTTAGCGAAGCTTCAACTTTAATTGAAATTGATGGCGGAGTAACCGATCAAAACGCTAATAAATTGATTGAAGTTGGCGCTGATGTTTTAGTAGCTGGTAGCTTTGTTTTTAAAAGTGATAATCCTACAGAAACAATTTCAAATTTAAAAAATATCATAAACTAAAAAGGAGGCTTTCGCCTCCTTTTTGTTTTAAAACTGCTCTAATAAATAATTTATTAAATCGGTAGTTGTAACTATCCCTACTAATTCATCATTATCAACAACCGGTAATGCATGAAATTCTTTTTTTGATAAGATTTCAGCAACTTCTTTTATTGTTGCAGATGAACTTACCGTAACCAAATTTTTCGCCATTACTTGATCTATTGTAAACATATTATACACAACTGTATCTACATCGCTTTCTTCATCATCAACAGCATCAGCAAAACTAATTCTTAACAAATCTGTGTAACTTAGCATTCCTTTGATCTCTTTTCCACTAACTACAGGAATGTGTCTAATATTTTCTTTTTTAAACATTTGCTCTGCTGTCATTAAATCATCTGTACTCGTTAATGTGATTACATTTTTGGTCATTATTGCAGAAATTGGTGTTCTTTTTTTCATTTTTATATGGTTTTCTTGTTATTATCTACATCAAATTTCAGCAATAAAATCAATTAAAAAACTGATTTAAATCATAGTATTCTATCCTTTTTGTTAGTATCTAAAAAGTGTAATTATTTAACTATTTTTACAAAAACAATTTATCTTGAAAGAAGAGTTACAAAAATATTACGGTTACCTGTTTGAAGAAGAACTACTAAAAGAGATAGCTGATGTTGCTATTACAAAAGAAATAGAAGCCAACGAAACTATTATTGACATTGGAAGCTATATAACTTCAATTCCTTTATTACTAAGCGGAGCAATCAAAATTTTACGAGAAGATAAAGAAGGAGACGATTTAGTTTTGTACTATATAGAAAAGGGAGATACTTGTGCAATGACACTTTCTTGTTGCATGGGACAAACAAAAAGTAAAATAAAAGCTGTTGCTGAAACCGATGTAAAACTCTTAATGATTCCTAAACAAAAAATGGGAGATTGGCTTAGTAAGTATAGAAGCTGGCAAGAGTTTATTTTACAAAGCTATCACTCTAGGTTAGATGAATTTATTGAAGCTGTAGATACCATCGCTTTTTTAAACATGGATGAACGCTTGTTTAAGTACTTAAAAGACAAGGCACTCATTAATCAAAACGACTCAATAAGTGTTACCCATCAACAAATAGCTAACGATTTACATACTTCGAGAGTTGTTGTTTCAAGACTTTTAAAAGCCTTAGAAAAACAGCACAAAATTGAATTACACAGAAATCAAATTAAAGTTTTAGAACTCTAATTTTAAATATAAAAGCATCCATAATTTGGATGCTTTTTTCCATTGTAACATTAGTTACTGACTGCCTTGTTTTCTGCTACTAAATTTGCTAACACAAAAAAGTACAAATGAAAACATTTCAGTATAGTTTATTTTTAGGACTACTCTTCACAACATTTGCCCAAGCCCAAACTAAAATTTCCAAAGAAGAAGTTTTAAAAAGAGTTGAAGAACAAAATATCTCTTTAAAAATATCAGAACAAAACTATTTACAAGCACGAGCAGATTATAAACAAACCAATGCTGTTTTTTTACCTAACATAACAGCTTCTCACACAGGTATTGTTACTACCAACCCAATAATGGCATTTGGCAGCAAGTTGAATCAGGAAATTTTAACTCAGGCAGATTTTAATCCAGATTTATTGAACAACCCAAAGCAAA
Organism: Tenacibaculum crassostreae; assembly: GCF_964512405.1. Lineage (NCBI taxonomy): Bacteria > Pseudomonadati > Bacteroidota > Flavobacteriia > Flavobacteriales > Flavobacteriaceae > Tenacibaculum > Tenacibaculum crassostreae. The sequence continues at coordinate 79,825 of NZ_CAZELE010000007.1, forward strand.
CAAAAAACTTTGCTACTAAAATTGAGGTACAACAACCTTTAGTCAATCTAGATGGTATTTACCAACGTAAAGCTGCAAAAACTAAACTAGAAGCAACCAATTTGCAAACACAACGTACTCAAGAATATTTATTGTTAGAAGTTGAAAAAGCATACATGCAACTACAGTTAACTCATAAAGGAGTTTCAGTATTAGAAAAAGCTTTAAAAGCTGCGGAAGCTAACCAACAAATGGCTAAAAACAGCTTTCAACAAGGATATTTACAACGTGTAGATGTACTAGCTATTGAGGTTCGAGTTACCGAAGTAAAAAACCAATTACAAACAGCTAAGAGCACTGTACAAAATGCTTCTAATTATTTGTCTTTTTTGATGAATAAAGATCAAAATACCATTTATGAACCTTCAGATAGTTTACAAGTACATTTAACGAATCAACTAGCTAATATTACTATTTCTGAAAACCGTTCAGATATTAAAGCAATGGAATTAGCTTCTGAAGCCTATAAAAAAATGCATAAAGCAGATAAAATGGATTTTCTTCCTCGCTTAAATGCTTTTGGTAGTTACGAGTTATATGATGACAAAATTTTCAATGCAGACGCAAGTGGTTATGTTGTAGGAGCACAATTAACTTGGGATATTTTCAAAGGTTCTAAACGCTACGGAAAAGCACAAAAAAGTAAAGCTCAGTATGAAAAATCAAGATTAGAATACGAACAGTACAAATCTAAAAGTCAATTAGAATTAAATAATACTAAACGATTGTTAACTGATGCTGAGGAACAATTAAAGTTAACCGAATTAGCCTTACAACAATCAGAAGAAGCTTTACGAATCAGAAAAAACAGATTTAAAGAAGGACTAGAAAAAACAGCCGATTTATTATTAGCTGAAACACAATACGCTCAAAAACAATTAGAATATTACCAAACTGTATATCAATACAACTACACTAAAGCTTATTTAGATTTTTTAACTAAAGAATAATCAACAAATGAAAACTATATATACAATCGCCCTTGCCGCATCACTTTTAGCATTAAGCTGTGGTAAAAAAGAAACAACAAACAATAACAACAAACCAACAGTAGCTGTAAAAGTTACTAAAGTAACCGCTAATGATAACAATCCGTTTATAACAGCAAGCGGAAAAGTGGAAGCTACCAACAGTGCTGAATTAAGTACTCGTATGATGGGTTATGTAACTAACATACACGTAAAAGTTGGTGATAAAGTAAACAAAGGTCAATTATTATTATCTATCAATAACAGCGATTTACAAGCTAAGAAAGCACAAGTAGAGGCTAACATTATTAAAGCGAAAGCAGGATTTTCGAGTGCAGAAAAAGATTACAATCGTTTTAAAAACTTATTTGAACAAAATAGCGCTTCTCAAAAGGAGTTTGACGATATCACTGTTCATTACAATGTTGCCAAAGCGAATTTAGAAGCAGCAAAACAGATGAGAAATGAAATCAATTCTCAGTTTGCCTATACTAATATCAGAACTCCATTTTCAGGAGTGGTAACTAACAAATTTATTGATAAAGGTGCAATGGCGAATCCTGGAATGCCTTTAATTTCTGTAGAAGGAAAAGGTGGATTTGAAGTAACTGCGTTAGTACCTGAAAGTGAAATTTCTCAAATTAAAAAAGACACAAAGGTTGATGTAACGATTAAATCAATCAATAAAACGGTTACCGGAAAAGTATCAGAAGTTAGTACCTCAGCAAAAAACACAGGGGGGCAATACTTAGTTAAAATTAACCTAGATAAAACCGATGTAAAATTGTTATCAGGAATGTTTGCTACTGTTCAGTTTCCTGTTGAAAAAACACAAAAAAGTACTGACATGGTTTTAATTCCGTCAGAAGCTTTGGTACACAAAGGACAATTATCAGGAATTTATACGGTAAGTCAAAGTAATACCGCTGTGTTACGTTGGTTACGCTTAGGAAGAACTTTTGGAAATCAAGTAGAAGTTTTATCAGGCTTATCTGCTGATGAAAGCTATATCGTTTCTTCTGAAAGTAAACTATACAACGGAGCTAACATTACAATTCAATAAAATCAATTTGAAAATTTGAAAATGAACCAATCACCCCATTTTCAAATCATCAAATCAACAAATTATATAAAATGAAAGAAGGTTTAGCAGGAAAAATAGCCAAAGGGTTTATAGACTCTAAACTTACCATATTATTAATGGTAGTGTTTATGGTAATTGGTGTGTACAGTTCTTTTTTAATTCCGAGAGAAGAAGAACCACAGATTGATGTGCCTATGGCTGATATTTTTGTAGGGTATCCAGGAGCGAGCCCTACAGAAGTAGAATCGAGAGTTATCAAACCCTTAGAAAAAATAATTTCGAACATCAAAGGGATAGAGTACGTATACTCTACTTCTATGAAAGAGCAAGGAATGGTCATTGTTCAGTTTTATGTGGGAGAAGACATCGAGCGCTCGTTCGTAAAACTATACAATGAGATTAACAAACACATGGATCAAATGCCGAAAGGTGTTACGATGCCTTTGGTAAAAACACGTGCAATTGATGATGTACCTATGTTAGGGTTGACATTATGGAGTGAAAACTATGATGACTATCAATTAAAACAAATAGCACAAGAGCTTACCAACGAAATCGAAAAGGTAAACGATGTAGCAATTACTCAAAAAATTGGAGGTAGAAATCGTGAAGTACGTGTGGTCGTAGATAAAGATAAATTAGCCGCTAGTGGACTAGACTTTTTATCGGTTACTGAAATGCTAAAAGCCAGTAATCAGCAACTGAGTGCTGGAAGTTATGATAAAAATGATACCGAGTTTTTAGTAACTACAGGGAAGTTTTTACAATCTGCTGAAGATGTTAAAAACTTAGTGGTTGGTGTACAACAAAATCAACCGATTTATTTAAAACAAGTTGCCAATGTACTAGACGGTCCAGAAATTCCTAAAAACTATGTAAGTTTTGGATACGGACAAGCAAGTAGTAATGCATCGACGTATCAATCAGAATATCCAGCGGTAACCATATCGATAGCTAAACGAAAAGGAGCTGATGCAATGCAAATTGCCGATGTTATTTTAGCTAAGGTTGATCATTTACGCACCAACTTGATTCCTGATGATGTACATGTTGAAGTTACACGTAATTATGGAGAAACAGCCTCACAAAAAGTGTCAGAATTATTATTACACTTAATCGGTGCAATTATCGCAGTAACTTTGGTAGTAATGTTAGCCATGGGATGGCGTGGTGGTTTAGTGGTTTTCTTATCAGTTCCCATCACTTTTGCGCTTACCTTGTTAAGTTACTATATATTAGATTATACCTTAAACAGAATTACCTTATTTGCTTTGGTATTTGTAACAGGTATTGTGGTAGATGATTCCATTATTATTGCCGAAAATATGCATAGGCATTTTAAAATGAAACGACTGCCGTTTAAACAAGCTGCCTTGTATGCTATTAACGAAGTAGGGAATCCAACTATATTAGCCACCTTTACCGTAATTGCTTCGGTATTACCAATGGCATTCGTTTCTGGATTAATGGGGCCTTATATGAGTCCGATGCCTATTGGAGCTTCTATCGCCATGATTTTGTCATTATTTGTAGCATTAACGATTACTCCGTATCTAGGATATATTTTCTTACGCGAAAAAGACAAGCACGGTGCGGAGGAAAAGGTAGAAGAAGATGAAACCAAAGCAATGCAAAGCACGCTAATCTATAAATTGTATGAGCGATTCGAGCGTCCGCTTATTGAAAATAAAACCAAGCGTTGGGCATTTTTGGGAATCACTATTGTTTTATTACTAGGTTCTATGTCGTTGTTCTTTACCAAATCGGTAGCTGTAAAAATGTTACCTTTTGATAATAAAAACGAATTCCAGGTAGTTATTGATATGCCTGAAGGAACCACCTTAGAACGTACCGATGCTGTAACCAAAGAAATTGCACAGTACTTAGCTACACGACCAGAAGTAGTAAACTACCAAAGTTATGTGGGTACTTCTGCCCCAATTACCTTTAACGGATTGGTTCGTCACTACGATTTGCGTGGTGGTAGTAACATGGCTGATATTCAGGTGAATTTGGTTGACAAACACGATAGAAGTGCACAAAGTCACGATATCGCGAAGTCGATGCGTGCTGACATACAAAACATTGCTAAGAAGTTCAAAGCTAATGTGAAATTAGTAGAAGTTCCACCAGGACCTCCAGTTTTATCAACGATAGTTGCTGAGGTTTACGGACCAGATTATAACAAACAAATTGAAATTGCCAACGAAGTTCAAAACATCTTACACAATACAACCGATGTGGTAGACATTGATTGGATGGTGGAAGATAATCAAACTGAATATGAGTTTGTAATTAATAAAGAAAAAGCAATGTTGTATGGTGTGGCACCTCAGCAAATTGCTTACACATTGAATATGGCATTGTCTAACAGAGCGGTTTCAACTTTATATGACGAAAATGCTTCTAATCAAGTAGGAATTGTATTTGCTTTGGATGAAAAAGAGAAATCTTCTGTTCAAGATATTGCACAACTACAAATTAAGTCGCAACACGGTAACATGGTTTCTATAAGTGATTTGGTTTCTGTTGAAGAAAAAAACAGCGCAAAAAGTATTTATCGTAAAAACCAAAAACGTGTAGTGTATGTGATGGCAGATATGGCTGGGGAGTTAGAAAGTCCTGCTTATGCAATTTTAGGAATGGAAGAAAAATTAAAAGAGATTCCACTTCCGAAGGGATATGAATTAAATGAGCTATACATTAAACAACCCGACTTTGAAGATAATTACACCATAAAATGGGATGGTGAATGGCAAATTACCTTAGAAGTGTTTAAAGATTTAGGAATAGCCTTTTTAGGTGTAATTATTATTATTTACATGTTAATTGTTGGATGGTTCCAAAACTTTAAAGCTCCAATTGTGATGATGGTTGCAATTCCGTTATCAATGGTAGGAATTATTCTAGGACACTGGATGATGGGAGCATATTTTACAGCTACTTCATTTATTGGAATGATTGCCTTAGCAGGAATTATGGTACGAAACTCCGTCTTACTTATTGACTTCGTTAATTTACGTTTAGCAGAAGGAATTCCTTTAAAACAAGCAGTTATTGAAGCTGGTGCTGTTCGTACCACTCCTATTTTATTAACTGCAGGCACCGTAGTTATTGGTGCATTTGTAATCTTGTTTGATCCCATTTTTCAAGGATTAGCTATCTCATTAATGGGAGGAACAATTACCGCTACCATTTTAACCCTTTTAGTAGTCCCTTTAGTATATTATTTAATTGAACGTAAAAACTATCAATAAAATGAAAAATAGAATTGTACGCGGTATTGCAGGAGCTTTTATACTAATTAGTATAATCTTAGCAATTAAAGTAAATATTAATTGGTTATGGTTTACTGCTTTTGTAGGTGCTAACCTGTTACAGTCATCATTAACCAAGTGGTGTTTGATGGATGATATTTTAACTAAGATTTTTAAAGTGAACGATTAATAGTTAAGCATTACTTTAATCTTTGTATACAATTGCGGAAATTGTTGCTGTAAATCTTCTGGAGTTTCAAAAAAGTGCTCCATAATTACAGCAACAAATTCCAATTTATTAGTTAAAGCATATTCTCTAAAATATCCTGAAGCTTTTATCTTATCTCTATTTGTTTTATCGTTCATAAAACTGGTAATTTCCTCAAACAATCTGTAATAAATTCGAGCACTTACATCTTTCGATTTTCTTCCATGAAAAGTTAAGGCATGTGAAAATTCATGAATTCCTAAATTTAAATTGTCATTTAAGATAACATCACCTAACAAAAAATCTTCCCAAGAAAACACAATTGATTTTAAACCTGGATTAAACTCTCCTTTATGATATTGTTTTGTTATTGTAGAATAGAAGCTTGTAGGGTAAACGATAATTTTATCGAAAGTAGTTGTTAAATATCTTCTCATACCAAAAGTGAGTTTAATGTATGATGAAGCTATTAATACTTTTATTTCGGGTGTTATGTTAAAACTATCTCTTTCAATAAAATCATAAGTTCTAAAAAACTTGGTTAATCGATGTTCAAAAAATACTTTTTGTTTAGCGTCTAATTTTTGATAGAAAGCAATATTTTCTTCTAAAAACTCTTTCTTTTTTTTAGGTAACTTCTTTTTTATAGGATAAAAATGCACAAAAATCGGTTTATTGAACATGTAAACATAAACCGATTCAAAAATATTAGCTCCTACTCCGATAAATCCAATAATGGTTGCTGTATATTTTAGCAAAAAAACAGGCTTCATATTAATTTTTTAAGCCAAATATATGACTTATGTAACATTTGTTACATTTTATAAAAAGCATATTTTTTAATTTTATAACATGTTAAGCAACATTTCCCCCTAATTAATTCCCTTAAAGAAAAAAAGCAACAAGTATTATAATACTTGTTGCTTTATTTTTTGTGACCCTGAGAGGATTCGAACCCCCAACCCTCAGAGCCGAAATCTGATGTTCTATCCAGTTGAACTACTGAGCCTTTTCAGTGCTTAAGCTAGCTTTTCTTTAACTATGGTAGAAATGGTTTTACCATCAGCTTGTCCTGCTAATTGCTTAGAAACAATCCCCATCACTTTTCCCATATCTTTCATCCCTTCGGCACCAACATCAGCAATAGTTTTTTCAACAATTTTTCCTATTTCTTCTTCACTTAATGCTTCTGGTAAAAATTGCTCTAAAACAGCTGCTTCTGCTAATTCTGGTTCTGCTAAATCGCTGCGACCTTGTTCTGCAAAAACCGCTGCACTATCTTTTCGTTGTTTTACTTGCTTTTGAACTATCTTTAATTCTTCAGCTTCTGATAACTCACCTGCACCAGCCTCTGTATTTGCTAGCATAAAAGCAGATTTTAATGCTCTTAAAGCTGTTAAAGCTACTGTATCTTTCGACTTCATAGCTTCTTTCATTTTATCCATTACTTGTTTTTGCAAACTCATGATATATAATTTTAACTATTAAAAAAATCCCGATAAATCGGGATTTTAAAAATACATGTTATTCTTTTACTAATCTACATTGTCGTGTAAAAACGAATTGTTAGAACGTAACAAATCGTTATTATCTGTATTTAAAGCTGTGTCAGATTTACTTATATCAGCTCTAGCATCAATATCAACTCCTAATCTTTTATATGCTGGTTGACGCTCTATTTCATCGATATTTTTACTTGCCTGATCGTTGAACTTGTAATTGAATTTCTTCATTTTTTCACGTCTTTCATCAGATCTTTTCTTTACTTCAGAAATTGTTAAACTTAACGGAGAAACTTCTTCACTTGAAATTTCAATATTGTTAATTTCTTCTTGAGTTTTTGACTTCACCTCAAAACGTAACTCCTCTTCTACTTCATCTTTAATAATTGGAGTAGAACTTTTACCAATAGTTGGTTGTACGTTAAAATCGTCTAACACATATCTTTTTTCAACTTGGTGGAATTTGATTTCTTGTGCTTCAACTTCAATATTTTTAATCTCATTTGTAGTTTCAACTAAATGAGAAGCTGGTTTAATTTCTTCGTACGAGTTTAAAGGTAAATCGAACAACAAATCTTGTTGAATTGGTTGCTCTTTTACTTCTTCAACTGCTTTAGGTTCAGTATCAGTAATATTGGTAATGACAAAATCATCTTCTGAAATTGTTTCAATCGCAATTTCGTCGTAAACAACATCAATATTTTTAATAGCTTCTGTTGTAGGAACTAAATTTAATTTTGGTTCTTCAACCTCTTCCTCTAAAACATGGACTACTTTATTAGTAACTTGTGTTCTAATAGGCTCATCTATACTTGGAGAGGTTTGTATTTTTTGATCACCAAAATTATAAGTTGCTTTTTGCTCATCTTCTAAAGTATGAACAATCTTTTTAACCTCTGTATTGGTTATATTACCTTGTTGATCGGCTGCAAAACCAGTAGCCACAACTGTAACTGATATTCCATCTTCTAACGATTCATCTTCACCGATACCCATGATAATGTTGGCATCGTACCCTGCTTCATCTTGAATGTAATCGTTAATTTCACCTATTTCATCTAAGGTAACTTCATTTGTTCCTGAAACGATTAACAACAATACGTTTTTAGCTCCGGTAATTTTGTTATCGTTTAATAAAGGTGAATCTAACGCTTTTACAATAGCATTCTTACCTCTATTAGCACCCGATTCTTTTGCAGACCCCATAATGGCTGTTCCACTGTTAGACAATACTGTTTTAGCATCGTGTAAATCGATATTCTGCTTGTAGTGGTGTGTAATTACTTCTGCAATACCTTTTGCAGCAGTAGCTAACACTTCATCAGCTTTTGAGAACCCCGCTTTAAACCCTAAGTTACCATAAACCTCACGTAACTTATTATTATTGATAACAATTAACGAATCTACGTTTTTACGTAACTCATCAATTCCTTTTTGAGCTTGTTTTGAGCGCATTCTTCCTTCAAACTGAAATGGCATAGTAACGATACCTACCGTTAAAATATCCATGTCTTTCGCAATTTTAGCAATAATTGGAGCAGCACCAGTACCTGTACCACCACCCATACCAGCTGTGATAAACACCATTTTGGTATGTGTACTCAACATTTGTTGAATTTCCTGAATACTTTCAGCCGCAGCTTGCGCTCCGATTTCAGGATTAGCACCAGCACCTAAACCAGATGTTAAATGTGCTCCTAATTGTATTCTATTAGGAATTGGACTGTTTTCTAACGCTTGTGCATCTGTATTACAAATCACGAAATCTACTCCGTGAATTTGTTTGCTATACATGTGATTTACTGCGTTGCTTCCTCCCCCACCAACACCAATTACTTTAATGGCATTCGATTGTGTTTTTGGCATGTCGAATGAAATGTTATCAAATTCTGCGCTCATAATAACTTTTCTTTTTTAATTCTTATTTCAATTTACACTCCTTTAAGGGGATTGATTCGGAGTTCGTTGTTATTTACTTATTCTGCGTTATCTAAAAATTCTTTAAAACGATCTGTAAACTTTTCAAAAATTGATTTAGATTTATCTTTTATAGGTTGTGCTATTTCTTCCTCTTGTTCTTCTGAAACAACCTCAATATTTTCTTCAATAGTTTGCTCTACTATTGTTTCAGGAGCTTCTTCAGCTATCTCGTCATTAACGGTTTCTTTTTTCAAACCTTCCATTAACAATCCTACTGCTGTTGCAAATGAAGGACTTGACAAGGTTTCGTCAGAATCACCAGCTAAATGTTCGTTTGGATACCCAATACGAACGTCCATACCTGTAATATATTCTACTAATTGACGTAAATGTTTTAATTGTGCTCCTCCACCAGTTAAAACAATTCCTGCAATTAATTTTCCTTTTTGAGTTTCGTGTCCGTAGTTTTTAATTTCTAAGTACACATGTTCAATAATTTCTTGAACTCTTGCATGAATTATTTTTGATAAATTCTTAAGTGTTATCTCTTTTGGCTCTCTTCCTCGTAACCCTGGAATAGAAACAATTTCGGTTTCTTTATTCTCCCCTGGCCACGCAGAACCAAACTTAATTTTTAATAACTCAGCTTGTTTTTCAATAATTGAACAACCTTCTTTTATGTCTTCAGTAATTACATTTCCTCCGAAAGGAATAACCGCAGTATGGCGAATGATTCCGTCTTTAAAAATGGCTAAATCAGTAGTACCTCCTCCTATATCAATCAACGCTACGCCAGCTTCTTTTTCTTCTTGACTTAATACTGCTGATGCTGAAGCTAAAGGTTCTAATGTTATATCAGATAAATTTAAACCTGCGCTTTTGATACATCTACCAACATTTCGGATAGAAGATACTTGCCCAACTACAACATGAAAATTAGCTTCTAATCTCCCACCATACATACCAATTGGCTCTTTGATATCTGGTTGGCTATCTACTTTGAATTCTTGTGGTAATACATGAATAATTTCCTCACCAGGTAACATAACTAACTTATGAACTTGGCTCACTAAGTTTTCGATATCACTAGCATCAATAACTTCTTCAGACTTTTCACGTGTGATATAATCACTATGATGCAAACTACGAATATGTTGACCCGCAATTCCTACTACAACATTATCAATTTTATATCCAGAAACACCTTCAGCTTCATCAACTGCTTGTTGAATTGACTGAATTGTTTGTGTGATATTATTAACCACTCCTCGTTTTACACCCAAACTTTTCGCTTTACCAATACCTAAAACTTCAATTTTACCGTATTCGTTTTCACGACCAATCATGGCAACAATTTTGGTTGTTCCAATATCTAAACCAACAGCGATTTTATTGTTTTCCATCTTGATTTTGTTTTGTGCACACAACTTGGTTGTGGTATTTTACATTTAACTCTTTATAATTATTAATGGTTTTGTCTTTAAATGCTTTGTTATAAAATGCGATTAGTTTTTTAAACTTTTCTGAAGCATTTTTAAACTCACCAAAAACTATTTTATAATCACCACTACGAACTGTAAATGTATATTCGTTTTGGGCGTCTCTTTGAATAGCAACAATTTCTTTAGCGAAAAAACTATTGCTATTTATAATCTTTATTAACTCTGTTAATTCTTTGATTTGTTCAGATTCCCCTATTCCTGAAACTAATGGTACTCTTGCTGAAAAATTAGTTGACAATGGTATTTTAGCACCGTATTTATCAACATAAAAAGATTCATTCTTATCAACAATTCTAGCTATAGGTGTTCGCTGCTTTATCAACGTTTTTAACACCCCATCTACTGTTAAAAAAACTGCTGTTTTTTCAACATAAGGATTTGCCGAAACATTAGCTTCCAGAAAGTGTAAATCTACCAATCTTTTTGGTTGGTTTTTAACAAATTCATTATTTTGTATTAACAATTTATCAACCATACTGTGCGTCAAAAAGTTATTATCACCTGCTTCAAATTCAACCACCGTATTTTTAACCTTTTTTAAGCCATTTCTATTAGTTGTAAACCCATACAAAAAAGCCAAAAACACCAACAACAATGAAAAAGACAGATATGTTGCTACTTTTTTCATACTAGATTTTATACTTTCCTTTTAAATTATCTTTTATTTCTTCAACTAACAAACCTATATCTCCTGCACCTATCATCACTACTATTTTAGGCTCTGATTTTAGCACTTCGTTACTTAGCTTTTCTTTAGAAACTAACTTTTTATTTTCTAAATTCATTTTAGACAACAACCAACCAGAAGTAACCCCTTCAATAGGTAATTCTCTTGCCGGATAAATATCCAACAACAGCACTTCATCAAACAATGATAATGCTACTGCAAAATCATCAGCAAAATCTCTCGTTCTGCTAAACAAATGTGGTTGAAAAACAGCTAAAACTCTTTCTGAAGGATACATTTCTCGAACTGATTGCGCTACTGCTTTTATTTCAGTTGGATGGTGCGCATAATCATCAATTAAAACAACATCATCGGTTTTCAATTTATACGAAAACCTTCTTTGAACTCCTTTAAAAGTTCTTAATTGTTCTTTTATAATTTCTAATGAAACCCCATATACATCTGCCATTGCTAATGCAGCTAAAGCATTCATCATATTATGGTTTCCTGGTAAGGAAAATTCAATATTAGTAATTATTGATGTAGGCGTTTGTACATCAAAAACATACTTACCAGCATCAATTTTAACATTATATGCCTTATAATCTGCTTCTTCATTTACAGCATAGGTCAATCCTTTTAACGGAAGCCCTTTCGCTACAATTAACGTATCAGAAACTTTATTAGCAAACTCTACAAACGATTGCTGTAATTGTTCATTTTCTCCATAAATATCTAAATGATCAGCATCCATGGAAGTTACACAAGCAATGTTTGGCGATAGCTTTAAAAACGAACGATCAAACTCATCAGCTTCAACTACCGAAATTTTATCTTCCCCTAAAATTAAATTTGAGTTGTAATTTTCAGCAATTCCTCCTAAAAAAGAGGTTGCTTTTTCAGGTTGCATAATGTGCCCTAAAATTGAAGAAGTTGTTGTTTTTCCGTGAGTACCAGCAACGGCTAAAGAGAACGTATTTTTAGTAATTTCACCTAATACTTCTGCCCTTTTTAAAACGGTATATCCGTTATTGATAAAATAGTTTAGCTCCTGATGATTTTTTGGAACTGCAGGTGTAAATACAACCAGTGTTTCTTCTTTATTTAAAAAAGAAATCGGAATGTTTTTAACTGCATCTTCAAAATGAATTTCTACTCCTATTTCTTCTAAACTTTTAGTGATTGGAGACGGTGTTTTGTCATAACCAGCAACTACTTTTCCATTTACAGAAAAATAACGAGCTATGGCACTCATTCCTATTCCGCCAATACCAATAAAATAAACGCTATGTATCGTTTTTAAATTCACTAACTGATTAATTTTTCTATTTCGTTAACGATATGATTCGTTGCATTTGGCAACGCTAATTCGTTAATATTTTCACTTAAACTTTCTTGCTTCCCTTTGTCTTTTAACAAGGTTTCTAAAACCACCGGGAAAGCTTCTAACTCACTTTCTTTAATAACAATTGCCCCATGCTCTTTAGCAACAGATTTGGCATTTTTTGTTTGATGGTCTTCCGCAACGTTAGGAGACGGAATAAATATGGTTGGTTTTCCAACGATACAAAGTTCAGACACCGAACTCGCTCCGGCTCTAGATACTATAAAATCTGCCGCAGCATAGGCTAAATCCATTCGATTTAAAAACTCATGAACTTGTACATTTTCTAACTCATTGTATTTTTTATACTCTTCAAAATACAACTTACCACATTGCCAAATAAGCTGAATGTTTTGCTTTTTAAAGAACTCTAAATTCGCTTCTATTAGCTGATTTATTTTACGAGCACCCAAACTTCCACCTAAAACCAACAATATTTTTCTTGAAGCATCTGTTTTAAAAAATTCTTTTCCTTCTTCAATTTTAGTGTGGATAAACAATAAATCTTGTCGAACAGGATTTCCTGTTTTAATAATTTTATCTTCAGGAAAAAAGCGTTCTAAATTATCATAAGCAACACATATTTTCTCTGCACTTTTTCCTAAAAACTTGTTTGTTATTCCCGGATATGAATTTTGCTCTTGTATTAAGGTTGGTATCCCTCTTTGATTTGCCGCCATTAACATCGGTCCACTTGCAAAACCTCCCGTACCTACAGCTATATCTGGTTTAAACTTTCTAATTATTTTGTGTGCCTTCCATAAACTACTTAGTAACTTGAAAGGAAACATTAAATTAGAAAGTGTTAATTTTCTTTGGATACCTGAAATCCACAATCCTTCTATCTCATATCCCGCCTGCGGAACCTTTTCCATTTCCATTTTATCTTTTGCTCCTATGAACAAAATATTTGCTTCTGGATAACGGACTTTTATTTCGTTAGCAATTGCTATAGCTGGATAAATATGTCCGCCTGTACCACCACCACTTATTATGATATTAATCGATTGCTTCATACAGTTTCTTCTATTTTAATAGTTCGGTTGTATGCAACACTTATAATGTTTCCAACCCATGAATTCATATTTTTAGTCCAGTGTTTCATGTAAAATATCTAAAGGGTTATCGTCTAAAATTGTTTCTTCTGTTTCGTTTTTAGAAGCACTTACGCTTAAAATCATTCCTAAAGCGAAACATGTCATCCAAATAGAAGTACCTCCACTACTAATTAGTGGAAGCGTTTGCCCTGTTACTGGTAAAATATTTACTGCTACTGCCATGTTTATCATTGCTTGAAAAACAATAGGAATTCCAACTCCTATCACCAGTAAGGTTGCAAAAATGGTAGTTGCTTTTTTTGCGGTTATCAAAATTCTGAATAACAATAAAAAGTAAATAAATATTACAATTATCGCTCCTGCTAAACCGTATTCTTCAACAATTATTGCATAAATAAAATCGGATGAAGATTGTGGTAAAAAGTTTTTCTGAACACTTTTTCCTGGTCCTTTCCCTACTACACCTCCTGTTGCAATAGCTATTTTGGCTTTCTCTACCTGATAATTTTCTTCTCCATCTTCTTTTGAAAAGTTTTCAATTCTGCTTTTCCAAGTATTCACACGGTTTGGCATTGCATCTGGAAATGCTTTTGCTACCAAAATGAAAAACAGAAATGAAACAAGTCCAATCCCTAAAATGTAACCAATGTATTTTAACGGATATCCCCCTATAAAAGACACCAATAATATCATTGAAAATATCATCGCTGTTGTTGAGAAGTTTGCTGGCAATATCAACATTAAAACTACCCCAACCGGCAACCACAACTGCAATAAACTTTCTTTAAATGAAATTACTTTTTCTTTGTTTTTTGCTAAATATCTCGCTACATACACCATTAACACTAAACCTGCCAAAGTAGAGGTTTGAAAACCAATACCTACAAACGGAATACGAATCCACCTACTCGCATTTGCTCCTCCAATTGTGGTTCCTTGTGCTAAAGTAAAAATTAGCAGTAAAATAACTACTGGAAACATTAAAACTGATCCTCCGCTAAAGTATCTGTACGGGATTTTATGCACACCATAAATCACCGCAAAACCAGTAAGCAACAACACGATATGCTTTATTAAATGCCCAAAAGTAGATCCATTACCAACCACATACACTAAATTGGTACTCGCACTGTAAATTGGCATGAACGAAAAAATTGCCAACACCGTAACGATAGCCCAAATAGCTCTATCACCTTTAATATGTCGAAAGATGTGTTTCATCAATCTCTTTTATTCTTATAAGTTTCTTACTGCTTCTTTAAACTTTGCTCCTCTGTCTTCGTAATTTTCAAACAAATCGAAACTTGCACAAGCCGGAGAAAGCAACACTGTATTGCCTTTTTGCGCTACTTTATACGCTACTTTAACCGCTTCTTCCGCTCCTGCTGTTTCTACTAAAACATCAACAACATTTGCAAAAGTGTCTATGATTTTCTGGTTATCTAAACCTAAACAAACAATTGCTCTTACTTTCTCTCTTACCAATGGTAACAAATCAGAATAATCGTTTCCTTTGTCAACTCCACCAACAATCCAAACCGTTGGATTATCCATACATTCTAAAGCATAAAATGTAGCATTTACATTAGTTGCCTTGCTATCATTAACAAATTCTACTCCGTTTACTTTTTGCACTTTTTCTAAACGATGTTCTACCCCTTCAAAGTCAGACAAACTCTCAGCAATCGTTTCTTTTCTTACCTTGAGTAATCTAGCAGCTAACGATGTAGCCATTACATTTTTGGTATTGTGTTTACCTTGTATTGTTAGTTCAGAAATATTCATTAATTTTTCTTCTGTATTTAGTTTCATTATTATCGTTTCTTGTCTTAAAAAAGCTCCGTATTCCAATTCTTTTTCTATCGAAAATGGCACTAGTGTTGCTTTTGTCTTGTTATTTTTTAGCCAATTTTGAATCGCTTCATCATCAGCATCGTATATTAAATAATCGTCTTCCGATTGGTTTTTAGTAATTCGGAATTTTGAGTTTATATAGTTTTCAAACTTATATTCATATCGATCTAAATGATCTGGTGTAATATTGGTTATCATCGCAATATGAGGTTTGAAATTTTCAATTCCATCTAACTGAAAACTACTCAACTCCAACACATATTCGTCATATTTTTCATCAACAACTTGTTCTGCGAAGCTGTCTCCAATATTGCCTCCAACCCCTACATTTAATCCTGCTTTTTGCAACACATAATGCGTAAGCATTGTAGTTGTTGTTTTTCCGTTAGAACCTGTAATCCCAACAATAGTTGCGTTCGTAAACTGAGATGCAAATTCAATTTCGGAAATTACTTTTACTCCTTTTGAAAGTAACTGTTGTACCAATGCTATCTTATCAGGAATTCCAGGGCTTTTCATCACCAAATCAGCATTTAGAATTTTACTTTCTGTGTGCTGATTTTCTTCAAAATCAATCGAATTATGTAAAAGAACTTTTTTATACCGTTCGGCTATACTTCCTTTATCTGAAACAAAAACTTCATATCCTTTTTGTTTTCCTAAAAGTGCTGTTCCTACACCACTTTCTCCACCACCTAGCACCACTAATCTTTTCATTTATCTTAACTTCAAGGTTACAATGGTAAATACTGCTAATAGGATTCCGACAATCCAAAAACGGACAACAATTTTACTTTCGTGATATCCTGACTTTTGATAATGGTGATGTAAGGGCGACATTTTAAAAATTCGTCTTCCTTCACCAAACTTCTTCTTGGTGTACTTAAACCACGAAACCTGTAAGATTACCGATAGGTTTTCAACCACAAATATTCCCGCTAAAATTGGCAGTAATAATTCTTTACGAATTGCAATTGCAATCACCGCTATAATTCCACCAATTGTTAAACTTCCTGTATCTCCCATAAAAACCTGCGCTGGGAAAGTGTTATACCACAAAAACCCTATCAATGCTCCTGCAAAAGCAAGTATAAACACTGTCATCTCACCAGATTTTGGTATGTACATCACGTCTAAATAATCAGCGAAAATTATGTTACCCGATACCCACGCAAAAATTGCCAACGTAACAACCATAATTGCTGATGAGCCCGCAGCTAAACCATCTATACCATCAGTTAAATTGGCCCCGTTAGAAACACCAGTAACAATAAAAACTGTTATGAAAATGAAAACTATCCAACCGTACTTTTCATACCCATCTCCCAAAAAACTAAACGCTTTTGCATAGTCTAATTCATTATTCTTTAAAAAAGGAACTGTAGTTTTTGTCGACTTATGAGCCTCACCAAATACTTGCTTTTTTCCATCAATTTGAACTATTTGTTCTGTGACAGGTAATTGTTCTTTTATGGTTACATCTGGATGAAAATATAGCATAGAACCAACAATAAGCCCTAAACCTACTTGCCCAAGAATTTTAAATCGTCCTTTTAATCCTTCTTTATCTTTTTTAAATACTTTTATATAATCATCCGTAAAACCAATAAACCCCATCCAAACTGTAGTAATCAGCAAAATAATGATGTATATATTTTCTAGTTTCGCTAATAACAAAACAGGAATTAGAGTTGCAAGAATAATGATAACCCCACCCATAGTTGGTGTCCCTGCTTTTTGAACCTGACCATCTAAACCAAGGTCTCTAACCGTTTCTCCTACTTGTTGTCTTCTTAAGTAATTGATGATTTTTTTTCCGAAAATGGTCGAAATCAACAAAGACAAAATAAATGCCATAGCTGAACGAAATGTGATGAATTGAAACACACTTGCCCCCGTTAAGCTAAACTCATTTTCTAAATATTGAAATATATAATACAGCATTGGTTAGTGGTTTTTTAGTTGATTAAAACAGTTGGTTACTTCTTCTAAATCGTCAAAATGGTGACGTACACCGTTTATTTCTTGATACGTTTCGTGTCCTTTTCCTGCAATTAGAATAATATCACCAGCCTTTGCTAGCTTGCAAGCTGTTTTTATAGCTTGTCTTCTATCTAAAATTGATAGTGTTTTTTTATAATTTTCAGCAGCAACACCTGCTTCCATCTGATCGATAATTGATTGTGGATCTTCGGTTCTTGGATTGTCTGAAGTAAAAATTGATTGATTACTTAACTGAGAAGCTATCAACGCCATTTTTGGTCGTTTTGTAGCATCTCTATCACCTCCGCATCCTACTACTGTGATTACCGATTCGTTACCCGTTCGGATATCATTAATTGTCTCTAACACATTTTTTAATGCATCAGGAGTATGAGCATAATCAACAATTGCTGTTATTCCTTCAGTTGAAATTGTGTATTGAAATCGTCCACTTACACTTTCTAACTCGCTAACAATTCTTAATATTTCTAACTTTTCAAGCCCTAATAATTCAGCGACTCCATAGATAGCTAATAAATTATACGCGTTAAACTCACCAATTAATTTCGTCCAAACTTCTACTCCGTTAATTGTTAACAAGGTCCCAGAAAAACGCTTTTCTAATACTTTTGCTTTAAAATCGGCAATGGTTTTTAACGCATAGGTTTGTTTGTTCGCTTTGGTATTTTGCAGCATTATTTGCCCATTCTTATCATCAATATTTACCAAACAAAATGCTGATTTTGGTAAAGAATCAAAAAATGATTTTTTAACATCGCGATACTCAGCAAATGTTTCGTGATAATCTAAATGATCGTGCGATAAATTGGTAAAAACTCCACCAACAAATTCCAAACCTTCTGTGCGTTTTTGATGGATTCCGTGTGAGCTTACTTCCATAAAACAATATTCACAACCTTCATCAATCATCATCGATAAATATTTATTGATTGCTAAAGAATCTGGAGTAGTATGCGTTGCTTTATGTTCGCTATCATCCACCATTATTTTAACGGTTGAAAGCAAACCAACTTTGTATCCTGCTTTTTTAAATAATTGATACAGTAAACTCGCAATGGTAGTTTTACCATTGGTACCCGTAACCCCAACTAATTGCAACTTTTTAGATGGATTATCGTAATAATTTGCTGATAAATTTGCTAACGCAGCATTTGAATTATCAACCTTAATATAAGTAACATCATTATTCTTTTCTTCTGGAAGAACCTCACAAATTATTGTCCTTGCTCCTAGATGTATTGCCTTTTCTATAAACTTATGTCCATCGACGGTTACCCCTTTTTGAGCTACAAAAACATCGTTATTCTGTATCTGTCTACTATCAAACTGAATTGCATTTACATCAATATCAGTATTTCCGTAAACCTCAGCTACAGCAACTTTATATAATATGTCTTTTAATTTTTTCAACTATGATAATTTTAAATAAACCGTTGCTCCTTTTTTAACCTTCTCTCCATTTTCTACAGATTGTTCTGTAACTTTTCCTATACCTGAAAACTTAACTTTTAACCCCATGTTTTCTAGCAGAGCAACAGCATCCATACCACTCATACCAGTTACTTTTGGCATAATGGTTTTATATTTTCTTAACTTTTGATAATACTCTTGATACTCGTTTTCTAATACTTTATCAGAAATTTTATCAGCTACAAATTGTTTGTTAATAGCTGTTGAAGTATATATTTTCTGAGCGATTTCTTTAAAAATTGGCGCAGCTACCGTTGCACCGTAATATCCTTTTTCTTTTTTAGGACTATGAACAACTACAATACACGAATATTTAGGTTCATCTGCAGGAAAAAATCCAGCGAAAGACGCCACATATTTTTCATTAGAATAATATCCACCTTCGTACTCTCCTTTGTCATTTTTAGTTCTTGGGATGTATTTTTTAGCAGTTCCTGTTTTTCCTGCCATTGAAAAGTTAGATGAATAAATATTTTCAGCTGTTCCTCTCTTAATCGTATTCTCCATCACTTTTCTAACTTTATCTAGCGTTTCTTGAGAAGCAATTTTTTCTTTCACTACTTCAGTTCCAAAGCGCTGTTCTACCTTACCACCAACACGTAGCTCTTTAACAAAATAAGGCTTAACTAATTTACCATTATTAGCAACTGCATTATAAAACGCTAATATTTGTAAAGGAGTCAGTGAAACTCCATAACCCCAAGCCATCCACTCTAAAGAAGTTGGACTCCAGCTTTTTTCTGATGGAACAGGAATATAAGGTTTTCCTTCTCCTTTTATCTTAACACCTGTTTGTTGATCTAATCCGAAAGATTTTATTTTATCAGTAAACTTCTCAGGATTTTTATCATAGTGCTTTTGTATCACTTTTACGATACCCACATTTGAGGAAACTTCAAAAACTCGACCTAAAGAAATTTTACCAAATCCTCCTCTTCTACTGTCTTCAACCTTTCGATTATTTACATAAATTCTTCCTTTTTCACAATCAACAACTGTTGCTGTATCTGCAACTTTATCTTCTAAAGCCACCATTAAACTAGCCAACTTAAACGTTGATCCCGGTTCATGACTTTCCCAAACAGCATAGTTCCTTTTTTCGTAATACTTTCCGCTTGAAGTCCTTCCTAAATTTGATATTGCTCTAATCTCTCCTGTTTCAACTTCCATTACAACCGCACAACCGTGTTCAGCTTCGAAATACTCCATCTGCCTTAACAAAGCGTGATGCGTAATATCTTGAATATTCACATCGATAGTGGTGATTACATCGCTACCATCAATTGGCTCCTTCTCGTTAACATCGTTAATAGGTTTCCATTGACCTTTTGCTATTTTTTGCTTTAAACGCCAACCGTTTTCCCCCTGCATATAATCAGCAAAAGCACCCTCAATTCCCGCACCACCTCTATAATCATCATAACCAATAGTTCTCTCAGCTATTTTTCCTATAGGATGCACTCTTACCGTTTGTTGTTCCGCAATAAAACCACCTCGATATACTCCACGATTAAATATCGGGAAGCTCTTCATTTTTACATAATCGTTATACCCAACATTTCTTGCGATTAACAAATAACGATTTTTGCGTCTTTTCGCTTCTCTTAATTTATTTTGATAATAACTAACTGGTTTTCCTAACAACCTAGAAAGTGATTCTGACAATCCACGAATGTTTTTTTCAAAAACTTCCGAATCTACTGCCACTACATCCATTCGGATTGTGAATTTAGACATTGAAGTTGCTAACAAATTTCCATCAGCAGCATATACGTTTCCTCTATTCGCAAAGATTGTATCGTTCTTTGTAGTTTTTTCAAGTGATAATTTACGATACTTCTCACCTTCTACATATTGAAGCTTTACTACTCTAAAAATGATAACAAAAAAGAAAAGCGTCATTAAAACAACTATCACGTAGAGTTTATTTAATATGCTTTTTTTAATTATCATTCTTACTATTCCTTATTATATGTTACTTTAATTTTTTGCGGTGGTGTCTTTGCAGGCGACAAACCTTTACTTTTTACTTTATCTCGAATACTACTTTCTAATTTCATTCGCATTAATTGAGTACTCGTATCTACATCTTCAGCCCGCAATTCTCTTTTCTTTTTATTTAATTCAGCAATTTGAACCACTTTTGCATCTGCACTATGCGCACTGTAAATCATTATTAATAACAACAACACAACAAAAATTAGAATCCGCCAATTTTTAAACGAGCTTTCATCGGTAAGAAAACTTCCTCTTAAAAGATCGTATACAACATTTTTCTTTTCTTTCGACATTACTTTAATGTTGCTATTCGCAGTTTTGCACTACGCGCTCTGTTATTCTCTTTTATTTCTTCTTTTGTTGGCACTATCATTTTACCAACTTTTTTAAGTGGTTCATTTGTGTTTCCGTAAAAATCTTTTTCAGGTTCACCAGTAAACAACCCTGTTCTCACAAATCGCTTCACCAACCTATCTTCTAACGAGTGATACGAAATCACACTTAACCTTCCATCTTCATTTAACAACTGAGGAATTTGTTGCAAAAACTCTTTTAACACTTCCAACTCCTGATTCACCTCAATTCTGATTGCTTGAAAAATCTGCGCTAAAATTTTATGTTCTTTTGCTTTCGGAAGAAATCGTCGCAACACTTCTTTCAACTCAAAACTTGTGTTTATTTCTTTATCAACTCTTGCCTCCACAATAGTTTTCGCTAAGGTTCGTGCATTTCTTAACTCACCATACAAAAACAACATATTTGAAAGATCTTCCTCACTATAAGTATTGATTATTTTTTTTCCTGATAAGTCAGATTTTTGATCCATTCGCATATCTAAATTTGCATCGAAACGCGTTGAAAAACCTCTTTCAGCCTCATCAAACTGATGTGAAGACACCCCTAAATCCGCCAACACTCCATCTACTTTTTTCACCCCATAAAAGCGCAAAAACCTAGAAATAAATCGGAAATTTTCACCAATCAACACAAAACGAGGATCGTCGATCTTGTTTTGTTGCGCATCAGGATCTTGATCAAAAGCAAACAACCTACCCTCCTCTCCTAATCGACTCAATATTTCACGAGAATGCCCACCCCCACCAAAGGTAACATCCACATACACTCCATCTTCTTTTATATTAAGTGCATCAACACTCTCCTTCAATAAAACTGGGTTATGATAACTCATCTTCTCCTATATTACCCATCACTTCTTCTGCCAAATCAGCAAAATCAACAACAGAATCATCAATTACTTTTTCGTACTTGTCTTTATCCCAAATTTCAATAATATTCACCGCAGACGACAACACTACTTGCTTGTCAATTCCTGCAAACTGACATAAATCTTTTGGAATTAATATTCTACCAGAAGCATCCATTTCAACCATTTTTACACCTGCAGTAAACCTTCTGATAAAATCATTGTTTTTCTTTACAAATCGATTCAGTTTATTGATTTTCGCCATTACTAAATTCCATTCTTGCATCGGATACAACTCCAAACAAGACTGAAACACAGAACGCTTAACCACAAAACCTTCTTGCAACACAGAAGACAACTGCTTCTTGAAAGCTGATGACATCATCAACCTTCCTTTAGCATCTACCTTGCATTCGTATGTTCCAATTAAATTTATCACGTAAAGAAACTATAGTTTGCATCAAAAATAAAAAATATTTACCACTTTTTACCACTTTTTACCACTTTGTTGATAAGTTTTGGTTTTTTAGCTAAAAAACTGACTATTAACACCTTCTAGTTAACATAACCTGCAGAAATAATAAAAATGAAAATATGATAAAAAAGAACTACATTTGTGGTTAAGTCAAACGAGAAATATAATGACTGAATTTTTAAAGAAAGAAGGCAAATTTACATACGCAGAAGCAGGAGAAGGAAGTCCGATTATTATACTTCATGGTTTAATGGGCGCTTTAAGTAATTTTGACTCAACTTTTAACTACCTTTCAAAAAAAGGATTTAAAGTTATTATTCCAGAATTACCCCTATACACCTTACCAATCCTTAAAACCAATGTCAAAAACTTAGCTAAGTTTTTGCACGATTTTATCGAGTTTAAAGAGTTAAAAAACGTTACACTTTTAGGGAATTCTTTAGGAGGACACATAGCTTTGTACTACACAAAACATTACTCTGAAGATGTTAAAGCTTTAGTTTTAACGGGAAGCTCTGGTTTGTATGAAAATTCGATGGGGAATAACTACCCAAGAAGAGGTGATAAAGAATTTGTTCGCAGAAAAATTGAAGAAGTTTTTTATGACCCAGCTATTGCTACAGATGAGCTTTTTGAGCAAGTTTATGAGGTAATCAACGACCGTAACACACTTATAAAAACATTAGCAATTGCTAAAAGTGCTGTAAGACACAATATGGCGAAAGATTTACCTAACATGAATGTTCCTAGCTGCTTAATTTGGGGAAAACAAGACAATGTTACTCCACCAGAAGTTGCTGAAGATTTTCATAAACTTTTACCTGATGCTGATTTATTTTGGATTGATAAATGTGGGCATGCAGCAATGATGGAAACTCCTGAAGAGTTTAATCAAATATTAGAAAACTGGCTAGTTAGCAGAAACATATAACTTTTCAACAAAAACTTATGAAAATAAAATCTGCTGAATTCGTAATGAGTAACAGCAATGTTATAAACGCACCAAAAGAGCGAATTCCTGAATATGCTTTTATTGGTCGATCTAACGTTGGGAAATCTTCATTAATAAACATGTTGATGGAGCGTAAAGACCTAGCCAAAACTTCTGGAAAACCAGGAAAAACACAGCTCATTAATCACTTTAAAATTAATGACGAATGGTTTTTGGTAGATTTACCAGGGTATGGTTATGCGCAAGTTTCAAAAAAGAAAAGACAGATTTTTCAATTCTTTATTGAAAACTACTTTAAAGAAAGAGAACAGCTAGTTTGTACTTTTGTTTTAATTGATTCTCGCCATGATCCGCAGAAGATAGATTTAGATTTTATGCAGTTTTTAGGTGAAAATCAAATTCCTTTTTGTCTTGTTTTTACCAAAGCTGATAAATTAGGAAGCTCTAAATTAAACAAACAAATTACTTCTTATAAAAAGAAATTATTGAATTATTGGGAAGAACTTCCAATGACATTTCTAACCTCTTCATCAACAGGTATGGGGCGCGATGAGTTTTTAAACTTTATCGACCAAGTAAATGAAGATGTTGCTGAAAATTTCAAATAATAGCTCGATAACTATCGAGACGACATATAAAAATGTACTCTACTAAAAACAACCTTCAGGTTTTACACGAAGACAACCATATTATTGTGGTAAATAAACGTGCTGGAGATATTGTGCAAGGTGATAAAACGGGCGACAAACCACTTTCTGATGTTGTAAAAGAATACATTAAAGACAAATACAACAAACCTGGTAATGTTTTTTTAGGCACGGTGCATCGTTTAGACCGTCCAACTACAGGAATTGTAATTTATGCTCGCACCTCAAAAGCTTTAGAACGCTTAAATAAAATGTTGCGCGATAAAACTATTAAAAAAACGTATTGGGCAATAGTACAACAGCAACCGAATAAAACTTCAGACACTTTAACAAATTACCTTAAAAAAAATCCAAAGAATAATAAATCTACCGCTTTTAACAAAGAAGTTGAAGGTAGTAAAAAAGCAATACTTCATTATCAAGTTTTAAAAAAGTTAGACAATTATTCTTTACTGGAAGTTGATTTAGAAACGGGTCGCCATCATCAAATCAGAGTGCAATTGTCTAACATAGGTTCAATCATTAAAGGTGATTTAAAATACGGAGCAAAAAGAAGCAACAAAGACGGAAGCATTCATCTTCATGCTCGTAAAATTCAATTCCACCATCCAGTAAGCAAAGAATTTATAAACATTACTGCTCCAACTCCTAAAGATCCTATTTGGGATGCTTGCTTGTAATTTGTATCTTTAAAAACAAATTACGCGTAAAATGAAAGCCTTAAAATATCTCTCAATTTTAATACTTCCTGTAATCGTATATATTTCGTTTACGACATCAGGCTGGTTAACCATTTTACCAATTATTACTTTCTTTGGATTTGTTCCTTTACTAGAACTGTTTTTCAATCCTGACAAAGATAATTTTGATAAAGACCAAGAAGAAACTGAAAAAGCAAATAAGCTATACACCTATATTTTATACGCTACTTTACCCATTCAACTGTATTTTTTAGGATGGTTTTTAGCAATGTTTCAAACTATTGAATTAACCACTTTAGAATATATCGGAAGAATATCAGCCATGGGATTAATGTGCGGAGTTATCGGTATTAATGTGGGTCATGAACTAGGACACAGAAACAATCGTTTTGATGAATTTTTAGGTGAAATACTTTTACTCACTTCACTAAACACTCATTTCTTACCGTATCATAATGCGGGGCATCATTTTAATGTAGCCACACCAAACGATGCTGCTACTGCAAGAAAAAACGAAATCCTCTATATTTTCTGGATTCGTTCGCATTTTCAAAGTTATTATCAAGCTTGGGAAGCAGAAAATAAACGTTTAACAAATTCTGACAGAAGCCGGTTACATCATCAAAACAGAATGCTTATCTATACGATTTGCAATATTCTTTTAGTAGTTGGAATTTTCTTTTTCTTCGGAAGAACTTCTTTACTCGCTTTTTTAGCAGCTTCTATTTTCGGAATTTTATTGCTCGAAACTGTAAACTATATAGAACATTACGGACTATTACGTAAGAAAAACGAACACGGAAGATATGAACGTGTAAAAAGAACACACTCATGGAACTCCGACCATGTTATAGGAAAATTAATGTTATTTAATTTATCACGTCATTCCGATCATCACTACAACGGTAGCAAACACTATCAGTTATTAAAATCGTTACCTGAAAGTCCGCAAATGCCTACAGGTTACCCAGGAATGATGTTAGTAGCACTTTTTCCTCCGTTATGGTTTAAATTAATGAATAAAAAACTTCAAGATTTATAATGAATATCCCTGAACTTATTGCAAATCAAAAAAGCTATTTTGCTTCTCAACAAACCAAAGTAGTATCTTTTAGAAAAAACGCGTTAAAAAAACTTTTAAAAGAACTTTTAAAACGAGAAGATGACATTGTAAAAGCATTGCATAACGATTTTAAAAAATCGGAATACGAAGCAGTAATGACCGAAACATCTATTGTTATTGCAGAGTTAAAAATGGCGATAAAAAACATCTATTCTTGGAGCAAACCTAAACGAGTACTACCCTCGTTGTTAAACTTTCCATCCTCAGCAAAAATTTATAAAGAACCTTACGGAACTGTATTAATTATTGCTCCTTGGAACTACCCATATCAACTCGCTTTTGCTCCGTTAGTTGGAGCCATTGCAGCTGGAAATACCGTAGTTTTAAAACCTTCGGAATTAACCCCACACACAAGTGCAATTACAAAAGAAATTATAGAAGCTGTTTTTGACAACAACCATGTTGCTGTGGTTGAAGGTGGCGTACCTATTGCTCAAGAATTATTGGCACAACGTTGGGATTATATTTTCTTTACAGGAAGTGTACCTGTAGGTAAAATTGTAGCCAAAGCTGCTGCAGAACATTTAACTCCGATTACTTTAGAGCTTGGAGGTAAAAGTCCGTGTATTGTTGATGAAACCGCCAACATAAAATTGGCAGCGAAACGCTTGGTTTGGGGGAAATTTATAAATGGCGGACAAACCTGTATTGCACCCGATTATTTATTGATTCACACTTCTGTAAAAAAACAATTTATAACACATTTTAAAGAAGAAATTTTTAGAGCTTATGGTGAAAATCCGAAAGCTTCTAATGATTTCCCAAGAATTGTAAACACTCGCAATTTTGATCGCTTAGCTTTAATGCTAAAAAATGAAAACTGTGTAATTGGTGGAGATACCGACAGAGAAGAACGTTACATAGCTCCAACTTTGATTGACGAACCTAGCTTAGATAGTGAAGTAATGAAAGGTGAAATTTTCGGACCTATTTTCCCAATGATTTCTTACAATACAGAACAAGACATAGAAAACATCACTTCAAAATACGATAAGCCTTTGGCTTTATATGTGTTTACTAACAAAAGTTCATTTGCTAAAAAAATGATTCAACGTTATTCTTTTGGAGGCGGAACTATTAACGATACAACCGTACATTTTGCCAATCATAGATTACCGTTTGGTGGTGTTGGTGAAAGCGGTATTGGAGGCTACCACGGAAAACAAACTTTTGATTCATTTTCACATAAAAAAGGAGTAGTTACAAGAGGTACTTGGATAGATATTCCTACACGTTACGCACCTTACAAAGGAAAATTAAAACAATTAAAAACCTTGATGAAATTAAGTTGATCATGAAGATTAAACATCTTTTTTCACTTCTATTTATACTTACCTTCATCTTCTTTATAAAATGTAACAAGAAAGAAAGTGATGAACTTACAGATTGGAGAAAAATCTCCAACTCTAATCAATGGACTGATTATAACTATTTTGTCCAAAATTATCCTGAATCAAAAAAAATAGAAACAGCAATACATAATTCTATTTCTTTATTTAAAATAAATAATGGTTTTTGCGGAAGATTTAACCTAAAATTTTCTTCTTATTCAAAAGATTCTTTATTATGTGATGGTTATATTATTCCTTATGATTCAATTAAAATTAAAACAACAAACTATCTAATAAATAGTGTTTACGTGGGATATTTTAATAAAATAAAGATTCCAAACACAAAAAAAGAAGCATTAATATCAAAAGGTTTATTTGATATTGAATTACCTAAAAATGGAATAAACCAAAACTTCAAAAAAGCATTAATTGAAATAACCAAGGGAATTTATGATTACAAAAAGTATTTAGCAAAAAAATGGTTTAAAAAATCATTTGATAATCTAACTAGTTTAGAAACAAACTTCATTAATGACAACGTTTATAATAGATTGATTTTCTTTGAATACACACCTTATAATCCTACACCACTTGAACCAACAGAAAAAGACACAATAATAAATGAACTCTAATAAAGAAAAAACCGTATCAGAAGCAGTAAACTACCGTCGTTCGGTAAGAGTATATGACGCAGAAATGCCAATTGATAGTACCATAGTAAAAAAGTGCTTAGAACAAGCTAGTTTAGCTCCTACCAGTAGTAACATGCAGCTTTGGGAATTTTACCATATTACCAATAAAGAAACCATTAAAAAAATGGCTCCGTTGTGCTTTAATCAAAATGCAGCAAAAACAGCACAACAACTGGCTGTTTTTGTGGTTAGGAAAGATTTATGGCGAAAAAGAGCAAAAGCCAATTTAGCCTTTATGGATAAAGTTTTTGGTAAAAATAATCCGAAATCTAAGCAACGTAGTAGAGAAAAAGTAGCTCGAAATTACTACGGAAAAGTAATTCCGTTTGCGTATTTCGATTTCTTTGGAATTATAGGTTGGCTGAAATATCTTATGATTTTAATTACAGGATTGTTCCGCCCTATTTACAGAGAAGTTCGCAACAGCGATATGCGTATTGTAGCTCATAAAACTTGCGGATTAGCAGCACAAACCTTTATGCTATCAATGGCTGCTGAAGGATACGATACTTGCCCTATGGAAGGTTCTGACACTTGGCGTGTAAAACGTTTATTAAACCTACCTTTTAACTCAGAAGTAAACATGGTAGTTTCTTGCGGTATTCGTAAACCCGAAGGTGTGTATGGCGAACGTTTTAGAATTCCTTTTGAGGAGGTTTACAGAGAGGTTTGATACTAGTAGAATGAAGGAGAAAATATACAAAATAGGATTAATACTATTCATTTTAAGTGTTTTTTTATTTGAATTCATGGCATACAATACAATGGTTAGTCTTAAGTATGAAACAGAAGATATTGCTGATTGTATATCCTTAGTGTCAGGAATTGATTTATGCCAAACAATAAAAATATTACATGCTCTAGCAGGTACAAGCATCCTAATTATTATTTGTCTAGTTTCTTTTAGAAACAAAACATTAAAACAATCTGATTAACTTAAAATTACTCCTTCGGCAACAAAACCAACTTGTTTTCACTCTTTTTAATAGCTGCTTCATTAAGGTTCATGTTTACAAACTCACCGTTTACATATTTTTCTGCTTGGTCTTTGTAATACGGACTAAACACATTACCCGATTGCCCTGTTGGTAAAATCGTTATACTATTTTCTACATCAGAAAAATCAATAACTCTACGAGTCGATGGGCCTGCATGAATTTTATAATATCCTGTGCTATCAATCTTATAAATTTGATTGTTTATCACCTGATCGCCACCATCAGTAGTAAACGGACCAACGTTAAAAAACTTACGTAGCAATCCGCCTGCTTTACCAATTGCGTGTTCATACTCAACACTTGTAACTCTTTTCCATTGCCAATCATCCACATTTTCTCCTAATTGCTTTTGTAAAAACAACATGGTGTTTTGAAACGATAAATTCATAATTTCTTTTTTCGTTTCTTTTTCTGGAGTTGTTACATCATCCCACCAAACTGATGTTTCTTTTTTCACCTGATTAGAAACTACTTTTTCTTCAAAAGGTGTATTTACAAACTGCTCAAAAGCACTACCCATTTCATCTTTAAATGTGTTTTTTACAAACTCATACCACAAACGTGTATAAATTACGGGTGCTACTTCATTTTTTCCGTAAGTACCATCCCAGTTTTTTAATAGGTGAAATGCCTTTTTCTCACTCGCTGTTAGTTGTGTTTCATCTACATCTTTGGTAATGTGCATCACAATTTCTGGTACAATAGGAGAAGTAACATCGTTTATCATTTTTGAAACCTGAAACTGCGTCCAATCATTTTTATCTTCTAACAAGTTAACAATACGTCTTGCTCGGTCTTCTGGTAAATAATAACCTGGATATAACATTCCTGCAATTGAGTCGGGTTGATTATTTGCTGAATACACATAATTCCAACTCGGATTAATTGCTTGCGGATTTTCTTCAAACGCTAAATACCGTTGAATTTCATCATCTCTTGAAGCTCCATTTAAAATCGTTTTGGTATATAAACTATCTCTGTACTTATACAATTTAGCAGCAGCAAACCACGCAATATTATCTTGAGCATCACCATACATCACATTCAATCCTGGGGCGTGAATTTTAGAAGCTCCTTGCTTGAATTCTTCTAACGAAGTAGCGTGCGACATTTCGTAAGAAACATCCAACAACTTATTTTCTAACTGAGTGTAAATCCACTGCATTGCTATTGGGCGTTCGTCTTCAATAAAATCGATTAACCCGTTCATTACAGGTCCGTGTTTGCTGACTTTTACTTGACAAACCGTGTCTTTTTCTCCTTTAATTTTAATGTTTTTGTCAATCAATTTATATTGTTCATATCCGTTAGGAGTTTTGTACTCCAACGGATTCTTCGGATTGTTTTCTTCGTAATAAAAATCGACATCATCATTTTCAAACATGGTCATTCCATAAGCGTAATTTCTGTTATGTCCTAACAACGGAAACGGCGTTAACGCTAAGTTGTACCCATACATTTCATAATCAGGAGTTTTAATATGGCTTTGATACCAAACTGAAGGTTGTGAAAAAGCAATATGTGGATCATTCGCAAAAATCACCTTTCCGTTCTTTGTTTTTTGTGGTGCAATTACCCAAGAATTACTTCCAATCAAAGGTGAAACAGGAAGTTTATCCATCACCTCGTTAATTGCTTTTGCAAAAGATGCAGTTAACACCGTATCTTTTTTATTCTTAATTAAAGTGAGGTTTTTACTATCGGCTTCTATCAACTCATTAAAATAAACATCTCCTAATTTTTCTTTAATTTCGGTAAGCATAGGGTCTGTTTTATGTGCTACTGCAAAACTAAAAGCCATGTATCCGAAGACATTATACACATCTTTAATGGTATATTTTTCCTTTTCAACCCCAACTAAATAAAACTCTAAAGGGGTAGAACCTTCAGCTATAAATTGATTAATCCCATCTAAATACGCCTGTGTTAATTGATATGCTTCTGAATTTTTATCTAGTTGCTGAATAGTTTTTTCAGCAGCTTCTTCAATTCCTAATCCTGAAAAAAACTTATCGGTTCTTACCAATTCTTTTCCAAAAATTTCTGATAAACGACCTGCAGAAATTCTACGGATTAATTCCATTTGCCATAATCTATCTTGCGCATGCACATATCCTAAAGCCACATAAGCATCATGTTGGTTTTGTGCATTGATATGTGGCACTCCAACCTCATCAAAATACACAGTAACTTTATCTGATAAATTGGCTAGTTTTAACTCTCCGTTATACTTAGGCTGTAAAATTTTAGACACTAACCATCCTGTAAAAACTAAAAGAAGAAGTAGTATAAACAGAACTTTGACGATTTTTTTAAGTAGTTTCATTGAATTTGAGTTGACTTTCCTTCAAATATAAGAGAAATTAATTCATTGTAAATTTGAAATTTAACAACCAGCCATCCGTAAATAAATAGTTACGCAAATAGCCAAAATGTTCGTATTTTTGTACTCCTAAATTCATTACAAGAATGAAAAAAATTCAAATGGTTGACTTGCAAAGTCAATATCAAAAAATTAAAGATGTTGTAGATACATCTATTCAAGAAGTTTTAAACTCATCTGCCTACATTAACGGACCTTATGTACATGAATTTCAAGCAGATTTAGAAAAATATTTAAATGTTAAACACGTAATTCCTTGTGCCAACGGTACCGATGCTTTGCAAATAGCAATGATGGGATTAGGTTTACAGCCTGGTGACGAAGTTATTACTGCCGATTTTACGTTTGCTGCCACGGTAGAAGTGATTGGTTTATTACAATTAACTCCTGTTTTAGTTGATGTAGAACCTGATACGTTTAATATAGATATTGAAGCGTTAAAACAAGCAATTACACCTAAAACCAAAGCCATTGTACCTGTACATTTGTTCGGGCAATGTGCTAATATGGAAGCTATTTTAAAAATAGCTGAAGAACATAATTTATTTGTTGTTGAAGATAATGCACAGGCAATTGGTGCCGATTACACTTTTTCTGACGGAACTACAAAAAAAGCAGGAACCATGGGTAACGTGGGGACTACTTCTTTCTTCCCATCGAAAAACTTAGGATGTTATGGTGATGGTGGTGCAATTTTCACCAATGATGATGAGTTAGCACACACACTTCGCGGTATGGTTAACCACGGGATGTATAAGCGTTACTACCACGATGTGGTGGGAGTAAATTCTCGTTTGGATTCTATTCAAGCAGCGGTTTTAAAAGCTAAATTACCATTATTAGACAGCTATTGTGATGCTCGTAGAAAAGCTGCCATGTATTATACCGAAGCTTTTGCTACTAATTCTAACATCATCACTCCTGCGATTAGTGTTTTTACTACGCATGTTTTTCACCAATATACCTTAAGAATTACGAATGGAAAACGTGATGAGTTACATCAACATTTATTAGATAATAATATACCAAATTCTATTTATTATCCTGTTCCATTACACGCACAAAAAGCGTATCAAGATGATAGATATAACGAAAGCGACTTTACAATTACCAACCAGTTAATTGATGAAGTTATTTCGTTACCAATGCACACAGAATTAGATGAAGAGCAATTAGCATTTATTGCTAAAACAATAAATGAGTTTATAAACTAATATTGAATAGCTATGGATCAGAAGATAAAAACGTTTAAATTTATACATCTAGCTATGGTAGCTGGTGTAACTTTAGCTTATTTCTTTTTAGGTGATTTTAAAAACATTTTCAATTTAGAAATTGACAATAGCGATTTACCTTATAGCTTTATTCCTGCAATTGCGTATGTTTTTGGTAATATTCTGTTTAGAAATACTTTAAAAAAAATAGATAGAGACAATACTCCTGATGAAAAACTAGCAATATACCAAACAGCTTCTATTATGAGATGGGCGGTTTTAGAAGGTGCTTGTTTTGCAATTCTTTTTTTAAAACCTAAATTACTTTTATTCGGAGTAATTCTTTTAGTTTACATGATATTGATAGCCCCAAGGAAAAGTCAAATTCTTCAAACTTTAGGAATTAAAAATTCAGAAATTTAACAAATAAAAAAGCGAACTCAATGAGTTCGCTTTTTACTTTTTATATCAAAACTGATTACGCTTCAAAACTAGCTCCGCTAGCAGCAACGTTTCTATCAATTTTACGCATCAGTCCTTGTAATACTTTTCCTGGACCTACCTCAACAAACTCAGTACCTCCATCAGCTACCATAGCTTGTACACATTGCGTCCATCTTACTGGAGCTGTTAATTGTGCGATTAAATTCTCTTTAATCTCCGCAGGATTTGTTACCGCTTTCGCTACCACATTTTGATATACAGGACAAATAGGCTCATTAAACGTAGTTTCTTCAATAGCTTTTGCTAATTCTTCACGAGCTGGCTCCATCATTGGTGAGTGAAATGCTCCTCCAACTGGTAACACTAAAGCTCTCTTTGCTCCTTTTTCTGTTAATACAGCACATGCTTTTTCAACTGCTTCTATCTCTCCTGAAATTACTAACTGACCTGGGCAATTATAATTTGCAGCAACTACTACTCCATCAATAGACTCACAAACCTTTTCAACAATAGTATCTTCTAAACCTAACACAGCAGCCATTGTTGACGGTTGTATTTCACACGCCTTTTGCATTGCCATTGCGCGTTTAGACACTAAAGTTAATCCGTCTTCAAAAGACAATACTCCGTTTGCAACCAAAGCTGACAATTCTCCTAATGAATGACCCGCTACCATTTCTGGTTTAAAATCATCACCCAATACTTTCGCTAAAATTACCGAATGCAAAAAGATAGCTGGTTGTGTTACTTTTGTTTGTTTTAATTCTTCAGCAGTACCTTCAAACATCACATCGGTAATACTGAATCCTAATATATTATTGGCTTTTTCAAAAAGTTCTTGAGCTAATGGTGAATTTTCATATAAATCTAACCCCATTCCTGTAAATTGTGCTCCTTGACCTGGAAAAATATATGCTTTCATCTGTTTATCTTGTTGTTTGTTTAACGGTGCAAACATACAATTTTTAAAATTACTATCTTCGTTTTATGACGACACCACTTAAAAACCAAGCACAACTTATTTACCTCGTTTTAGCCGCTTTATTTATTGCTTCTTTAGTGACTTCTAATTTAATTTTTCAGAAGTTTTTTTATTGGGAACCTTTTAACTTATATCGTTTTGAAATTTCTGTGGGAATTCTTCCATACCCAATAACATTTTTAATCACAGATATTCTTTCAGAAATCTACGGAAAGAAAAAGGCTAACCAAGTAGTTGTTGCGGGTATTTTTGCTTCCTTTTTTTCAATGTTGATTATTTTAGCTGCAGACTATGCACCAGCAATAGATAAATCTCCAATTAACAACGAAACTTTTAATACAGTTTTTGGGCTTTCGCCTTTAGCAGTTTTAGCATCTATGCTTGCCTATTTATTTGCCCAGTTTATAGATATCCGTATTTTTCATTTTTGGAAAGATTTAACCAAAGGAAAGCATTTATGGCTTCGTAATAATTTCTCTACTTTTTTATCACAATTTATAGATACTTTTACAGTATTATTTTTACTATGTTCTTTCAAAGTACTTCCTTGGAATATTTTCGGGAGTCTTTTACTAAGCGGATTTTTGTTTAAGGTAATAATTGCAGCACTCGACACACCAATACTATACATTATTGTGTATTGGTTTAGAAAAAAATTCAACCTTAAAATCGGAGAAGAACTAACAAATTTATAAGCTAACACTATTTATGTTAAACAAGTTTTTTTATAAAATTTTTAAAGAGCATTTTTCAGTTTCAGACGCTACTGCCGTATACTTAAATCTCGTAACCAACTTGATTATTTTTTCATTGTTAGGTTATGTTTTGTTTAAAGTTTTTAGGTTTTTTGGTAGAAAAGCTATTCGAAAAATGGCTAATAAAACATCAACAAAATTTGATGATTTATTAATTAAAAACCGAACTTTTTTAAACTTATCTCGAATCGTTGTTTTAATAATAGTTTTCAACCTTTTAAAACAAATCCTCGAAGATTTCCCAAACATATTTACTTATTCTGAGCGTATAGTTACGATAGCTATTATTTTTTCTATCATTTGGTTTATCCGAAGTATTCTACTCTCCGTAAAAGATTTTTTACGAACCACCAATGCTTTTAAAGACAAACCCTTAGAAAGTTATGTGCAAATTTTTATGATTGTACTTTGGTTGATTGCTGCTATCTTTTCTTTTTCAGTGTTAACTGGTAAACCTTTAATTCGATTTTTAACTGCTCTTGGAGCATTTTCAGCAGTTTTACTATTAGTTTTTAAAGACACCATTCTTGGTTTTGTATCGAGCATTCAGGTAGCAGTAAACGATACGGTTAGAATTGGCGATTGGATTACGATGGAAAAATATGGTGCCGATGGTGATGTTGTTGAAATTAATTTAACGTCGGTTATCATTAGAAATTTCGACAACACCATTTCAAGTATTCCTACCTATTATTTAACATCCGATTCGTTTAAAAACTGGAGAACTATGAATAGTTCTGGTGGAAGACGTATTAAAAGAGCTGTGTTAATTAAAATAAATAGTATTCGTTTTTTAACTGATGATGATATTGAATATTTCAAAAAAATACATTTAATTTCTGACTATATAGAAGAAGTTAGCAACGAAGTGAACAAGTACAACAAAGAAAATAATATTGACAAATCTGTTTTAATTAACGGACGAAATCTAACCAACTTCGGAACTTTCAGAATTTATTTAGATAAATACATCGAAAATCATCCAAAAATAAATCAAGACATGTTGTTAATGTCTCGTCAGTTAGAACCAACTCCTAACGGAATTCCACTAGAAATATATGCTTTTAGTAAAGAAAAAGTTTGGGAAGATTACGAGCGTGTCATGGCTAATATTTTTGATCATATTTTAGCATCGGTTAAGTATTTTGATTTGGAAGTTTTTCAAAATCCATCTAGTATCGACATTAACAATTTAAAACAAACAAAACCTAGTGAATAGTATTTCTAGTAAATCTCTTTGGCAAATAGCTATTGAAAAATTTAAGCGCAGCAAAACAGGAATGCTAAGTTTTTGGTATATCATTTTGTGCGGATTCACCGCTATTTTTTGTTATGTATTAGCACCAGACAACAGTAACTCTGCAAACCAAATGCATTTAGAAATTCACTCTAAATCTCCAGGTTTCTCTGTTCAAATGCTAAGTGTTCCATCTGAAGTTGAAAGTCAACAATCTTGGTTTTCAATTTTCATAAATGGTAAAAAAAATACTGCAACAGAAATCCCAATACAATCCTACTCAATCAAAAACAATCAACTCGAAGTCATTAAATATGCTGATGGATTGCCAAAAGAATTTCCAGCTTCCTACGAGAAATACATTCAACAAAAAACATTTTACTTCGGAACCGATAAATATGGAAGAGATTTATTAAGTAGATTATTAATCGGTGCTAGAATTTCGTTTTTTATCGGATTTATCGCTGTGTTTATATCACTTCTTATTGGTATTCCGATCGGAGCAATTGCAGGATATTTTGGTGGAAAAGTAGATAACTTCATCATGTGGATTATCAATATTACTTGGTCTATTCCAACGCTTTTATTGGTGATAGCAATCACTTTGGCTTTAGGCAAAGGTTTTTGGCAAGTTTTTATTGCAGTTGGACTCACCATGTGGGTAGAGGTTGCTCGTGTGGTACGCGGACAAGTAATTACGACAAAACAACAACAATATGTTGAAGCTGCAAAAGCTTTAGGATTTTCTGATTTCAGAATTATTTTTAAACATATTTTACCCAATATTTTAGCTCCTATTATTGTTATTTCTGCGGCTAACTTTGCTGCTGCTATTTTAATTGAAAGTGGTTTAAGTTTCTTAGGAATTGGTGCACAACCTCCAACACCTTCTTGGGGAGCTATGATTAAGAATCATTACAATTACATTATTCTTGGAAAACCTTTTTTAGCCTTGATTCCTGGCTTGGCAATTATGAGTTTGGTAATGGCTTTTATGCTCATTGGAAACACGCTTCGTGATGCTTTAGATGTGAAAGCTTAAAAATTCGTAATTTCGTTCCTTCAATTTTTTTTATATGAGTTTTAGTGTACAATTTAAAACACGATGGGCAGATTTTGATGCCAACATACACATGCGGCATACCGCATACAACGATTATGCTGCAGAATTGCGTCTTCGCTTTTTTAAAGAACATAACGTCACAATTCAAGATTTTACAAACGAGAATGTAGGTCCTATTTTATTTGAAGAAAACACTAAGTTTTTACGAGAAATTCACATGGGAACCGACATTTCCGTTAATTTAAAAGTGTTAGGGTTATCGAGTAAGGGAGAACGTTGGAAAATTCAGCATGAAGTTTTTAATGAAGAAGGAAAATTATCTGCAATTATAACCGTTTATGGAGCTTGGTTAGATTTACAAAAACGAAAACTAACCGTACCTCCAACAAAGTTTCAAACAATTTTTAATAAGGTTGAAAAAACAGAAGATTTTAAAGAAATTCTTTTAAACAACTAATATGAGTACTTCAAGGAAGATAAAAGTTATTATTACCATTATTGTTTTGGTTGTTGGGTATTGGTTACAACAAAAAGAAAACACAAATACAACTTCTTCTCCTGAAGAAGCAACTAAGGTTCTAGATTTTAACTACCTTCCTACTTCAACAACTGGCGTAATTGTTAAGCATAACGGATATCAATTATCATACAAAGAACAACATGAGCAAGCTGAATGGGTAGCGTATTCTCTACATAAAAATGATATTGCTTATACAAATCATAAACGCCCCTTTTTTATTGAAGACCCTAAAGTAACAACAAAATCTGCTGATTGGAGAAATTATAAGAATTCTGGTTATGACAAAGGGCATTTATGTCCTGCTGGTGATAAACGCTATTCAAAAAAAGCGCATGATGAAACGTTTTTTACCTCAAATATTTCTCCTCAAAATCACGAATTCAACTCTGGAATTTGGAACAAATTGGAACAAAAAACACGTTATTGGGCTAAGAAATACAATCATTTATATGTAGTTACCGGTGGTGTTTTAGAATCAAATTTAAAAACTATCGGAAAAGAAAAAGTAAGTGTTCCGAACTATTTTTATAAAGTTTTATTGGATTACACTGAACCAGAAATAAAAGCGATTGCATTTTTGTTACCTCACAAAGACAGTAAAAAGCCTTTATATGAGTTTGTAATTTCTATTGATGAGTTAGAGCAAAAAACAGGTGTTGATTTTTTTCCAGAACTTCCAAACGATATAGAAAACAAACTAGAAGCTACTACCAATTATAAAAATTGGAGTTTTAGATAATCTTATAAAATAGGTGATATTAGTCTGACTAATTTTTCTGTAAATCGAATAAAAATCGATCTTTCATTCCATTCTTTAAGTTCTATTTTTTTACTCTCTTTTATATCATTTAAAAAAGCTTCTTTTAATTCTTTTGCTAATTCAGCGTCATAAACAAAAGCATTAATTTCAAAGTTTAAATCGAAACTTCGCTGATCTAAATTAGAAGTTCCAACCGTAGCTACCAGCTCGTCAAAAACTATAGTTTTTGCATGAACAAATCCTTTTTGATATTTATAAATCTCAACACCAATTTCTAGTAAATCGTTATAATAAGAGTTGGATACAGCATTTACAACTTTTGAATCTGATACTCCAGGAACTAACAATTTAACTGTTACTCCAGTTAGTCGTGCAATTTTTAACGCATCGATAAATGAAGAACTAGGAACAAAGTAAGGAGTAGTAATTAAAATTTCTTTTTTTGCTAACAAAATAGCTTGAATCATAGCATACATAATATCTGGATGATCAGAATCTGGTCCGCTTGCAATAATTTGCACCAATTGATCACTATCTTCAATATTTTTTTGAGTTTCAACAGGGAAAAGTTCTTCAGTAACAACAATATTTTGTTGAGCACAAAAATTCCAATCTGCAATAAAAATACGTTGTAGATTTAAAACTGCTAATCCTTCAATTTTTAAATGTGTATCTCTCCAATAAAACTTAAAATTATTCGGATTTATATATCTGTCTGAAACATTAATTCCACCAACAAAACCTACTTCACCATCAATAACTATAATTTTTCTATGATTTCTATAATTAATTCTATTAGCAAAATACAACCATTTAATTTTATAAAAAGGGTACGCTTCAACACCGCTGTCTATTAGTGATTTTACAAAAGATTTTCTAATGCTTTTACTGCCAAAATCATCATAAATAAAACGAACCTTAACACCTTCTTTAGCTTTAGCTTTTAACACCTCACCTATTTGCTTTCCTATTGTATCATTTTCATACACATAGTATTCAATATGTATATGGTTTTTGGCTTCTTTCAATGCTTTGATAACTTCTGGGAATTTTGTTTCTCCGTTAAAAAACAAAGTCGCTTTATTATTAGTAGTTAACACGTTAGCCTGGTGAATGAATTTTGTCAACCCATAAAAATGTTCAAGGTTTTCTTTAGCTTCATCAAGTGTTTTTTCGGTGTATTTTTTTAATTGTTCTTTAATATCAAAAAAAACACGTTTGTCAACTTCAAGCTTTTTATTGTATAACTTATAAATTCTGTGATTTACCCCAAAAGACAAATAAATAATAACTCCCACTATTGGAAACGTTAGTAATAAAAAAAGATAAGCAAGTGCTTTTAGTGGTGATGTGTTGTTAACAATAAAAATTGCAACCGCAACTATTATTAATAAATAAACTGTAATAAGTATTGTTGAAATCAAGCTCTTTTGTTTCCTTAAAAATATTCAATTAATCAAGAAAACACAAATTTGTTATAATACTATAACAAAAAAGCTTTAATTCTTAATGAATTAAAGCTTTATTAAGTACGGGCGGAGAGACTCGAACTCTCACACCTCACGGCACTAGATCCTAAGTCTAGCGTGTCTACCAATTCCACCACGCCCGCGTACTTTTGAAATTGTGGATGCAAATATAAACAATACTTGCAAACTACAAAGAAGAACTCTACTATTTTTCTTATTTTTGAAACTCATTAATTTATAATACATGCAAACCGTAAAAGAATACATAGCTCAACATAAAGACCGTTTTATTAACGAGCTTATCAATTTATTAAAAATCCCCTCAGTAAGTGCAGATCCAGCCTATAATCAAGATGTATTAAATACTGCAGATACTATCAAAGAAAGTTTAGAAAAAGCTGGATGTGATATAGTAGAAATTTGCGAAACTCCTGGATATCCAATCGTATATGGTGAAAAAATTATCGACCCAAACTTACCAACTGTTTTAGTCTATGGACACTACGATGTACAACCAGCTGATCCGATTGAGTTGTGGACTTCACCACCTTTCGAACCCGTAATTAAAAAAACAGATATTCATCCTGAAGGAGCCATTTTTGCACGTGGAGCTTGTGATGATAAAGGGCAAATGTACATGCACGTAAAAGCCCTAGAATACATGACGAATACAGGAAACCTTCCTTGTAACGTTAAGTTTATGATTGAAGGTGAAGAAGAAGTAGGATCGGAAAGTTTAGCGTGGTTTGTACCAAGAAATAAAGAAAAATTAGCAAACGATGTAATTTTAATTTCTGATACAGGAATGATTGCTAACGACATTCCATCAATTACTACTGGATTGCGTGGATTAAGTTATGTTGAAGTTGAAGTTACAGGACCTAATCGTGATTTACACTCGGGTTTATATGGAGGTGCAGTTGCAAATCCTATCAATATTTTAACTAAAATGATTGCTTCATTGCATGATGAAAATAATCATATTACCATTCCAGGATTTTATGATAAAGTAGAAGAATTATCTCGTGAAGAACGTGATGAAATGGCTAAAGCTCCGTTTTCATTAGAAGACTATAAAAATGCGTTAGATATAGACTATGTTCATGGTGAAGCTGGCTATACTACTAACGAACGTAACTCCATCCGACCAACTTTAGATGTTAACGGAATTTGGGGTGGATATACAGGTGAAGGTGCAAAAACAGTAATTGCATCAAAAGCTTATGCAAAAATATCTATGCGTTTAGTACCTGGACAAGAATGGGTAGAAATAACGGAATTATTTAAAAAGCATTTTGAAAGCATTGCTCCTAAATCGGTAAAAGTAGAAGTAAAACCTCATCATGGAGGACAAGGATATGTAACTCCTATCGATAATATTGGTTATCAAGCTGCAAGTAAAGCGTATCAAGAAACGTTTGGCGTTACGCCTATTCCGCAG
Source organism: Tenacibaculum crassostreae (assembly GCF_964512405.1). Lineage (NCBI taxonomy): Bacteria > Pseudomonadati > Bacteroidota > Flavobacteriia > Flavobacteriales > Flavobacteriaceae > Tenacibaculum > Tenacibaculum crassostreae. Next base: position 121,131 of record NZ_CAZELE010000007.1, read on the forward strand.
AGAAGTGGAGGAAGTATTCCTATTGTCGCTTTATTTGAACAAGAATTAAAGAGTAAAACTATTTTAATGGGATTCGGTTTAAATTCTGATGCAATTCACTCTCCAAACGAACATTTTGGTGTTTGGAATTACCTAAAAGGAATAGAAACGATTCCTTATTTCTATCAATATTTTACAGAATTATCAAAATAATTCACACATAAAAACTCAGTAAAATAGCCTTGACTTAACATTCAAGGCTATTTTTTTTGCATTATTTTTATATTCTACACTTGTAGAATTAAATTTATTTTCTACATTTGTAGAGTTAATTCTAAACTTGTAGAAATGCAACTATCAAAAACCGAAGAGCAAGTAATGCAATTATTGTGGAAATTAGACAAAGCTTTTATGAAAGATTTATTAGCTGAATTTCCTGAACCAAAACCGGCAACCACCACTGTTGCTACCTTACTAAAAAGAATGCAAGAAAAAGGTTTTGTTGATTATACGTTGTTCGGTAAATCGAGAGAATATTTTCCGTTAGTGAAAAAATCCGATTATTTCTCAAAACATGTAAACGGATTGATTAAAAACTTTTTTAACAATTCTGCAAGTCAGTTTGCTTCGTTTTTTACTTCTGAAACCGATTTAACAGTGAGTGAATTAGAAGAATTAAAAAAATTGATTGACAACCAAATAAAACAGCAAAAAAATGATTGAGTTTTTACTAAAATCAACAGGTTGTTTAGCAATATTGCTAGTGTTTTATCACTTAGTTTTAGAGCGTGAAAAAATGCATCAATTCAATCGCTTTTACTTATTAGGAAGCGCATTGTTTTCATTTATTGCTCCGTTATTTACTATCACAACTCAAATACCAATTGAAGTAGTTGAAGTTCCTACCGAGTATATTGAACCCGTAGTTTTTAATCAGCAAATCATCACAGAAACTCCTATAAACTATTGGAACATCATTATTGGAATATCAATAGTTATATCTTCTGTTTTAAGTGTTCGATTTGTATTAAACTTACATAAAATCTATAAAAAAATAGCTTCAAATTCAACTATAAAACTTGAAAATGCTGTGTTGGTTTTGGTTGATGATGCTATAAGTCCGCATACATTTTGGAACCATATATTCATCAATAAAGAAGAATACCATTCAAACAAAATAGAAACCGAATTATTTACACACGAACTTACACACGTTACTCAAAAACACACGTTTGATGTTTTGTTGATTGAAGTGTTAAAAATTGTGTTTTGGTTCAATCCGCTATTCTATTTCCTAAAAAAATTAATGCAACTAAACCATGAATTTATTGCCGATGAAAAAGTGATAAATTCTTGTAAAAATATTTCTGAGTACCAATATTTATTACTGAACAAAGCTGCTTGGAACAACGATTATTACTTGGCCAGTAATTTGAATTATTCATTAACAAAAAAACGATTAGTTATGATGACTACTAAAACATCAAAAGTCAATAATTGGCTAAAAAAGTTGGCGGTACTACCGCTACTTACAGGAAGTATTTATGTTTTTGCTGAAAGAGTAGAAACCTATGAAAAGGTAAACAATAACGAGTTTTTAGATACTGTTATTGAGAAAAAAGAAATATCTGACATGCAAACTTCAAATACTTCTGAAATACTAACAGATATCAATAAAAAACTCAAAGATGCAAACTCTTTAAAAATGAGTATTACTAATAATAACGTATCTGAAAATTTTATTGCTTCAGTTGAAAGAGACGATAATTATGTTTTCTTAAAATGCTACAATTGTGAAAGATGGGCAGGACTAGAAATCCCATTAAACAAGGAATACACCATTACAGATTGGGGATTTTCAACAGATAAACACGTAGAAATTGGAAAATATGCTTTTACCATTAAAGCAACAAAAAAAGAAGTTATTTTAAAAGGAATAAAAAACATTTCTTGGAATAGCATAACACCTCCTTTAAATAACAAAAAACATTTCTTTAATCAACAAGGATCTCTTGAATACCAAAAAGATAATTTGGAAAAAGCAATTAAGCAATATACTAAATTAGAAGCCCCAACCTTGTTTATTGATCAAAAAACTAATAACTATTACTTAAACAACAGATTAATAAATATTGAAAATATCAGAAGTGAATTCCTTAAAGAAACTAAAGGAGAAAAATCAAATTTAGAAATTTTTACTACTGGAAAAGTTTTGATGTCTCTTATAAAAACTATTCGTGAAAAACTGAGTAAAGAATATTTGGATGAAATTATACTAACCAATAGCAAATCATATATCTATAACGATGGAACTTCTTTAAAAACTTCAAAAATCGGATATGATTCAAGAAAAAACAAAGATTCCATTCCAACATTAAAAAGAATTGTTAATCGTAAAAATGAAACTTTTACTTACACAACAAAAGGCGGTAAAACGATTACTAAAAAATTCTCTGAATTAACAGATGAGGAAAAGAAACTAATGCCTCCGCCACCAGCACCCGTAGTTTTAAAAGAGAAAAAATTAAGTACTAAATTATTTCAAGAGCTAAAAAACTCAAAGAAATATGCTATTTGGATTGATGGAAAAGTAGTAGATAATAATGCACTAAACAGTTACAAAAACACCGATTTTTACAATTACTCTGGTAGTTTTGTTCATAAAAATGCTAGAAGTAAACGTTTTCCACAAGAATATCAATATCAGTTAAACACAAAGAAACATATACTGAAAATTAAAAAGCAGTTGCCTCCTCCACCCCCACCTGCTAAAGATTTTAATAAAAAACCTAAAACTGGTTTTATTAATGCAAAAAATCAAACATTATATTATGTAAAAAATGAAAAAGGAACAACCTATTACAACCGCTGGGGGCAGGAAGTAACGAAAGAAGGTGAAATTATCAATCCAGAGCAAACTGCTTCTGACAAAGTTATACCTGGTCAAAACATCACCAAAGTATATAAAGATGATAAAGTAGTAAGTGAATTTAAAAGAAGTAATTTACCTCCACCTCCTCCAAAAGCTATTTTTCCAGAAGTAAAAAAAGGAGAAGAATCTAATATTCCACCTCCACAATCAAAAGAAAAAACAAAGAATAAGTGGGTAGTAGGAAACGAAGTACATGTAGTAGAAGATGTCAATACCGAAACTGGAACCGTTTATAAAAGAAGAGACCTAGTTAGTAAACCTTCATCTATAAATAATACTGAGTTTGTAGAGTTGGATGAAAATTTTAAAAAGAATTATTTCATTGAGGATAAAAAAGTATCTAAAAAAGAGTTTTTTAAGCATCTTGAAAACAATAAAGAATATCATTATGGTTCAGCTTACACTGATAAAGAAAAAAGCGCTTTAAATATGTATATTTCAAAAAGTGAAAATAAAATTATTGAATTAATGCAAAAGGGATATTAAAAGTTTTGTTAAAAGCCTCACAATGTGAGGTTTTTTTGTAACATTATTTTAAAACTATCGTTCTTATTGTATAAGCTTATATTAATGATAAAAGATTTTTTCATTCTTTGCTCTGGTGTAGATCAAAACTTAATTAAAGATTGTGCTAACGGAGAACAAAATAAATACGCTGGTATTGGTGCTACTATTTTTTTCACTGCGTTAATGGCTACCATTGCTTCTGCATACGCTTTATACACAGTTTTTGATACTATTTATACTGCTATTTTCTTCGGGATTATTTGGGGATTGTTAATTTTTAATCTCGATAGGTTTATTGTATCCACTATTAAAAAAAGAGATTCTAAACGTCAGGAAATTGTGCAAGTTATTCCACGTTTATTACTCGCAATGATAATTGCTGTTGTGATTTCAAAACCGTTGGAACTAAAGATTTTTGAAAAGGAAATTAATCAAGTTTTGTTAACAGAGAAAAACCAAATGACACTTGATAACAAAACTCAAATCGCACAACAATTTACGCCAGAAATTGAAAAAATAAATTCAGAAATAGCTTCTTTAAAAGAGGAAATTGCTACTAAGGAAAATGAAGTGAATTCATTGTATGAAACCTATATTTCAGAAGCAGAAGGAAGAAAAGGTACTAAGTTAATCGGAAAAGGACCTGTTTATAAAGAAAAAAGAGAGAAACACGATGCTGCTTTAAAAGAATTAAATCAGTTAAAAACTGATACTGCAGAAAAGATAAAAGCTAAAGAAGAAACTGTTACCAACTTAGTTCAACAACAAAAAGAATACGAGACGAAAACCCAACCTATTATTTCTAATTTTGATGGGCTAATGGCTCGCGTGAATGCCTTAAACAAACTTCCTTGGTTGCCTTCATTTTTTATTTTTTTGTTGTTTTTAGCGATAGAAACTGCTCCAATTTTTGCAAAACTAATCAGCTCAAAAAGCGAATATGATTTTAAACTAGAAAACGAAGAATCCAAAATCCGAACTTGGATTCAGCAACAAGTACACCAACGAGAAGCTATTTTACAAACCGATAAAGACCTTAACGATAAAATTTATTCCGATTTAAAAACAGAGGAAGAACTGTACAATTACAAACAAAAAATGGCTCGTAACCTACTAAAATTACAAGCGGATTCTTTTTATAAAAATCAGCAAGAGATTTTATAATAAAAAAACATATTTTTTTCTACTTTTGACTCAAGAAAACAAAATGAATCAATTGCATGAAAAAAACCAAAAAAACTATCTTTTTGATAGTTACTCTCCTATGTACTCAACTCTACTCTCAAAAAAACATTAATCTTTCTTCATTATTTATTCCACAAGAATTAAAAGAAGATGCTAATGCTGTTGTTAGACTTAACCACATAACCGTAAACATTGAAGCGGTAAATAAACAAACAATACATAAAAAACGTATAGTAACCGTATTAAATAAATTAGGTAACACTCATGTTGATGCCTACGCTCATTATAATGATGACACAAGGGTTACAAAACTTACAGCTGTTATATACGATGCGCTAGGAAATAAAATAAAAAAATACGCTAAGAATGATTTTTTAGATGTTAGTGCTGTTGATGATGTTTCTTTATATTCAGATTCAAGAGTGAAATATTTAGAACACACACCAACATCATACCCATATACAGTAGTTTTCGAATCTGAAGAAACTAATTCTTCTACGGGATTTATTCCTAGATGGTTTCCTGTTGAGAACTATAATTTAGCTATTGAAAAAAGCATATATACTTTTAATAACCCGCAAAATATTCCTTATCGAAAAAGAGAACAGAAATTTAAAGGATATAATATTCAACAATCTACAGTAGAAAACGGTATAACCTACACTCTTTCAAATCAAAAAGCTATTGATTACGAAAGACATTCAGTAAACATTGATGAATTCCTTCCTAATTTAAAAATAGCTTTAAACGAATTCTCTCTAAAAAACATTCAAGGAAAAGGAGAAAATTGGAAAGAATTTGGAAAATGGATGTACGATGATTTATTAAAAGATAAAACCGAACTAACTCCATCAACTATTGCTAAAGTAAAAGACCTAACAAAAAATGTAGAAGATCCAATAGAGAAGGCTAAAATTATCTACAACTATGTACAAAATAAAACTAGATATATTAGTGTACAAATTGATATTGGAGGTTGGGAACCTATAGCTGCAAATAAAGTAGATGACGTTAGTTACGGTGATTGTAAAGGATTAACTAATTATACAAAAGCTTTATTAGACGCTGTAAATGTTGAATCATACTATACTGTAGTTTATGCGAAAAACCGAAGAAATATAGATAAAGACTTTACTTCTATAGAAGGAAATCATGTTATTTTAAACATCCCTAATGAGGAAGAAGATATTTGGTTAGAATGCACTAGTCAAACAATGCCTTTTAATTTTTTAGGTGATTTTACTGATGATAGAGATGTTTTAGTAATCACACCAGAAGGTGGCCTAATAAAAAGAACTCCTGCATATATTAATGATGATAATTTACAACTAATAAATGCTACCATTGAACTACTTCCTAACGGAAGTATCTCTTCTTCTTTAGAAAGAAAATCATACGCAACACAATATGATGATAAATTCTATATTGAGGGTTATACTGAAAAAGAACTGTCTAAATATTACAAAACTCAAGTTTGGGATTATAACAATAATTTAGAAACAAATAATATTCAACTGAACAACGATAAAGACAAAGTTGAATTTACAGAAAAGTTAGATATAAAAATACAAGATTTTGCTTCAATTAGAGACAACAATTACCTATTTAAATTGAATATTTTTAATCGAATAACAGGCATCCCAAAACGTTATAGAACTCGATTAAGACCTTTAGAAATTGATAGAGGTTTTACCGATAAAGATGAATTTACTTTTAAAATTCCGTCGGGTTATACAATTACTACTTTACCTGAAAACAAAAAAATCACCAACAAGTTTGGTGTTTATTCCATTTCGTTTAAAAAGATAGATGAGACATCTTTCACCTACAAAAGAGAATTTTCGCTAAAAAAAGGAGTATTTCCTAAAGAAGACTACAAACTATACCGAAACTTCATAAAGGAAGTTGTAAAACTCGATAATTTAAGAACTGAATTAATTAAAAAATAAAAGCTATGAAAAATATATTATACCTATTCATTATTCTATTTACATTACAAACTAAAGCTCAAGAAATTAAGTTTGGAAAAGTGTCAAAAGAAGAATTAGAAGAAAAGTTTTATCCTTTAGACTCTACTGCCGATGCAGCTTATTTATTAAAAAAAAGAAGAACTTACTTCCAATATGATACTAATGATGGTTTTGTTGTTGTAACTGAATATCATGAACGTATAAAAATTTACACAAAAGAAGGTTTCAATTACGCTACAAAGAAAATAACTTATTACAAACCTGAATCAGGAGATACTGAAAAAATTAGCTCAATGAAGGCTTACACTTTTAATATCGAAGATAGTAAAATTATAGATGAAAAAGTTTCGAAAAAAGATATTTTTGACGAACAATTAAACAAATACAGAAGCCAAAAAAAAATAACATATCCAAATATAAAAGAAGGTAGCGTTATAGATTTAAAATACACCTTAACCTCACCATATTGGAACATTAAAGCTTTAAATTTCCAATACGGAATACCAGTAAAACAATTAGATTATGAAGTTGAAATTCCTGAATATTTCATTTTTAGTAAAACTTCAAAAGGATATTATCATATCCCTCCTAAAGAATCTAAAAAAAATAAAACTATTACGTTTAGCTCAAAATCTAGATCTGGTGGTGGCTGGACTCCTGTTAAAACAACTTACCATTCTTCAAAGGTCGACTATACTTCTAAAGTAAGTGCTTTTTTTCAAAAAAATATCCCTGCTATCAAAGAGAACGAACCTTATTCAGGAAATATTAATAACTACAGAGGAGGTTTAGAGTTTGAATTATCTGGAACAAATTTTATTAAAGTTGGCGGGAGCTATAAAAATTACACTACCAATTGGGAAGACGTAAGTAAAACAATTTATAAATCTTCTAGTTTTGGTAATGAACTAGATAAAACAAATTATTATAAGAATGATTTAAACACTATTGTAAACTCTGCTAAAAATGATTATGAAAAGATAGCTTCTATCTTTCAGTTTGTCAAATCAAAAATTAAATGGAATGGTTATAATGCTAAATATACAGAAGATGGTGTAAAAAAAGTTTATAAAGAAGGAGTTGGTAATGCTGCTGAAATTAATCTAATTCTTACCTCTATGTTAAGAAGTGCAGGATTAAATGCAAATCCTGTTTTAGTAAGTACTAAAGATTATGGGATACCTTTATTCCCTACTCTTGATGGCTTTAATTATGTTACTACCAAAGTTAATTTTTCGGATGGAACGTATATTTTACTAGATGCTACCGAAAAATATTCCTTTCCAAACATTTTACCTTATAGAAATTTAAATTGGTATGGCAGAGAAGTTCTTAAAGACGGTTCTTCACGACAAATCAACCTAATACCTTCAAACCATGCAAAAGAAAACAACATTTTACATGTTAAACTTGATGAATCTGGATCTGTTGAAGGGATGCTACGAAAAACATTTTCAGATCATAACGCTATGTTTTACCGTCAAAGAAATAACGTTATAAAAGAAGAAGATGTAATTACAAATTTAGAGGAAAAATATACTATTGAAATTGATGAGTTTAAAGTTCTAAACTCAGAAGACATATCGAAACCTATCGTACAAAACATCAAATTTAACGGAGAAGATTTTATTGAAGGAATAAATGATAAATTATATTTCTCGCCGTTATTCTTTTTAGCTACTAAAGAAAACCCTTTTAAAGCAAAAGAAAGAAATTTTCCTATAGATTTTAGTTTGCCTTGGCAAGATCAATTTTCAGTTTCAATAACGATACCTGAAGGATATACTGTAGAATCATTTCCTGGAGATTTAGCTATTGGTTTACCTGAAGGCATGGGAATTTTTAAATACAAAATAATAACTCAAGGAAACAAAATTAAGTTAAACTCAATTATTCAATTTAATAAAGCTATAATCCCACCTCACTACTATGAATCTGTAAAAGATTTTTATAAGCAATTAGTTGAAAAACAAACAGAGAAAATTATTTTAATTAAACAATAATGAAAAAGACATTTTTACTATTGTTATTCCTTTTTAGTCTTTCTATTTTCTCTCAAAAAAAGAGATCTACTAAAATAGGCAATGTTAATATAGACGAACTCAAAATGAGTACTTATGAAAAAGATTCAACTGCAAATGCGGTTGTTCTTTTTGAACATGCTAACTATTATTTAGACGAAAGTAAAGAGTATAAAAAAACTACCGACTACTACTTCAAAATAAAAATCTTAAAAAAAGAAGGTGCAGAAAAAGCAACAATTAAAATACCTTTTTATGGAGAAGAAAAAGTTCATTCTATAAAAGGAATAACTTATAATTTGTCTGAAAATAACTCAGTTCACAAAACACATTTGCTAGAAAGTAAAATTTACACAAAAGATCTTTACACTAAATGGAAAGAACTCACTTTTACTTTACCTAACATTAAAGAAGGAAGTGTTATTGAATACACTTATTCTATTACATCTCCTTATTCAAAAATAGACGACTGGTACTTTCAATCTGATATTCCTAAAATTAAAAGTGATTTTACCGCTTCTATTTTAGGAAACTGGAAATACAATATCCGAATTATTGGATTCCTTAAACTTATTAGAAATAATGCTTCTGTTAAAAAAAACTGTATTAGTATACCAGGATTAGGTAGTGGTTCTTGCTTAATTTTAGAATATGGTATTGATGATATTCCAGCTTTTAAAGAAGAAGACTACATGCTTAGTAAAGAAAACTTTATCTCTAAAGTTTCTTTTGAGCTTGAATCATATTCGAACCCTAGAGGAGGTGTAGAAAAATTTACAAAAACTTGGAAAGATGCTGATCGAAGTTTAAAATATAATTTTTTAGACAACCAAATATCTAAAAAAAACTTCTTTAAAAAACAGCTTGATCCCAGTATATTGACTACTATTAATGATTTAGAAAGGGCAAAAAAAGTATATAGTTTTATTCAAAATCATTTTCATTGGAATGAAAAGTATTGGCCTTCTAGAAAAGTAAGGATTAAGGAAGCTTTTGAAAATAAATCAGGTAATATTTTTGATATAAATTTAGCTTTATACAATTCTTTACAAGCTGCTGAAATTGAAAGTTACTTAACGCTTACTTCTACAAGAAACCGAGCAGTACCAACTAAACTTCATCCAGTTATTGATGAATTTAACTATCTAATAGTTAAAATTATAGTTGATAATAAAACCTATTTCTTAGATGCCACAAAAAAACAACTCCCTTTTGGCTTAGTTCAGTATCAAGCTTTAAACGGAGATGGACGTGTAATGGATTTTAAAAAAGGTAGCTTTTGGGAAACCATAACTTCAAACAAAAAAACGTATAGAAACACAAAGGCTCAATTAACTTTAAATGATAATAATGAGTTAAGCGGTAACTTAATGATTTCGAGTGATGGTTATTTTGCAGTTAAGAATAGAGATAAATTAAGCTTAAAAAGTCATGAAGATTTTGTTGAAAATTTTGAATCTGACCATTCAAATATAGAAATTGAGGATTTTGATTTTAAAAACATTAAAGATAATGACAAGGCTTTACATCAAATATATAACATAACATTTGATGAAGTAGATTTTAAAAACAAGCTACGATTAAATCCTTTTTTAATTAAAAAACACACAGTAAACCCTTTTAAACTTAACACAAGAGAATATCCAGTAGATTTTGCGTATCCAAGAAATGACACTTATATGTTATCTCTAAACCTACCAGAAAATTACACAATAAAAAAACTACCAGAAAACAAAACTCTTTCATTACCTAACAAAGGAGGTAGGTATATCTTAAGCTATAGAAAAAATGAAAACACCTTAACCGTGTATGCTAAAATTAGCATCAATAAAAAAGTATATAGTAGTGAAGAATATCATTATTTAAAAGAGTTTTATAATCAAATTATAAAATCTCAAGATGTTTTTATTGAAATTGAAAAAGTGAGCGAATAATTCGTTCACTTTTTTTTTATAAAACGATAGTATTCGAATTCTTTACTTCACCAATGGTAAAAATACTGTGTGTGCTTCCAATGTGTTTTAATGCGGTAAGCTTGTTTACCATAAACTCACGATATTCATCCATGTCTTTTACATATATTTTTAAAATATAATCGTAATCTCCACTTACATGAAAACATTCGGTAACTTCTTGTAATTTTTCAATTTCTCTTTCAAAAACTGAAATATATTCTTTGGTATGCTTTTCTAATTTGATATGGCAAAAAACCAAAAATGACTTTCCTACTTTGTTCTTATTTATTAATGCTACATACTGAGTAATAACCTTTTCTTTTTCAAGTTTTTTAATTCTTTCATAAACAGCAGTTACCGATAACCCAAGCTGTAAAGACAATTGTTTTGTGGTTTGCTTACTATCTTTTTGTAGTAAAGTGATTAGTTTTTTATCAATAGTATCAAGTTTCATCTGAAAAAATTACGTTTTAAAAAGACCTATATCTAAGAATTTAATTTCAAAATCTAAAAATAATTCATTTTAAAGAAAAAATATCTATAAATAAAAATTATTGTTGATTTTTAATCAAATAAACATGTTTTTTATAGTCTTAAAAACAACTAAACACTTTTATTATGGATTTTAAACCTGCAGACAATATTCAAGACTTACAATATTTTGGAGAATTTGGTGGTGTTAACCCGTCAATTTCTGATTCTTCTACCTACACTTTCTTATCAGCAAAAACAATGTTTGATACTTTCGAAGGTAATACAGATGGATGTTATTTATATTCTCGTCATACCTCTCCTTCTAACCTATATTTAGGTCAAGCATTAGCTGCTATGGAAGGAACAGAAACTGCTAACGTAGCTGGTTCTGGAATGGGAGCAATTACACCTACTATTTTACAAATTTGTGGAAATGGAGATCATATTGTATCAAGTAGAACTATTTATGGAGGAACTTATGCTTTCTTAAAAAACTTCACTCCTAGAATGGGGATTGAAACTTCTTTTGTTGATATCACAAAACTAGATGTAGTTGAAGCCTCAATAAACAAAAACACTAAAATGATTTATTGTGAAACCGTAAGTAATCCATTATTAGAAGTTGCAGATATTAGAGCTTTAGCTGATTTAGCTAAAAAACATAACTTGAAATTAGTTGTTGATAACACATTTTCTCCATTATCAATTTCTCCAGCTCAATTAGGAGCCGATGTGGTTATACATAGTTTAACAAAGTTTATTAACGGATCATCTGACACTATGGGTGGTGTAGTTTGTGCTTCTGCTGATTTTATCAACTCTCAAAAAAGTGTAATTGATGGGGCGAGCATGTTATTAGGTGCTTCAATGGATTCTTTACGTTCTTCTTCAATCTTAAAGAATATGAGAACCTTACATATTCGCATGAAGCAACACAGTAAAAACGCTGCTTTTTTAGCTGAAAAATTTGAAGCTGACGGATTAAAAACTGTATATCCTGGTTTACAATCACATCCTTCCCATGAAGTTTTTAAATCGATGATGAATGAAGAATATGGCTTTGGCGGAATGTTAACTATTGATGCTGGTTCTTTAGATAAAGCAAATGCTTTAATGGAATTAATGCAAGAGCGTAACTTAGGATATTTAGCTGTAAGTTTAGGTTTTTATAAAACGTTATTCTCTGCACCGGGTACGTCAACCTCTTCAGAAATTCCATTAGATGAACAAGCTGAAATGGGATTAACTGACGGTTTAATCCGTTTTTCTATCGGGTTAGATAATGATATTGAGCGTACTTATGAAATGATGAAAGCTTGTATGAAAGAAGTTGGTGTTTTATAAACTTCACTTTCATTAATAATAAAGAGATTGTCTAAATAGTAACCTTTTATGTCATTACGAGAAATTTTTATTTCGAAGTAATCTTATTAATTAACAACTTGATTTTTATAGATTCCTTCACTTCATTCGGAATGACGAATTTTTAGACAATCTTTTTTATTTCCCTTTAATTCGTTTCCAAAATAATTGTAAATCTTTTTCTGAAGGTGGTTTTCCTTGAAAAGGAAGAATATCCCAACGTTCACCTTCTTTTTTCAAATCGAAACTAAAAACTGATGAGCTAGCATCCTCTGCATTTAGTAACGGGTATCGTAAATCGTTGTACTTTATTCCCTTTGTTGAATCTATTCTAACCAAATTGAAATATCGGTTACTAAACCAAGCCAATCGTTTAATATCTGGATGATTAACATCAATTAAATCATGATTTTTTGGAATAGTTAAAATCGTATCTACTTCATTTTTTGAATCTAACAACGAATAAAAACCTACTTTATAGTTGTTAGAAGTTTCTGCAATTCCATACCATAAAATATTATTAAATATCGTAGGTTGTACCGAAAATCGACTATAATCAATATCCGATTTTTTAAATGATTTTTTAAAAACCGTGCCTACATACAACTTATTTCCAATAGTAAACAACATGTAAGCAGAACTAATATAAATTCCTGCTTTATTCCACTTACCTCTCTTAGTATTTCTTCTATTGAAAAACATAGCGATAATTACACATAGCAAAAACGGAACAGTGTACATTGGATCAACAACTGAAATAGTATTAAACGCTACTCTATAATCAGAAAAAGGCAAGAACAATTGTGTTCCGTAAGGTGTAAAACTGTCTAAAATTGGGTGCGTAAAAATGGATAGAAAAAATAACCAAATCCAATCTTTTTGAGTGGTTGTATCTTTCCGTTTTCCTGTATTATAGAGTTTAAAAAAAAGATAACCGAAAGCAAAAGCTCCTAAAAAAGCAAAAACTATTGAGTGCATAAACCCTCGATGAAAAGACATAGCATCTATCTCATTTCCGTAGAGCCAACTTCCCACAAAAACATCTAAATCGGGGATAGTACCACCAATTGCCCCAAAAAGCATTGCTTTATTTCCTATTTTCTTTCCCAAAGCTACTTCACCACAAGCAGCTCCTAACACAATTTGAGTTAATGAATCCATAAGCAGCAAATGTAGTAAACGTATTCTATTTGTGTAATTCTTTTCAAAATCGTAACATTACACTCCAAAAATTACTACACATGCAAGACGATAAAAACTTATCTGAAATAAAAATAGAAGACCAAAAAATAATTGACAATAAAGAGTTGAATATTTGGGAAGCTTTAACCCCTGTAATCATCTTAATGGGTTTATTAGCTTATAATATTTTCTTTGCTGATGGTGCTTGGTTAGGAGACTACTCAAATCAATACATTTTATTAATTGGAGGTTTAATTGCTGCAGGTGTTGGTTTTTTCAATAAAGTATCGGTACAAAGAATGGTTGCTGAAGTTTGGGAAAACTGGAAAAGTGTTTTTGTTCCTATTATGATTTTATTTTTGGTAGGTGCTTTAGCTGGAACTTGGTTAGTAAGCGGAATTATTCCAGCCATGGTATATTACGGTTTACAAGTATTAAGTCCTGCAATATTTTTACCTGCTTCGGTTATAATTGCTGCAATTATATCTATTGCTACGGGGAGCTCTTGGACAACCTCAGCAACCGTGGGTATAGCTTTAGTAGGAATTGGAAGTGCTTTAGGAATACCTACAGGAATGATTGCTGGAGCTGTAATTTCAGGAGCGTATTTTGGCGATAAAATGTCTCCGCTTTCAGACACTACAAACTTAGCGCCAGCCATGGCAGGAACCGACTTGTTCACCCACATAAAATACATGGCATATACAACGGTACCTACAATTTTAGTTACTTTAGTTTTATTCTCAATTTTAAGTACAACTATTGATACTACTGGTAGTGCAGATATTAGTAATTTATTAAATTCTATTGATAACTCTTTTAATATTACTCCACTTTTATTTATTGTTCCTGTGGTCGTAATTGCAATGATTTTACTAAAAACAAAACCTCTAGTTGCCTTAGGTACAGGAGTTGTTTTAGCTGGTGTTTTTGCTTTTATTTTTCAAGGTGATGTTTTAGCAGGATTAGGAGAATCTAAACTTCAATCAGTTATTAATTCAATTTTTACTGATACTCAAGTAAAAACAGACAATGAGAAATTGACTGAATTATTTAGTGCTGGTGGAATGAAAGGTATGTTATGGACTATCTTTTTAATTGTTTGCGCCATGGTTTTCGGTGGTGTTATGGACGCTATTGGTGCTTTAGCTAAACTTACCAAAGCATTACTTTCTATCGCTTCTTCTGTATTTGGATTATTTGCAAGTACGGTTGTGAGCTGTTTAGGATTAAATGCAATTGCATCCGATCAATACTTAGCGATTGTAATTCCTGGTAAAATGTTTAAAAAAGCTTATGAAGACAAAGGCTTAGCTCCTGAAAATTTAAGTAGAACCTTAGAAGATTCTGGTACGGTAACTTCGGTTTTAATTCCTTGGAATACGTGTGGAGCATACCAATCTGGAGTTTTAGGTGTTGGTGTTGGAGAATATGCACTGTATGCGTTCTTTAATTATTTAAGTCCGTTTACAACCTTGTTATTCGCTGCTTTTAGAATTAAGATTAGACAACTAACTTCAAAATAACATAACAACCTCTCTTTTTTGAGAGGTTTTTTTATTATGATTGTTTCCGCTACAAAAAACGATGTTCAAGATTTAACACAAATTGCTTTAATTTCTAAAGCGTATTGGGGATATACTGAAGAACAAATTCAATCTTGGACGGAAGATTTGACGGTAACTCATAAAATGATTGAAGAAATGATGGTGTTTAAATTCATTTCAAACAACAAAATCGTTGGCTTCTACATTCTCAACCAACCCAAAAATAGCACTATCGAGTTAGAGTTTCTATTTGTACATCCAGATTCAATTGGTCAAAAAATTGGTAAGCAATTATTAACACATGCTATTGAAAAAGCTATTTTGCTAAATGCAAAAGCTATGACCTTATTAGCTGACCCTAATGCGCAAGCATTTTATGAAAGTCATGGATTTATTTCAACAGGAAAAAAAGAAAGTTCTATTCCGAATCGGTTTTTACCAATAATGAAGAAAGATTTAATAAAATAGAAATTATTAAAAGTAACCAAGGAGTTCCGTGTAAAAACACATCAAACCAATCCATAAATTGCATAGCGTGTTCTCCTGAAAAAGCATTTCCTCCAGCAATCCATTGTAGTTTACCAACAATATGAGGTGGTTTAAATGGCGCCAACCCTAAAGTTAAACTCGCTATTAAAAACAGCTTCCAGTTGTGTTTAATTTGATTTTTCATTTCTTAATTGAGGATTTTTAACTAAGGAGAAGATAAACAACAAGGTTACATGAATAATTATTACTAGAAACAGTCTGAATAATTTTCCTAAACCAAAAAGATCTTCTCCCCAAATATACTCATCTAAATAAATTATGGGAATAGTATAACTAACAAATAATAAAACATTTAAAAAAACAAATTGTTTAATCTTCTTCCAAGGATAAAGAAGATAAATACAAAATATTATTAGAATTGCTGTATAAAGAAAAATAAAGACAAACATATTGTGGTTAAATAAACCAATTCCATACGACACCAAAACGAATCACAAAATCGCGGTACGGATAATTTGGTGCAGAAAAATAATTTTTATCTAACACAAACGAACTAATATTATCTGCTTTAAAATAAATACGCGTTCTACGTACTCTTGCGTTAAAAAACAAGTCAACCGTCGGATAACCAATTTCTGTATCGTTCTGTATGGTAAACTCCGCTAATAACGGATTATAAGCATTTGCCTTGTACTTAGAAAAATATTTAAAGGTAGCACCTATTTGCACTAGCAAAGGTTTTCCCTTAAACCACTCATCAGTATAATACAACGTATTACGAGTAACAAACTCAGGAACTCTAAAAACTTCTTCTCCGTTTGCTACTTTTTGATACATCAGCGTATTGTCTAAAGCAAACTTTCCGAAGGTAAACTCTTTAGAAACTTTTGCTTTTAAATAATTCACATCTCCTGAATATTGTTTTGGTTTTCCGTTTTCATCAAAATATGTGTAATTGCTAATATTAGAAATATCTAAAGAAGCATTTCCCCATTTAGAGTTGATATCTCCACCTAAAGTTCGCGTACCAACTTGCTCAAAATTATTTTCCCAGTTATAATCGTCATAACTACTTTGGTGCAATAGATAATTAAAATTAGGTGATTTATTGCTGATACCTAATCTACCTTTAACAGTTAACACGCTATCTTTTTTATAAAAAGCTTCTCCTGAAATATAGTTTCCTGATAAACGACCGCTACCTGGAGTTAAACTCCCAGATGCATTTACGTGAAAGTTTCCAACACGCCCATTCCAATCTGCACCAAAAGAAACGGCATCACCTTTTAGTTTGTTTTTTGTAATTCCAACAGTATTGTTTTGTAAGTACTCGTATCCATAACTATATGAAGACAACTCTGTTTTTACTCTAAATTTCCCTAAGACATATTTTGAATTGAAGTCTAAAAACAGTTGGTTATTGTACAACAAATAATCCGTTTTGTTATTAATTCCGCCAGATGTGTTTGCTTTTCCAAAAAAGTCGGTAGTTACTGTACTTTGTTTAAATCGATACGATTTAGAATCTCTGGTAAAAGCATGACCTAGTTTTAGATTTGAAAAATCTTTTTGATTCGTAGTGTCTTTTGATGAAAGTAATTTAAATGTATGTTCAAAATAAATACGTTTTGCATCAAGGTTATTTTCAGCATCATTCAAATTCACATCCATTCGCTCTCTATTTTTACTAAAGTTAGGATCATCATTTAGAAAAGCTTGTAACGAAGTTGCTGTAAGTCCTCCACTTTCTTGATTCAAAAAATCTTGATTTGCTATATGTCCTCTTATTGCATATTGTCCTTTCGGTCTTTCGTAATGAAAACTCACCCTAAAATTCCCTGAACTTGCTAAAGAACGTCTGTATTTCCCTAAAGAACGAATACCTTTATAACCAATAGCCACATTAAATCTCTTTGAAAAATTTGCAGTAAAAAATGCATCTAAAACCTGACCTTGTTCCAAACCAGTGCGATACATAATTTCTGTAGTAGGTGTAGGAACTTGATAGTATTTTACATCTTCTATAGCTGAATAATTAAAAAACTTCGAGCTAAAACCAATATCTGGAAATCGAGAGATAGTGGTGAAATCGTATGCTAAATTGTTAAATGTTTGTCCTTGGTTATGAAATGCTAACAATTCAAAATTGTCTTTTCTTAAAAAATTAAATTTGTACTCTTTTTGGATTGTAAGTGTAGTGTCTACAATCGTTGTGTCGTTTTTATGAGATATTATTTTATAATCAGTGTACTTAGTTTTTCCACTTAGTTTTACTTTGATTTCATTTTCAGGCAAAGAATCTGTACTTTGATTAAATCCTCCTCTACCTCTTCCCAAGCCTTTATCTATAGATCTTATCTGAGCAAAGAAAACTTGAACGCTCATCAAACAAAAAAACACTAAAAAAAAATTCCTCATAACAGCAAAAGTAAAATAATTTAACGACAAAAATCATGAATAATTTCTTTGAAAACTGTTAATTTGTAGCATGTTGAAATTAAATTATAGCGGATATACTTTAGAAGCAGGAACCGACGAAGCTGGCAGAGGTTGTTTATCCGGACCCGTTGTAGCTGCAGCTGTAATTTTACCTGACAATTTTCAGCATGAATTATTAAACGATTCCAAACAGCTTTCTGAAAAGAAACGTAAAGAATTACGCCCTTACATAGAAGAACACGCCTTAGCCTTTGGAGTATCTTTTATTCACCAAGAAGAGGTGGATGAATTGAATGTTTTGCAAGCCTCAATTACAGGAATGCATCGTTCAATTGATCAATTAAACGTAAATCCTGAATTTATAATTGTTGACGGAAACAAGTTCAAACCTTTTCAACAAGTTCCACATCAAACTATTGTAAAAGGTGATGCTAAATTTATGAGTATTGCAGCTGCATCTGTGTTAGCTAAAACGTACAGGGATGAGTATATGGAGAAAATCCATGAAGAATTTCCGCAGTATAACTGGAAAAAAAACAAAGGATATCCAACCAAAGAGCATCGAGAAGCCATTCGTCAATTTGGTGCGACTCCTTATCACCGAAAATCATTCAAATTGTTACCCGAACAATTAAAATTAGAATTGTAATTTTTCTATTTTTGTCATCCAATTTTTTTGAAGATGATTAAAAGAACACGTACCGAAATCAGTAAATGTATTATCCACAAAGTTGCTAACAAATATAATAGCGGACAAAATGCTTTGTCTGAAAATTTGGTGCGTTTTGACGAGGAAAGCTACGAATTATTGCTTCCTTTTTTATTAAAACCTTTCGGTTCGGTTACACAAAGCTATCGTTTTAATCATCATGCCGATGTTCGTTTAAACGAAATCAACAAATACACTTCTGATATTTTTGAAGACGAAAGCAAAGAGGTTTTCATTGAGCATTCAAAAAACATGATTAATCATTTATATGAGCAATCAAACTCCGCAAACATTAAAGCAGGAGATGTTATTGTTGCATATTTTGAGGGTATCGAATATAAAGATGTATTAACCGAAGCTGTCGGAATTTTTAAAATTGAAAGTAAAGTAGATTTCTTTCAAACCTATTTAGATGATGATAGTTTTGATGTAGTGGTTCAAAAAGGAATTTCAACAAAAAAACTGGACAAAGGCTGTTTAATTTTAAATTCTTCTGACGGAGAAGGAACAGTGGTTTTATCGGTAGACAATAACAATTATGACGCACAGTACTGGATTAAGAATTTCTTAAATGTAAAGTATGCAGACGACCGCAATCTACACACTCAGAACTACCTAGAAATGTGCAAGGAGTTTTCTGAAGAAGTTATAAAACCTGAATACGGAAAACAAGAACAAAGTACTTTTTTAGCCAATACTGTTGATTATTTTAAGGAACACGAAAGTGTAGATTATCATAATTTTAAAGACGAAATTTTTGAAGAAGACAAGCACAAAGATTTATTTGAAGATTATAAAAAACACTTCGAAAAATTAAACGATGTGTTAATCCGTAATAATTTTGAGGTTTCAGATGCAGTTTTAAAAAAGGAAAAAAGTAAGTTTAAAACAGAAATTAAACTCGACACCAACATTCAAATTAAGATAGATGTTGACGCTCCTGATGCCTCTTCAGAATATTTAGAACAAGGTTACGACGAAGAGAAAAAAATGAAGTTTTATAAGGTTTATTATAACGCCGAGAAATAATAAAAAAAGCGTCATTCTTAGGAATGACGCTTTTTTTATCAGTCTAATTCTGAAATTTCTTTCTCTAACCTTTTTTCTAAATCTCTTAACTCTTTTAGTTTCTTTTTATCTTGATACCTACTCGAGAAATGATATAGAATACAAAAAATCATATAGACCGATGCACTAAGCATTACCAATTTCAAATAAGAATAATCTGATTTCTCAAGTATAGACTCTTTGTTTGAAGAATAATGTCCTGATCTATAAGTTGGAGCCCAAAAACTAAAAACTATACCAGCAATAACTACTTTCACTCTATGTCTAAGTATAAAGTCCTGTTGCCGAATAATATTTTCTATTTTATACTTTGTCGCTTGTAAATGTTTTTCTTTGTAATGTTTTATCATAGCAATTCAAACTCACTTACTCTTTCTCACTCATTTTCTTTACATAATCGGTAATAATTACGATTTGTGTTCCTTCTACTTTTCCTTCAATATATTTAGCATTTTCAGGATCTAACGATATTCTACGTACCGCTGTTCCTTGTTTAGCTACCATACTAGATCCTTTTACTTTTAAATCTTTAATCAACACTACATTATCTCCCGCTTGTAAAATAGCTCCGTTTACATCACGGTGAATGATTTTTTCACTTTCATCTAAATGATCACCAGTAGCTTCAGCAAAACGCAATTCTTCGTCTTCTAAATACATCATATCTAGTAAATCTTGCGACCAACCATCTTTTTTAACGCGGTGTAACATTCTCCATGCAACTACTTTTACCGCTCTAAATTCACTCCACATACTATCATTTAAACAACGCCAATGATTAGCATCGGTAGCTTCTGGGTTTTCAATTTGCTCTACACAAACACTACAAGCCAACAAACTACCATCAACACCACCTGTTGAAATTGGTGGTACTTCATAAATTGATAAATTTTCTTTTGATGAACATAATTCACATTGATTTCCGCTTCTATCTTGTAATTCTTGTAGTAAACTCATTTTCTTGTTTTTTTGCTTCGCAAAAGTACATTTTTAATTTATATTTAGTCTATGTTATTAGAAAGCGAAAGACTAATTATACGAGATGCTCAAGTGAGTGATGCTCCTTTTTATTTTGAATTGTTTAACGATCCTGATTGGATTGATAATATTAACGACAAAGGTTTACGAACTGTAGAAGAAACAGAGATCTACCTTAAAGATATCTTGCTAAAAAATTTACAGTTAGGTGGACTAGGTTTTTTCACAGTAATTTTAAAAGAAACTAACCAAGCTATTGGTTGTTCTTCTGCTTTACAAAGAGATAATCTGGAATTTATTGATATTGGTTATGGTTTTTTACCTAAAGGAAGAGGAAAAGGGTACGCTAAAGAAGCCACTCAATTAATTATAGAGTATGTAAGAACTACTTTTAAGCAAGAAAAAGTGTATGCTTTTACCCTACCCAAAAACAAGTCTTCACAAAAACTCCTTAAAAACTTAGGATTTAACTATAAAGGACTGCAAGAAATTTTTGAGGGAGAAGAAGATTGTGTATTTGAATATACTTTTTAAAGTCATAAAAATTAAAACAAAAAAGCGGAAAGAATATTCTTTCCGCTTTTTTGTTATCTAAAATCTATTATCCTAAATATAATTCAATTAATCCTTCAGGAGTTGCTACCTCAATAGTTTGATTTTCTCTATCCACTTTTTTGATAAAGTCATCAATCATCGGAATAAAAATTTCTTTACCTTCTCTATCTATTTCAAACAAAGGTTGTGCAGAAGTATCGTTAATACTTACAACTTTTCCTACTTCACCAAAAGAAGCATCAACTACATTGAAACCAATAACTTCATGGTAATAAAACTTATTTCCTGAAAGTTTAGGAAGTAAGTCTAAAGGCAAATACACTTCTGATCGCAAAACAGCTTCGGCATCGGCTTCGGTATCTACATCTTCAAACTTTACTCTAAACATAGTACCTTTACTTAATGAAGATTTTTCAATAAAAAAAGGAACCAGATTATTGCCTAAATCGACAAAAACTGATTCCAAATTTTCGTAAAGATCGGGTTCATCAGTATCTAACTTAATAACTACCTCACCCTTAAAACTATGTTTTTTAACGATTTTGCCAAGATAAAAGCAATCTTCTTTTTGCATCATCGCATTACATGTTTTTATTCTTCGCTATCAGCACCTGTTTCAGCAACAGCGTCCTCGCTATCAACAGCAGGAACAGCAGCAGCGATACGTGCTTCGTTTACAGCTTTTTCAGCTTCAAAAGCTTTTGCTTTAGCTTCTGCTTCAGCTTTTGCTAAACCATCAACTTTACCAGCTACTTTAGCAGCTTTTGCATCTAACCAAGCAGTAAATTTAGCTTCTGCTTGCTCTTCAGTTAAAGCTCCTTTTTTTACTCCACCAGCTAAGTGATTCTTTAATAAAGCTCCTTTGTAAGATAAGATAGCTCTAGCAGTATCAGTTGGTTGAGCACCATTTTGTAACCACTTTACAGCCCCATCAACATCTAAATCGATAGTTGCAGGGTTTGTGTTAGGGTTGTACGTTCCGATTTTCTCTAAGAAACGTCCGTCTCTTTTAGCTCTAGAATCAGCAGCTACTACCCAATAAAATGGTTTTCCTTTTTTACCGTGTCTTTGTAATCTAATTTTTACAGGCATAATTTTAATTTTTAAGGTTCGCGACCTTGATTATTAATAAATCTTACCATCTCGTGATAAGTGGGCGCAAATTTATAAAATCTTTTTTATTTAATCATTAAAAAATAATTTTATTACAACAAAAAAGAGCCTGTTTAACAGGCTCTTAAGAAAAATAAATTACTGAGGTATATTATAATACTCTAACGCTAACTGCGTTTAATCCTTTTCTTCCTTCTTTAAGTTCAAACTCAACAGTATCACCTTCTCTAATCTCATCGATTAAACCTGATACGTGTACAAAATGTTCTGTGTTTGACCCTGACTCTGTAATGAATCCAAAACCTTTAGACTCATTGAAGAACTTTACTGTTCCTTCTTTCATTGTAAAAAAATTATATTAAAGTGCAAATGTAATCTTATTAATTGATTGTCAATCACTTTTTATCATATTTATTTTAAATTTAACCTATTCATAACACTTCATTTTAGTTAACATCAGTTATTCAAGCTTTTATCATACTTTAAAAACTCGTTGATAACTTCTAACAACATCAAGCTAAATTCTTCGTATTTTTACACTTTGTTTTCAATCAAAAACACTTCAAGTAATTTTTGCCCATGTTTTTAATTTTCGATACCGAAACTACTGGATTACCAAAAAGCTGGAACGCTCCAATAACCGATACCGACAACTGGCCAAGAGCCATACAAATTGCATGGCAATTACATGATGAATTAGGAAATCTTGTTGAACATAATGATTTCTTAATTCAACCTGACGGATTTAACATTCCGTACGATGCTGAACGTATTCATGGTATTTCTACAGATTTAGCAGAAGAACAAGGTATTCAACTAAGTGAAGGACTTGAATTGTTCAATAACGCTTTACAAAAAACGAAATTTATTGTTGGGCAAAATGTTGGATTCGATGTGAATATTATGGGGTGTGAATTCCATCGTTTGGGCGTTGAAAACAACTTAACCGAATTACCTGTTTTAGACACTTGTACTGAGCACACTGCCGAATTATGTCAAATACCTGGAGGTCGTGGTGGAAAATTTAAGTTACCAACTCTTACAGAGTTACACAATCATTTATTCGGAACAGGTTTTGGTGAAGCTCACAATGCAACAGCCGATGTAGAGGCAACTACACGATGTTTCTTAGAGTTAATACGTTTACGCCAGTATACCGAAGAACAGTTAGATGTTCCTTCAGATTATTTCAAACGATATACAGAGGCTAACCCAAATCCGATTCAGGTAATCGGACTTACTCACTTAAACTTAAAAAAGGAAAGTGAAAAAATTCGCAAAAGAAAATCTTCAGAAACAGAAGAAGCTACCACTATTTCTACTGCAGAAGGCTTAGCTGAACTTGAAGGTGTTCAATTTGCACATTTACACAATCATACACAGTACTCTATTTTACAATCTACCATTCAAATTGGCAATATTGTAAATGCTGCAGCTAAAGACAATATGTCGGCAGTAGCTATGACCGATACTGGAAACATGATGGCTGCATTTCATTTCGTGCAAGCAGTGTTGGGACACAACAAAGCTGCGGAAGCTGCCAATCAAGAAGCTATTGAAAAAGGTGAAG
Source organism: Tenacibaculum crassostreae (assembly GCF_964512405.1). NCBI lineage: Bacteria > Pseudomonadati > Bacteroidota > Flavobacteriia > Flavobacteriales > Flavobacteriaceae > Tenacibaculum > Tenacibaculum crassostreae. The sequence continues at coordinate 145,166 of NZ_CAZELE010000007.1, forward strand.
CACCTACGCAAAGTATTTTAAAACCTATAGTGGGTTGTGAATTTAATATTTGTGAAGACCACACCAATAAAAATCAAAAAGATAACGGATACCAAGTTGTACTACTTGCCAAAAACAAAAACGGGTACCATAACCTAGCAAAAATGTCTTCAATCGCTTTTGTTGATGGTTTTTATTACGTTCCTAGAATTGATAAAAAAATAGTTGAGCAATACAAAGAAGACATTATTGTTCTCACAGGAAATTTATACGGAGAAGTTCCTAGTAAAATATTAAATGTAGGTGAAACGCAAGCTGAAGAAGCTTTACTTTGGTGGAAAGAGCAATTCGGAGACGATTTGTATATCGAATTAATGCGCCACGGACAAGAGGATGAAAGAGTGGTAAACAAAACTCTTTTAGAGTTTTCAAAAAAACACAACATAAAAATAGTTGCTACCAACAACACTTTTTATTTAGATAAAGGAGATGCCAACGCACACGATATTTTATTGTGTGTTAAAGATGGTGAAAAACAAGCAACTCCTAAAGGTCGAGGAAGAGGGTATCGCTACGGATTGCCTAACGACGAGTACTATTTTAAATCGACTGTAGAGATGAAAAAACTCTTTGCCGATTTACCCGAAGCCATTATTAACATTCAAGAAATTGTAGATAAAGTTGAGCCTTTTGGTTTAGCTCGTGATGTATTATTACCTGCTTTTGATATTCCTGAAGAATTTAGAGATGAGAAAGATTTGGAAGATGGAGGTAAACGCGGAGAAAATAATTTTTTACGTCACTTAACCTACGAAGGAGCAAAAAAACGATACGGTGAAATTACCGATGATGTCCGAGAACGTTTAGATTTTGAGCTCGATGTAATTGCAAAAACAGGATACCCAGGATACTTCCTTATTGTTGAAGATTTTATTAGAGAAGCTCGTAACATGAACGTTTCTGTAGGTCCAGGTCGTGGTTCTGCAGCAGGTTCAGTAGTTGCCTATTGTTTATGGATTACCAATATTGACCCGATAAAATACGACCTACTTTTTGAGCGTTTCTTAAACCCTGAGCGTGTATCCATGCCCGATATTGATATCGATTTTGATGATGAAGGGCGAGGGCGAGTAATGGATTATGTAATTCAAAAATACGGAGCTAATCAAGTAGCGCAAATTATTACTTATGGTACAATGGCAGCAAAATCATCGGTTCGTGATACTGCTCGTGTATTAGATTTACCACTTTTTGAAGCTGATAGAATTGCCAAATTGATTCCTGGAATGAAATTGAAAAAAATCTTTTCTCTAGATGAGAAAGGGTTAAAAGAAAAACTTCGTTCTGAAGAAATTGAAATGGTAAATGAACTTAAAGCCATCGCAGACGGAAACGGATTAGAAGCAGAAACCATTAACAAAGCTCGAATTTTAGAAGGTTCGGTTCGTAACACGGGGATTCACGCCTGTGGAGTAATTATTACTCCTGATGATATTACCAAATTCGTACCTGTATCGGTTGCCAAAGATTCCGACATGTACGTTACCCAGTTTGACAACTCGGTAGTAGAAAGTGCTGGATTATTAAAAATGGATTTCTTAGGGTTAAAAACCTTAACCCTAATTAAAGATACCGTAAAAATTGTAAAAGCACGTCACGGAGTAGAACTTGATCCTGAGAGTTTTCCTATTGATGATGAAGAAACCTATGCATTATTCCAACGTGGAGAAACCGTAGGGATTTTCCAATACGAATCTCCTGGGATGCAAAAATACATGCGTGAATTAAAACCAACAGTTTTTGCCGATTTAATTGCCATGAACGCCTTGTACAGACCAGGTCCTTTAGAATATATTCCTTCCTTTATCCGAAGAAAACATGGTGATGAAGAAATTCAATACGATCTTCCTGCTATGGAAGAATACTTAGCTGAAACTTACGGAATTACAGTATATCAGGAGCAAGTAATGTTACTTTCGCAAAAACTAGCTGATTTTACCAAAGGTGAAGCCGATGTATTACGTAAAGCCATGGGTAAAAAACAAGCTGCGGTACTTGCTAAAATGAAGCCTAAGTTTGTAAATCAAGCAAAAGCTAACGGACACGATGAAAAAGCTTTAGAAAAAATTTGGAAAGACTGGGAAGCGTTTGCATCCTACGCTTTTAACAAATCGCACTCTACTTGTTATGCGTGGATTGCATATCAAACTGCTTATTTAAAAGCCCACTACCCTGCTGAATATATGGCTGCAGTACTATCCAACAATATGAACGACATTAAGTCTGTTTCGTTTTTTATGGAAGAATGTAAACGAATGGGGTTGCAAGTACTCGGACCTGATGTAAACGAATCGTATGCAAAATTCTCGGTAAACAAAGACGGCGCTGTTCGTTTTGGTATGGCGGCGATTAAAGGTGTAGGAGGATCAGCAGTAAGAGCTATTATTGATGAACGTAAAGAAAACGGGCATTATTCTTCTGTTTTTGATGTAGCCAAACGTGTAGATTTACGTGTAGCCAACAAAAAAGCTTTTGAAGGTTTGGTTTTGGCAGGCGGATTTGATTCATTTACCAATACACACCGTGCTCAATACTATGTAAAAGATGAGAAAGGGCAAACTTTTTTAGAAAAAGCTATCCGTTTCGGAAATAAATATCAAGAGAATCAAAATTCTTCTCAAGTTTCTTTATTTGGAGAAGCTTCAGAAGTTGATTTACCAGAACCTCAAGTTCCAGTATGCGACACTTGGGGAACTATGGAGTTGTTAGCCCGCGAAAAAGAAGTAGTAGGAATGTATATTTCTGCGCATCCTTTAGATGATTTTAAAAACGAAATGAACTTCTGTAACGCTACCTTAGCACATTTTAAAAATATTGCGCAATACGAAGGTTTAGGTTTATCGTTTGCAGGAATTGTTACCGATGTGCAACACCGAGTTTCAAAAGCTGGAAAAGGATGGGCTTCTTTTATAATGGAAGATTACAACGATAGTTATGAGTTTAGAATTTTTGGGGAAGATTATTTAAAATTTAAGCACTTTTTAGTTCCGAATTCTTTCTTGTTTATCAAAACTACCATTAAACCTGGATGGACAAACAAAGAAGGCGTTAAAGGCGAACCTAGAATTGGCTTTAATGAGTTTTTATTACTACATGATATCATGGATAAAATGTGTAAAAAATTAACTATTAAAATTCCGTTGCAAGAGGTAAAAGAAAACACTATTAAAGAATTGCAGCACCTTTTTGCTACTAACAAAGGTTCGCAAAGTTTATATTTTACTATTTGGGATTCTGAAGAAAAAATAGAGTTAAACTTGCCTAGTAGATCCACTAAAATAAAGGTGTCTAGTGAATTTTTAAAAGCTTTAGATGAGCAGTTTATCAATTATAAATTGAATTAACTTTTATGCTTCCTAGCTACCAAAATAGTATTGAATTATTAACACGCGTAGCTGACGCCAAGTTATTTAAAGAACTTATACTTCAACTTAATAAAGATGTTAGCCTAATTGGTATTGATATTGTTTTTTCAGAAGATTATTCACCTATACAATTAAAAGAAGAACTTCAAAAATTGATAAAAGAATTAATTCAAAACGATTATAATTCTTACACAAACCTTCTATATCGAATTGATGTTTCTGAAAGAGAAATGCAAAATATTGAGTCAACTAATATTGATGAATATTCTGAAAATGCAACCTTCTTAATTTTAAAAAGGGTTTGGAAAAAAGTATGGTTTCGAAATAATTTTTCTAGTTAATTATTTCTTCAAAAAGCTTACAACAACTTCAACTGCACTTTCTAATTCTTTAGATAATTTTGATTCGTTCCATGGATGTTTTACATTAAACACATGATCTGCTTTAGGAATAACTTCCAACTCACTTTTAGGATTCCATTCATGAAGTTCTTTTGCTTCGTTAATCGAGATTGAAGTATCTTCATCTCCATGAATAATTAAGTACGGAATGCTTAATTTTTCTACTGCCGATTGAATATGAAGTCGGTTTTTATTCGCTTTAAAATCTTCATAAAACTGATAGTAATGAGGCATTTGCTGCTTTGTTCTTCCGTTAACAACATATTTCACCCCTTTTTCTTTCCATTCTTGTAAGTCGCCAACTGTAGCTGTTCTTCTACCAAAATCACTTATACTAGCCAAAGTAATTAACTTCTTAATCCTTTTATCTTCGGAAGCTTTAATTATTGAGATGCCTCCACCACGACTATGACCTATTAAATTGATATTATTTGTATTTACAATTTTATTATTTTCGAAGTAAGACTGCACCCAACTTAATACATCGTGTAAATCATCTAATTCTTTGGTATAATTATTATTTCCGAAAGCTTCTAAATCTGAGAAATCAATTGGGTTTTCTATAGTCCCGCCATTATGAGAGAAGTTAAACTTTACAAAACAAAATCCAGCTTTAGCGATAGATTCCGCCATTAAATTCCATGCTCCCCAATCTTTAAAACCTTTATAACCATGACAAAAAACAACTACGGATTGATTTATAAATTCTTCCGAAAAAAACACATCTATTAAAATTGGTTTTTTACCAACTCTTTTTAAAACTATATTTTTTTTGATTTTCATTAATTATGATTTGATTAAAACTATTAGCTTTTAAAGAAAGAACATTCTCTTAATTACTATTCTTTAACCTTTCAATAAATTTATTCCAATAAAAATATATTAATATCATAACAACAAGAATTATTAAGCTTAAATAATCCCAAGGCCCATAATAACTCTGAACTTTTTTACCGTTTACTTTTAGTGGTCTTATTTGATTTTGAAAGTTTATTCTTCTATAAACCACAGTATCTCCTTTAGTTATAGAAAAACTCTTATATTCACCATAACTTCCTTCTAGTTTTTTTCTTTTTTGTTTTATATAAAAAGTAGTATAAGATGAAGTTTGATCATGACCTGAAAAATCAAGTTCTTCTGTTTTAAAGACTATTCCTTTTTCTAGTTTATTATTAAAAAAACTATACACATTTATGCTTACAGTCATTAACGATGATAAAAACAATGTAATTAAAACCAAATAGGTTAAAAATTTTATTATCATAATTTTATCAATTAGTTAACTCTCTAAACAAGCCTTCTAAGTTTTTGTTTTCTGTGTTTAAACCAAGAATTTTCAATCCGTTTTCTTGTGCAAAGTCAAAAATTACCGGACGCATATCTTCGGATGTATCAAAGGTTAAAATCCAGTTGTTTTCAATGGTATTTTTAAAAGCAGTTATATTAGGCAATCGTTTAATAAATTGCTCTTCTAACTTGTAATCGAAGGTTACTCGTATAATTTGCTCGTTACTTGTTTTTAATTCGGTTAACAACTTATCTGTAACAATTTCTCCTTTGTTTATAATAATTACTCGATCACAAACCGCTTCTACTTCCTGCATAATATGCGTAGAAAGCAATACGGTTTTATCTTTTCCTAATTCTTTAATAAGTTCACGTATTTCTACTAATTGATTTGGATCCAAACCTGTTGTTGGTTCATCTAAAATCAGCACTTCTGGATTGTGTAAAATGGCAGCAGCTAAACCAACTCTTTGTCGATACCCTTTAGATAATTGATTGATTTTTTTATGTGCTTCAACCGTTAATCCAACTCGCTCAATAACTTCAGCAACTTTTTCGTTATCAATTTTATGAATGGATGCTTTAAACTGCAAATATTCTCGCACATACATATCTAAATACAACGGATTGTGCTCTGGTAAATACCCTATCTTTTTTTGAGCTTCAATAGGATTTGCAACAACATCTACATCGCTGACTAAAACAGTTCCTTCAGTTGGTTGAATGAATCCTGTTAAGATTTTCATCGTGGTAGATTTTCCTGCTCCATTAGGACCTAAAAACCCAACAATTTCTCCCTTTTTAGCTTCAAAAGAAATTGTATTAACTGCTTTTTGATTTCCGTATGCTTTAGATATATCTGTAAGTTGTATTGACATAAATTATTTTCTTGTATAAGAAACGAAACTATAATCGTGTTTATTCTTCTCGTCGGCTTTAAAATCTTCTCTTGCTATTTCTTTCCAAACTTTCATATCGATTTCTGGAAAAAAAGCATCTGCTTCAAATTCTTCGTGTACAATGGTTATATCCAATCGATCAACCAAATCTTTCTCTAAGGCATATTTATAAATTTGCGCTCCACCGATAATAAAAGCATCATTACCTTCGGTTAACTCAATCGCTTCTTCTAAGCTATTCGCAATCAAACATCCGTCTTTAAAATAATCATTGCTTCTCGTAATAATTATAGAAGTACGATTAGGCAAGGGTTTACCAATACTTTCAAAAGTATTACGCCCCATTAAAATATGGTGACCCGAAGTAACTTGTTTGAATCGTTTTAAATCGGCAGGTAAATGCCAAATTAAGTCGTTGTCTTTTCCTAAAGCATTATTTTTTGCAATGGCTGCAATAAGTGTAATCATAAATTTTACTTGAAGGGTTTACATACTCTTTACCCATTCTTTTATATATCCTGTGAGATCAATTTTTTCGGTAGTTGCTTCTTCAAAAACTTCATTTTTTATATTATCAACTAATGTATGAATTGCTTTTAACACATTTTCATCATGTATATCGGCAATTTTATCATATAGTGCGTCTTTTAACGTATCTATTTCAGTGGTCATTTTTTATAGTTTTTAGCTGGTTCTTACAAATTTACTAAACAAGCTATAAAAAATAAAGTTAAATTATACCGCTACCACTCCTTTAATATGTGGATGCGGATTATAATCTACCAACTCAAAATCTTCAAAAGTAAATTCTTCAATATTTTTAATTACTGGATTTATTTTCATCTTCGGAAGTGGTCTCAAGTCACGCGACAACTGCAGTTCTAACTGCTCTAAATGATTGTTATAAATATGAGCATCGCCAAATGTATGGATAAACTCCCCTGCTTCATAGCCACAAACTTGTGCTATCATCATGGTAAACAACGCATACGACGCAATATTAAACGGAACACCTAAAAAGATATCAGCACTACGTTGATATAATTGACAAGACAACTTACCATCAGCAACATAAAACTGAAAAAATGCATGACAAGGTGGAAGCGCAGCTTTACCATTAGCTACATTTTCAGAAAATGAAACAGAAGTATCTGGCAACACTGAAGGGTTCCAAGCAGACACTAACATTCTACGACTATTTGGGTTCACCTTTAACGTTTCAATTACTTCTTTTAACTGATCTACCTCATCGCTATTCCAATTACGCCATTGATGTCCGTACACTGGACCTAAATCACCATTTTCATCAGCCCATTCATTCCAAATTCGAACTCCGTTTTCTTGTAAATATTTAATGTTGGTATCTCCTTTTATAAACCACAACAGTTCATAAATAATCGATTTTAAATGCAACTTTTTAGTCGTTACCATTGGAAAACCTTCGCTTAAATCAAAACGCATTTGATACCCAAAAACACTTTTAGTTCCTGTTCCTGTTCTATCTCCTTTCTCGTTTCCGTTTTCTAAAACATGCTTTACTAAATCGTGATACTGCTTCATTTTTTTACCCTTTGATTTTTTCAAAAATAAAAAAGCATCTATTAAAAAATAGATGCTTCTTCAAAATTATATCAATAAGTTATTAACTTTTTATTTATCTGTAATAACCAATTATCCAATTATCATTCCTGCGATTGTTGCCGACATTAACGAAGCAATTGTACCACCAATTAAGGCTTTCATACCGAACTCTGATAAGTTCTTACGTTGCCCAGGAGCTAACGAACCAATTCCTCCAATTTGAATACCAATAGAAGCAAAATTTGCAAATCCACACAACATATATGTTGCCATAATAATCGACTTGTTATATGTTAAATGTGTAGCATTTGCTACATTTTTTAAATCCGCTAATTGAATATACCCAACAAATTCGCTTGCCGCTAATTTGATTCCTAATAACTGACCCATTAACGCCATATCTTCTTTAGCCACTCCAATTAACCACATTAAAGGTGCGAAAACATATCCTAAGATAGCTTCTAAAGAAAACTTAGCATACGCAGTATTTTCAGCCATCCAAGTATTTAAAGTTGTAACGTCTCCTACCCAACCTAAAATTCCGTTAATCATCGCAATAAAAGCAATAAACACTAGTAGCATTGCTGCTACATTCATTGCTAAGTTTAACCCCTCTGTTGTTCCGTTAGCAATGGCATCTAAAATATTTGATCCTATTTTTTCTGAAGACACTTTTACATCGGTATTTACTTCTTCAGTTTGTGGATATAAAATCTTAGAAATAATAATTGCTCCTGGTGCTGCCATAACAGAAGCTGCTAATAAGTGTTTTGCGTATAACAAACGTAACGCTTCATCATCACCTCCTAAGAAACCAATATAAGCTGCTAAAACCGCTCCTGCTACCGTTGCCATACCTCCTATCATCACTAATAAGATTTCTGAACGGTTCATTTTTTCTAAGTAAGCTTTGATTAATAATGGAGCTTCTGTTTGACCTAAGAAAATATTTCCAGCTACTGATAAACTTTCAGCTCCAGAAATTTTTAATCCCTTAGATAACAACCAAGCTAAACCTTTTACCACTTTTTGAATAACACCCAAATAAAATAAAACTGATGTTAATGCCGAAAAGAAAATAATAGTTGGTAATACTTGGAAGGCAAAAATAAATCCGAAAGAATTCATATCAGACACTAAACCACTAAACAAAAACTCACTACCAGCACGTGTGAAATCTAAAACACTTACAAATAAACTTCCCACTAATTCAAATGCTTTTTGAACAAAAGGAATTTTAAGCACTCCAACAGCAATTAACAACTGAAATGCTAATCCTATCCCAACAGTTTTCCAATCAATTCCTCTTCTATTTGAACTAAACAAGAAAGCAATAATTAACAAACAAAGCATTCCTAAAACTCCTCTCCACAAACTCTGCATAGAAAATCCTTGACTTGGAATAATTTTACCTTTAGTTTGTTCAACTTCTACAACTTCTGTAGTCGTAACAACTTCAGGGCTTGTAGTGAATTTGTACAACACATTTTTTTCTGAAAGTGTTAAAGCTTCATCTGTTAATTCAACTACATTGTAATAACGAACCGTATCATTAGGTTGTTTGTAGTTAAAAATTAATAAGTTGTTTTGGTGAATATAGTTTCCTGAGGCTTGTAAACTATCTTTTTCAACTAATGAGTAGTTGAAATTTCCTTCTGATAAGTTAAAAACATCGTTAGGGTTTATCGAAACAATCGATTCTCCTTCAGTTGTAGTTATTGATGAGAAATTCCACTTTTTTTCAATACTTTGCCCTAAAGATATCATAGTAATGCAAAGCATTATGAAAGTAAATAGTTTCTTCATTTTTTTTATAAATTTAATTAAGAACGTTTGCTAATTTCATCTCTAATTCTGGCTGCCAATTCATAATTTTCATTGGTTACAGCTTCATCGAGTTGTTCGTTTAACTCTTTTAATGTTAAACTTGAATAATAATCTTCGTTTTCTTCTTCTTCAAATGAAAACTCTATTTCATCTTCATCTTCGTCTATACCTAAATCTTCTTCCAACGACAATTCTTCATCCATTTTTAAATAAATACCTGCTTTATCTAAAATATTTTCGTAGGTGTAAATTGGCGCTTCAAAACGAACCGCTAATGCTATTGCATCTGACGTTCGAGTATCAATTACTTCTTCTACTCCTTCTCGTTCGCAAATTAAACTTGAATAAAACACTCCATCTACTAATTTATGGATGATTACTTGTTTTATTACGATTGAAAATCTATCAGAAAATGTTTTGAATAAATCGTGGGTAAGAGGTCTTGGTGGACGAATTTCTTTTTCTAAAGCTATTGCTATTGATTGTGCTTCAAAAGCTCCTATTATAATTGGAAGTGTTCTAGTACCTTCCATTTCACTTAGCACTAAAGCGTATGCCCCACTTTGTGTTTGGCTATACGAAATACCTTTTATAGTTAGTTTTATCAAGCTCATTTACAATCATCAAAAAAAACAAAAACTGTCTAAATTTAGGCTCTTCGCTTAAAATTTAGACAGCCTTATTAAGTGGGCACAATTTACTAAAAATTATGAGTTGACCTCTAATTTATAGAAAAAGAAAAGTACCCCACTTTTTTATGCTTGTTTAAACGCTTTTAATTTCTCTACTAATTGCGGAACAACTTCAAAAGCATCACCAACAATACCATAGTCTGCAGCCTTAAAGAAAGGAGCTTCAGGATCAGTATTGATAACTACTTTTACTTTTGATGCGTTAATACCCGCTAAGTGTTGAATTGCACCAGAAATACCAATCGCAATATATAAGTTAGACGCTACAGGCTTACCTGTTTGACCAACGTGTTCACTGTGAGGACGCCATCCTAAATCAGATACTGGCTTAGAACATGCAGTCGCAGCACCTAAAACATCTGCTAACTCTTCAACCATTTCCCAGTTTTCTGGTCCTTTTAAACCTCTACCAGCAGAAACAACTACATCAGCATCAGCAATTGTTACTTTACCGGTTGCTCTACTGATTTCTTCAGACTTCACTCCTAACTCAGGTAAAGTTGCATCAAAACTTTCTGTAGATCCACTTACAGAATTCTCATGAGCTCCGTAAGAATTTTTAGCAACACCAACTACTTTTTTCTCAGTTGAAATTTCGGTATTGTTAAATCCTTTGTTTGAAAACGCTTTTCTCTTCACTACAAAAGGACTTGTGCTACTAGGTAATGCTACTGCATTAGACGCATATCCAGCCTCTAAAGCTACTGCTACTAATGGCGCCAAAGTTAATCCGTCAACACTTGAATCGATAATTACTGTAGATGCTCCTTTTGCATCAGCAACTTGCTTAATAATTGAAGCGTATGCTTTAGCATTGAATGATGATAAATCATTTTTTACTTCAACAACTTTTTCTGCTCCGTATGTATATAATTCAGAAGCATCTCCTCCATTAATAGTTACAACTACTAAATCGCTTCCTAATTGCTCTGCTACTTTTTTTCCGTATGAAACAACTTCAAAAGCTGTTTTTTTGAATTTCCCTTCCGATGAATCGGCAAAAACTAATACAGACATATTTTTATATTTTTTATATCATTACGAGTACAAATAACAAGATTGCTTCACTTTGTTCGCAATGACGTGTTTTAAACTTTAACTTAGATTACTTTCGCTTCGTTGTGTAATAAATTGATTAAATCATCAACATTATCAACTAACTTCACTGCTCCTTTTGGTGCTGGCTTCTCAAAATTTTGAGTTACCGTTGCAGCAGAAGCTCCCACAGGCTCAACAACACTTAAAGGTTTTTTACGCGCCATCATAATACCGCGCATGTTTGGAATACGTAAATCTTTTTCTTCTACAATTCCTTTTTGACCTGCAACTACCATTGGCAACGTTGAAGATACTTTTTCTTCACCACCATCAATCTCTCTACTTAATGTAGCATTCGTTCCATCAACCTCAACTCCAACACATCCGTTTACAAAATTGAAATCTAATAAAGAAGCTAACATTCCAGGAACCATTTGTCCGTTATAATCAGCAGATTCTTTTCCAGCTAATACTAAATCGTACCCTCCGTTTTTAACAACCTCAGCTAATTCTTTAGCAACCATCATTCCATCAGTAGGTTCAGCATTTACACGAATTGCATCATCTGCACCAATTGCTAATGCTTTACGTAAAGTTGGTTCAGTTGAAGCACCTCCAACATTTACAACTGTTACGCTTGCTCCTTGTTTTTCTTTAAACCACATAGCACGAGTTAAACTAAACTCATCGTATGGATTTATTACATATTGAACTCCGTTAGTATCAAACTTTGTATCGTTATCAGTAAAGTTGATTTTTGAAGTAGTATCAGGTACATGACTGATACAAACTAATATTTTCATATATCGTTGTTTTAAAGAAACTTAATTTTGTGCGACGAAGTTACGCATTTTTTTTAATTTATTATGCGTGCATAATAAATTTTTTATCCAACTTCAATCTGCCTCAAATTTAAGCTATTATTCTCACTTTATGATTTGTTGATTTTAAAGCTACAATATTACCCCTATTTTTATTATTTTTGCACTCTTGATAAACAACTACTTATAAAACGTATGAAAACAGTACAATTTAGAGAAGCCGTTTGCGAAGCAATGAGCGAGGAAATGCGTAGAGATGAAAGCATTTACTTGATTGGAGAAGAAGTTGCCGAGTATAATGGTGCATATAAAGCCAGTAAAGGAATGTTAGACGAGTTTGGTGCCAAACGCGTTATTGATGCTCCTATTGCTGAATTAGGCTTTGGTGGTATTGCTGTAGGATCAGCAATGAACGGTAACCGCCCTATTGTTGAGTATATGACTTTCAATTTCTCTTTAGTAGGAATTGACCAAATCATTAACAATGCTGCGAAAATCCGTCAAATGAGTGGTGGACAGTTTAACTGCCCTATTGTTTTCCGTGGCCCTACTGCTTCTGCAGGTCAATTAGCTGCAACACACTCACAAGCTTTTGAAAGCTGGTATGCTAACTGTCCTGGATTAAAAGTAATTGTTCCTTCTAATCCATACGACGCAAAAGGTTTATTAAAAGCAGCTATTCGTGATGATGATCCTGTAATTTTTATGGAGTCTGAGCAAATGTATGGTGATAAGATGGAAATTCCTGAAGGAGAATATATCATTCCTATTGGAGTTGCTGATATTAAAAGAGAAGGTACTGATGTAACAGTTGTTTCTTTTGGTAAAATTATTAAAGAAGCTTACAAAGCTGCTGATGAATTAGCAAAAGAAGGTATTTCTGTTGAAATTATCGATTTACGCACAGTTCGTCCAATGGATCATAAAGCTATTTTAGAATCTGTTAAAAAAACAAATAGATTGGTAATTTTAGAAGAAGCATGGCCATTCGGAAGTGTATCTTCAGAAATTACATTTAGAGTTCAAGATGAAGCATTTGATTATTTAGATGCTCCTATCAAAAGAATTACTACAGCCGATGCACCTGCACCATATTCTCCAGTTTTATTGGAAGAATGGTTACCAAACGCAAATGATGTTATTGCAGCAGTAAAAGAAGTGATGTATCGCTAATAATTGAAGAAAAAAGAAATTGAAAATAAATTAAAATCCTTTTGACCCTCGTCAAAAGGATTTTGCAGTAAATAAACCAATGAAAAATCTGCTTGCATTCCTACTACTACTCACAACCAGTTACATAAGTGCTCAAATAACTATTCAAGGAAAAGTAGTTGATGAATTTAACAACCCCTTACCATTTGTAAATATCGTTTTGAAAAAAACAAATTACGGTACTACAACTGATGATGATGGTAAGTTTTTTTTAAAAACTCAGAAGTTTAGAGGAGTACTTGAAGTTTCATTTGTTGGTTTTCAAAAGCAAACCATAAAAGTTAATCAAAAAACAAAATTTTTAAATATTGTTTTAAAAGAAGAAAGCAATGAGCTAGACGAAGTAGTTATTGTTACTAAACCTAAAAAACGCTTAAAGAAAGAAGAAAATCCTGCATATAAAATTTTAAAAGAAATTTGGAAGCGTAAAAGAAAAAATGGACTTGATTTAGTAGATCATTACCAGTACAAAAAGAATACTTCAATTGAAATAGGGCTAAACAATCTAGACACCGTTTTTTTAAAGAAAATCTTTAAAAACGAATATCAACAAGCTATAAAAGAAGTAAAGTACGATAGCGATGGAATCAATTATTACATTCCTATATTTTTAAATGAACAAGTTGCTAATGTGTACGGGGACAACAAAAACAATGCAGTAAGAGAAGATATTGAAGCTGAAAAATCAGAAGGTTTAGGTGCTCAAGGGTTTATTTTTGATAGAATGTCTAACACTTTTCAAAATATTGATGTTTTCAAAAACAACATTACTTTATTACAGAAGCCATTTATCAGCCCATTATCTAGCGATGGCTTTTCTACTTATGATTATGTTCTTTACGATAGTATTGTAGACAACAACAAAAAACTATACAATATATACTTCTTCCCAAGACGAGATGGAGACTTAGCCTTTCAAGGAAATGTTTGGGTAGCAGACAAAAATTTCTCTATAAAAAAGATAAAAATGAAGGTACACAAAAGTGTTAACCTAAATTTTGTAAGAGGTCTATCTTTTGAAAAGGAATTTGAAGTAAGAAATGACAGCATCTATATTCCAACCAAAAATGCTTACGAAGGTGATTTTACTTTTATAGATAAAAATGACAGTAATAAAGGTTTGACCATAAAAAAAGATATCACTTTTGAAAATTATGTTTTAAACAAAGCTTTCCCTAAAAGCTTTTATGAGCAGAAAGTAGAAAAAATTAGACCTGATCAATATAAAAAAGACGATTCTTACTGGGAAACTGTTCAAAAAGAACAAAGCAAAAAAACGTATAAATTAATTGAAAGCGTAAAAAAGAAAAAACAAATTAAAAACCTTACAGGGTTAATTAACACTGTTGCTAGTGGATATGTTGATACCGGAGCAGGTTTTCAAATAGGTCCATTATGGACACTTTTTGCTAACAATCAAGTTGAAGGCTTTAGAACCAAATTAAGTTTTAGAACATTTGTAACTAAAGACGATCGTTTTCGTTTAGGTGGACATATTGCTTACGGATTTAAAGACCAAAAAACAAAATATGGTGTTGAAGGTAGATACTTACTATCATACAAACCTAGAATTGCTGTTGGTGTAGCTTATCAAAAAGACATTGAACAATTAGGCAGTAGCTTATTAAACACCACACAACTATTAGGAACCAGTTTTGGTACCGCTGCAGTTTTTAACAGAGGAGATAATTTTTATTTATCAAATGTTGAGAAAATTGCAACGAATTTCGATTATCAAATTCAGCAAAATTTACATTTAGGAATCAATTTTTCACATGCAAAAATCTCTTCAGCTTCTGAAAAGGATTTCTCTATGAACTATATTGATGAAAACGGAAATACACAATCAAAATTAACGGATGTAGCATCTGATATTTATGTGTCATTTACTCCAGGACGTTTTGTTTACGGCTTAGGAGTAGAAAGACGCTTCGGTAAAAACGTATTCCCAACCTTTGTGTTAAATTACCGAAAAGGTTACAAAGGACCTTTTAACGGAACACACAACTATGATAAAATTCAGTTTAAATACAACCAACCAATTCTGTTAAGTAAATTCGGAATTTTAGATGCAACTTTTGAAGCTGGAAAAACGTTTGGAGAAGTCCCAGTTGCTTTGTTAGATGTTGTACCAGCAAACCAATCATTTTCTTTAGTTAAAGATACTTTTACACTTCTTAACTATTATGATTTTGTTACGGATGAGTATTTAGCAGGACATCTAGAGCATCATTTTAACGGTTATATTTTAAATAGAATTCCGCTATTAAAAAAGCTAAACCTACGAAGCCTTGTTACTTTTAGAGCAGCTTATGGTACTATTTCAAAGGAGAACATAGCTATTAGTAGATCAAACGTTAACTACAACGCACCTAATAAGCTATACTACGAATACAGTGTAGGGTTAGAAAATATTGGGTATGGTAACTTGCGTTTTCTTAGAATTGATGCTGTTTGGAGAAGCAATTACACACCGCCAGCTGGATCAACTGTAGCACCTACTCCAAAGTTCGCAATTCGTATCGGAATTAAACCTGGCTTATAATCATACATTTAACTATAAAATAACCTATAATTTTTCTTTCAAAAAAGTAATAAATCACTACTTTTGCAATCCGATTTTAGAAACGAAGAAAAGTTAAGAATATATGACGGCAAAAGAAAGAAAAACAGTTGATGTTTTAATTGAAATTCCAAAAGGAAGTAGAAATAAGTACGAATACGATTTTGATTTAGGAAAAATTCGTTTTGATAGAATGTTATTCTCATCAATGATGTATCCTGGAGATTATGGTTTCATTCCACAAACTTTAGCTTTAGATGGTGATCCATTAGACGTGTTAGTTTTAGGTGCGGAACCAACTTTTCCTATGTGTGTTATGGAAGTAAAACCAATCGGTGTTTTCCATATGGCAGACGAGAAAGGTCCAGATGAAAAAATCGTTTGTGTACCAATGTCAGATCCGATTTGGAATAAATACAACGATTTATCAGACTTAAACCCACACCGTAAAGAAGAAATTACTCACTTCTTTCAAGTATACAAAGATTTAGAAAAGAAAAAAGTTGATGTAGGTGATTGGGGTGATGCTAACGAAGCTTATGAAATCTTAGATAAGTGTTTAGAGCGTTACGAAAACAGCGACCATAAAACAAAAGGAAACTTTACTATTTAATAAGTAAACAACCTTATAATTATAGAAAACCTCTCAGTTATCGCTGAGAGGTTTTTTGTTTAGTTATTGATTTTGTTATATTTACGAACACTTATAACTAATCAAATAACAATAACATGAAACAAAACATGATGTATGTGCCAGTAATTTTGGCACTTTTAGGACTCGTTTTTATGTACGTAAAAATGGTCTGGGTAAAAAAACAAGATGCAGGAAATGACAAAATGCAATCCATTTCAAAAAGCATTAAAGATGGTGCTCTTGCTTTTTTAGCTGCCGAATATAGATTATTATTAATATTTGTAGTAATAGCTTCATTAGCCTTATTCGGAATCTCTCAATTAGTTGAAACAACAAGTATAATGATTGTTCCTGCTTTTATTGTCGGAGCAATTTTTTCTGCCTTAGCAGGTAATATAGGAATGCGAATTGCCACCGATGCTAATGCAAGAACAGCAGAAGCAGCCAAAACAAGTTTACCACAAGCTTTAAAAGTATCTTTTGGCGGTGGAACCGTAATGGGACTTGGTGTAGCAGGTTTAGCTGTTTTAGGATTAAGTTTATTCTTTTTATTGTTTGTTGGACAATTTATTACCGAAGGAGGAAATTTTTACAATGAAATGACCATTGTTTTAGAAGCCTTAGCTGGTTTCTCATTAGGAGCTGAATCTATTGCCTTATTTGCTCGTGTAGGTGGAGGTATTTATACAAAAGCTGCCGATGTTGGTGCCGATTTAGTAGGAAAAGTAGAAGCAGGAATTCCTGAAGACGACCCTCGTAATCCAGCAACAATTGCTGATAACGTTGGTGATAATGTGGGTGACGTAGCTGGTATGGGAGCTGACTTGTTTGGTTCTTATGTAGCAACAGTTTTAGCTGCTATGGTATTAGGAAATTATGTAATTAGAGACATGTCTTTATCTACTCCTTTTACTGATGATTTCAACGGAATGGGACCTATCCTACTTCCTTTAGTTATTGCGGGAGTTGGTGTTTTAGCTTCAATTATTGGTACTTTTTTAGTAAGTATCAAAGACAATACAGCAAAAGAAGCTCAAGTGCAAAAAGCATTAGACACTGGTAACTGGGCATCAATCTTACTAACCTTAGCTGCGAGTTTCTTTCTAATAAAATGGATGTTACCAGAAACTATGAAAATGAGTTTCTTTGGTGAAGGAATTAAAGATGTTTCTTCAATGAATGTTTTCTGGGCAGCATGTATAGGATTGGCTGTTGGAGCATTAATTTCAATGGTAACTGCTTACTATACTAGTTTAGGTAAAAAACCAGTATTAGATATCGTTCAAAATAGTGCAACTGGTGCAGGAACCAATATTATTGCTGGTTTAGCTGTAGGAATGAAATCTACGTTCTTATCAGTTTTATTATTTGCTGCTGCAATCTACGGTTCGTATTATTTTGCAGGATTTTACGGTGTTGCTTTAGCTGCTTCTGCAATGATGGCTACCACTGCTATGCAATTAGCTATTGACGCTTTCGGACCAATTGCTGATAACGCTGGTGGAGTTGCTGAAATGAGTGAACTAGAAGATCATGTTCGTGAACGTACCGACATTTTAGATTCAGTTGGAAACACAACCGCTGCTGTTGGTAAAGGATTTGCCATTGCTTCTGCTGCATTAACTGCTTTAGCACTGTTTGCTGCTTACGTTACGTTTACAGGAATTGACGGAATTAATATTTTTAAAGCTGATGTATTAGCGGCTTTATTTGTGGGTGGTATGGTGCCAGTAATTTTCTCCGCTTTAGCGATGCAATCAGTTGGTAGAGCCGCTATGGAAATGGTACATGAAGTACGTCGTCAGTTCAGAGAAATTCCTGGAATTATGGAAGGAACTGGCACACCTGAATACGCAAAATGTGTAGATATTTCAACCAAAGCTGCTTTAAAAGAAATGTTATTACCAGGTTTAATTACCATCATTACTCCAATCCTAATAGGACTTATTTTTAAAGCAGAAGCTTTAGGTGGCTATATGGCTGGTGTATGTGTATCTGGTGTTATGTGGGCGATTTTCCAAAACAACGCTGGTGGTGCATGGGATAATGCTAAAAAATCATTTGAAGCTGGTGTTGAAATCAACGGAGAAATGACCTACAAAGGTTCAGATGCTCATAAAGCTGCTGTAACTGGTGATACCGTTGGTGATCCTTTTAAAGACACCTCTGGACCATCAATGAATATCTTAATCAAATTAACCTGTTTAGTAGGGTTAGTAATCGCACCTATTTTAGGCGGACATACTTCTTCTGAATCTCATGAAAAAACAGAAAACATAAAAATTTGGGTTGATGATAACGGTGAAAAGCATGAAATGAAACTTTCTACTGATGCGAAATTTATTTCTGAAGGTATGACAGAAAAAATCGTTAAAGTAAACATTGAAAAAAATGACGATGGAACTGCTAAAGCTACTGTCACCACTACTACTGTTGAAAATGGTGAAGAAGTAACAAAAGAAGAAATTTTTGAAGGAACTTTAGAGGAAGTTAAGAGTAAAATTGAAGCTTTTGAAAATTCAAAAAAAGAATAAACTTCAATGTATATAAAACACAAACCCGATAGTTGTATTTCTATCGGGTTTCTTATTTTTGTGCGATGTCAAGAACCATTCGTATTTTTTCTATCGACAACCCAAGCAAATTCAAGCAAAAACTCTTTGTTTGGGCTAAACAATTCGAAACTGCTATTTGGTTAGATTCTAACAATTACAAACAAAATTATAGTTCTTTCGATTGCGCCTTGGCTGTTGAAGAATTTACTTCAATTAAAACCGATTACAACAGTGCTTTTGATCAGCTAAAAGAATATCAATCTTATACTAAAGACTATATTTTCGGATATATTTCTTACGATGTTAAAAATGACGTAGAAAAATTAACTTCGAATAATTTTGATGGATTGCATTTTCCTGATTTGTATTTCTTTCAACCTCAAAAACTCATTTTTATTAAAGGAAACACAGCTGAATTTCATTATTTAAAAATGATTGATGATGAGTTAGAAGAAGATTTTGAAGATATTATTGAAGCAAATCCGAATATCATTTCAAGTTTTAATGATGAACCCTTACAAGAAGATGAAATCAAAATAAAACTAAGAATTCATAAAGACGAATACCATCAAAAAGTAGAAAATGTATTAAAACACATTCATAGAGGAGATATTTATGAAGCCAATTTTTGTCAGGAATTTTACGCTGAAAACACAGCAATTAATCCGTATGAAGTTTACACACATTTAAATAAAATTTCAGAACCACCATTTGCTGCTTTTTTCAGAAACGAGCATCATTATCTATTATCTGCAACTCCTGAAAGATATTTACGTAAAGAAGGTTCTAAAATCATTTCTCAACCTATAAAAGGAACTGCTAAACGATTTATCGACCCTATTGAAGATGAAAAAATTGCGTTCGATTTAGCTCGTGACGAAAAAGAACGTTCAGAAAATATTATGATTGTTGATTTAGTTCGCAACGACTTATCAAGAACCGCAAAAAAGGGAAGTGTGCAAGTAGAAGAATTGTGTAAAGTATATTCTTTTAAACAGGTACACCAACTAATTTCTACCGTAGTTTCAGAAATTGACAACACCACACATCCTGTTGATGTTATTAGAGACACTTTCCCGATGGGAAGCATGACTGGAGCTCCGAAAATATCAGCAATGGAAATCATTGAAGAATTAGAAGAAACCAAACGAGGATTGTACTCTGGAACCGTTGGTTATTTTACCCCAAATGGCGATTTTGATTTTAACGTGGTTATTAGAAGTATTTTATACAATAGTGAAAATAAATACGTTTCTTATTCTGTAGGAGGTGCAATTACTGCTAAATCTACTCCAGAAAAAGAATACGAAGAATGTTTGCTAAAAGCAAAAGCCATGAAATATGTGCTGACGAACAAAACTTAATTATATTTATAACAAATAATCAGAAAAAGCACTTCTAATCAAAAACTATTATAAAAAATAAAGAAATGAAAAACACAATTAAATTTATACTTTTCGTTGTTATTATTGCGTCAATAACATCATGTAAATCAAATAAATATTCATTTTTAAATGAGTATCCTGCTAAAACTGTTCCTTTAGTTGACAGCACTAATTTCAGCAATCATGTAGAAACTAAATTACTAACAAAAACGCAACAAGATTTATTAAAATTACCTTCAATTTTTGAAGAGCAATTAGATGATGAAAAAGCTAAAATAGGAGTTTCTTATCTTCCTAAATTATCAGAAAACTATAAATCGGTAGTGTATTATTTTTACCCTAACAACACCGAACTTATTTCAATGTTAGTTAATTATGATGAAAACTACAACATTATTAATAGTCAAGTTTTAGCCTATGACGAAATCGTTGAAGGTGTGTTAAAAACTACATCTACACTAAACAAAAACAGCATTGAATTGGTTGAACATATTTCTGATGACTCTTCTACCATTATTTTTAATATTTTAGAAGACGGAAATATTACAAGAGACTAATGACACACAATACATTTACATTCAATTATCATAAAACCGAGTTTTTTAGTCAGTATTGGCAACCAGAAACCATAAAAGCAGTAGTCGTAGTTGTTCACGGAATGGGAGAACATTCTGGAAGATATGAACACGTTGCTAAAAAACTAACTGAAAATAATTTTGGTGTTATCGCTTTTGATCATTTCGGGCATGGTAAAACAAAAGGAAAAAGAGGTCATAATCCTGGTTATGATTTGGTATTAGGAAGCATTACCAAATTAATTAACGAAGCTAAAAACACTTTTGGCGACAAACCTATTTTCTTATACGGACACTCAATGGGTGGAAATGCTGTAATTAATTATTCCTTAAGAAAAAACCATCATTTAAAAGGAGTTATTGCTACCAGTCCGTTTTTACGCTTAGCTTTTCAACCACCAGCTTGGAAATTATCTTTAGGAAAAGTGATGCAAAAAATTGCTCCATCAATAACTTTAGGTAACGAATTAGACCCAAATGATATTTCAAGAGATGCTATTGAGGTAAAAAAATATGTTGAAGACCCTTTAGTTCATGATAAAATTAGCCCGAACTTTTCTTTATCATTTATTGATTCTGGTGAATGGGCAATTCAAAATGCATCTTCTTTAAAAACCCCAATGCTATTATTGCACGGTACAGGAGATAAAATTATTGATTATAAAGGCGCCGAAGCTTTTGCTGATAACTCAACAAAAGCAAGTTTAAAATTATACGAAGAAGGCTATCACGAGCTTCAAAACGACTTATGCAAAGAAGAAATGCTACAAGACGTTGTTAATTGGTTAAACTCTCAACTATAACAAGGTTAAAACTGCATGCTTCAAGAGTTCTCCACACATATTGAAACTAATTTCCCTTTTTTAAAGGATAAAAAACTACTCATTGCTATTTCTGGTGGAGTAGATAGCGTGGTACTAACACATTTGTTGCATCAATTAAAGTTTACTATTTCTTTAGCACATTGTAATTTTCAGTTACGAGGAAAAGAAAGTGATTTAGATGAAGATTTTGTTACAAATTTAGGAGCAACTTTAAACACTGAAACTTTCACAATAAAGTTTAACACCACCAAATATTCTACAGAAAATAAATTATCAACTCAACTTGCTGCGAGAGAATTACGTTACAATTGGTTTAAAAAATTATTAGAAGAAAAATCTTTCGATTATATTTTAACAGCACATCATGCTGACGATAATTTAGAAACATTTTTAATCAATTTTACTAGAGGAACTGGTTTAGATGGCTTAACAGGAATTCCACCTATAAATGGCAAAATTGTTAGACCGCTTCTTGTTTTTTCTCGAGAGCAAATCCTAAATTTTGCACATCAAAACAATATTGAGTGGAGAGAAGACGAAAGCAATTCAGAAACAAAATATGTAAGAAATAAAATTCGTCATCAAATAACACCTATTTTAAAAGAACTGAACCCCAGCCTATTAGACAGTTTCAATAAAACTGTTGATCATTTAAACCAATCTCAACAAATAATTGAAGACAAAATAGCGGAAATAAGCAACGAAATCGTTACTAAAGAGGGCGATATGTTAAAATTTAACATTCCGAAACTGTTAAAATTACAAAATCACCAAGCTTACCTCTACCATCTCTTAAAGCCTTATAAATTCAGGGAATGGAACGATATTTACAGCTTAATTCATGCGCAATCTGGAAAACGAATTTTAACAAAACTTTATACTTTGTTGAAAGACAGAGATTTTTTATTACTTTTACGCACTGATGAAAAATCCCCATTTGATAATGAGCGGTTTATCATTACAAAAGAAAACAAACAAATAACTGTTCCTCTCAACTTAACATTAAAAGAGGTTGATGAACAGGAAAGCATCAACAACAATATAATTTATGTTGATAGCGAATTACTTAGTTACCCCCTAATTCTCAGGCAACGGAATGCCGGTGATTATTTTTATCCCAAAGGAATGACAGGGCGTAAAAAAGTAAGCAAGTATTTTAAAGACGAAAAGATATCAATAGTAAACAAAAATAAAATTTGGTTGCTTTGCACAAGTAAAGACGAAATTATTTGGATAATAGGAAAACGACAAGACAATCGATTTTTACCCACAAATAAAACAACCAAACTATTAAAAATTAGTATTTAATTAACCCCATCTCAAACTACATAGAATGAAAAAATTCTTTACTCTATTTTTATTATTCATAGGTTTATCGGTTTTCTCTCAATCCGATGATAACCCTGTAGTTGTTACTCCTTCGGTACAAAAAGTATCTGACACTGAGTACGACTTAATTTTTGACGTGTTAATTGCTGAAGATTGGCATTTATACTCTCAGTACAACCCAGAAGACGCTTCTCTTCCAATGACAATTTCCCCAGCAGAAGGTCAATTAGGTTATACTTTAAACGGTAAGGCTAAAGAAAGTGAAACAGAAACTGAGTTTAGCGAAATTTGGGGGAAAGATGAAATTTTCTTCGTTGAAGAAGGAAAATTAATCCAAAGAATTACTGTTAGCGACTCTACTTTAACAAAGGTTACTCTTAACCTTGATGCACAAGTATGTAAAGAATACTGTTTACCATTTGATGAAGATTTTACATTCTCTTTAATTGGTGAAAAAGTTGAGCAAACTGTTGCTGAGGTAGATGATAAAAGTAAAGAATTATCTCAATCTTTAAATTTAGATTTAAAAAACACTGTTTTATTAAAAAGCTCAACAGATACTGCTTCTGAAGATAAAGACAATAGTTTACTAAACATTTTCTTATTAGGATTTGTTGGTGGGCTTTTAGCTTTCTTAACTCCGTGTGTTTTCCCAATGGTACCATTAACAGTATCATTCTTTACAAAGCGCGCTGAGAAAAAAGGTAAAGGTATTAGAAGTGCTCTTTTATACGGATTCTTTATCGTATTAATTTACGGTTTAATAAGTCTTCCTTTCCACTTCTTAGACTCTTTAGATCCTGAGATTTTAAATAACATTTCAACCAATATTTGGTTAAACTTATTCTTCTTTGTTGTTTTAATTTTCTTTGCTGGTTCATTCTTCGGTTTTTACGAATTAACATTACCAAGTGCATGGAGTAACAAAGCAGATAGCGCTTCTAACATTGGAGGTATTATCGGAACATTCTTTATGGCATTAACCTTAGCTATCGTATCTTTCTCTTGTACAGGTCCAATTTTAGGATCGTTATTAGCAGGATCATTAAGTGGTGGTGCAATGCAACTTTCAGTAGGAATGGTAGGTTTTGGTTTAGCTTTAGCATTGCCTTTCGCATTGTTTGCAATGTTCCCAAAATGGTTAAATAATTTACCAAAATCTGGTGGATGGTTAAATACAGTAAAAGTTGTTTTAGGATTTATCGAATTAGCTTTCGCTTTCAAATTCTTATCAAACGCTGATTTAGTTGGTCACTGGGGATTATTAAAAAGAGAAGTATTTATTGGTATCTGGGCATTTATTGCATTCTTAATGGCTCTTTACTTATTCGGATTTATCGGAAAGAAATACGGAAAAATAAGTTTCTTCAGAGTATTATTAGGTCTTGGTTCATTAGCTTTAGCGGTGTACTTAGCTCCTGGTGTTATGGAAAAACCAGCTTGGAATCAAAATGAATTATTAAGTGGTTTCGCACCACCAAAATTCCACAGTATTTACCAAAAAGACAACCACTGTCCTCTTAACTTAAACTGTTTTAAAGATTTTGAAGAAGGTATTGCTTACGCAAAATCAGTAAACAAGCCGGTGTTATTAGACTTTACAGGATGGGCATGTGTTAACTGTCGTAAAATGGAAGAAAATATTTGGAGTCAGCCAAACATCTACTCTTTAATTAATGATGATTATGTATTAATTTCATTATATGTAGATGATCACCAAAGATTATTACCAGAAAATGAGCAATTCGATTTTATCAAATCTAACGGTAAAGTAAAAAGAATTAGAACGTATGGTGATAAATGGGCTACTTTGCAAGCAGCAAACTTTAAAACTGCTTCTCAACCATTTTATGTATTAATGAGTCCTGAGTTAGAAGTATTAAACTCACCTCAACAGTACACAGATCATACAACTTACTATAATTGGTTAAAAACTGGTCTAGACCGTTTTAACAACAACTAATAATAGTATTACAATATTTTCAAAAGCCTCTTTTTAAAAAGAGGCTTTTTTTATATCTTACCATAAAAAACATGACTCCAGAAACTATAATCAGTATATTTTTAGGAATAGGATTAGCAGCCTCAGTTGGTTTTAGGGTATTCTTACCCTTATTTGCTTTGAGTTTAGCTGGTTATTATAATGTAATTCCACTCAATGAAAGTTGGACTTGGGTAGCGAGCTCAACCGCTCTTATTACTTTAGGCATAGCAACAATTCTGGAGATATTTGCTTATTATATTCCTTGGTTTGATAATTTATTAGACACCATAGCAGTTCCTTTAGCAGCAATTGCAGGAACCGCTGTAATGGTATCTACAATAGCTGACTTATCTCCTGTTATTACATGGGCATTAGCTATTATTGCTGGTGGTGGGACAGCTACCGCAATAAAAGGCACAACAGCTTCAGCAAGATTAACCTCAACTACAACCACAGCAGGTGTGGCAAATCCTGTAATTTCAACAGTTGAAACTGGAACTTCAGTAATGATGTCTGCCTTTTCAATCTTCTTACCAATAGTGGCTATTGTTTTAGTTGTTTTAATGTTTTTAGGAATGAGAAAATTGTACAAGTTTATTTTTCCTTCCATAGAAAAAGAACAAAATTTATCATAAAAGACTAATACAAAACACTTAACATATTTTTTATATCTTTAACAGAAAGAGAAAAATATGCTAGCAAAAGTCTATGGAAGCGCTGTTTTTGGCATTGAAGCAACCACGATTACTGTTGAGGTAAATATTGATAAAGGTATTGGATATCATTTAGTAGGTTTACCCGATAAAGCAGTAAGTGAAAGTTCGTATCGAATTTCTGCTGCGTTGAATAACAACTCATACAAACTTCCAGGAAAAAAGATTATTATCAACATGGCACCTGCCGATATTCGTAAAGAAGGGGCTGCGTATGATTTAACTTTAGCTATCGGAATTTTAGCTGCCTCTAATCAAATTAAATCAGAGAATATCGATGAATATATTATTATGGGTGAACTTTCGTTAGACGGAAGTTTACAACCTATTAAAGGAGCATTACCCATTGCTATTAAAGCTCGTGAAGAAGGTTTTAAACATTTAATTCTTCCTAAAGAAAATGCCAAAGAAGCAGCTATTGTTAATGATTTAAACGTTTTAGGAGTTGATAATATTATGGAAGTTATCAATCATTTTAATAGTGATGAGCTTATCTCACCAACAATAATTGATACTAGAGCCGAATTTTATAAACATATAGACTTTCCTGAGTTTGATTTTTCAGATGTTAAAGGACAAGAATCTATAAAGCGTTGTATGGAAATTGCCGCAGCAGGCGGGCATAATATTATTCTTATTGGACCTCCAGGAGCTGGAAAAACAATGTTGGCGAAAAGATTACCTTCAATATTACCTCCAATGACATTACATGAAGCGTTAGAAACAACTAAAATACATTCTGTAGTGGGTAAGGTAAAAAACACAGGACTGATGTATCAGCGTCCCTTTCGTAACCCGCATCATTCTTGTTCAGACGTTGCACTTGTTGGCGGCGGACAATACCCTCAACCCGGTGAAATATCTTTAGCTCATAATGGAGTTTTATTTTTAGACGAACTTCCTGAATTTAAACGCAGTGTTTTAGAAGTGATGCGTCAACCTTTAGAAGACAGAGAAGTTACCATATCTCGAGCTCGTTTTACAGTAAATTACCCATGTAGTTTTATGCTAGTAGCAAGTATGAATCCGAGTCCGAGTGGTTATTTTAACGATAGCAATTCTCCCATGACTTCATCACCTGCTGAAATGCAACGTTATTTAAGTAAAATTTCTGGTCCTTTATTAGATAGAATCGATATCCACATTGAAGTTACTCCCGTTCCTTTTAATAAGTTATCCGAAGAACGTAAAGGAGAAAGTAGTGTTGATATTAGAAAAAGAGTAACCTCAGCTCGTGAAATTCAAACGGAACGTTTTAAAAGTTTTGACAACATTCATTACAACGCTCAAATGAATGTAAAGCACATACGAGAATTCTGCCAACTTTCTCATGAGAGTAAAGAATTACTTAAAATAGCTATGGAAAAATTAAATTTATCTGCCCGTGCTTATGATAGAATACTAAAAGTATCGCGCACAATTGCAGATTTAGCTACATCAGAAAACATTCAATCAGAACACATTACCGAAGCAATTCAATATAGAAGTTTAGACCGTGAAGGTTGGTTAGGATAATTTTATCATAATCAGAAAATTAACAGGTTTTTAAAAGTTTAGATGGGCTCTAATTCGTTTAGATTAGTTAACTTAGGCCACTTATTAGAACTAATCATTAATAAACAACAATGAAAAAATTAATTTATGCAGCAATAGTTTCTTTAGCTATTGTTTCTTGTAAAAAAGAAAGTAACGATTTCGTAACTTTTTCTGGTACTATAACTAATAAAAACTCTGATTCTGTTGTAATCTCAAATCCTCAATTTAAATTTAACCGAGTTATTAAAGTTGATGAAAACGGAATGTTTAAAGACACCATGAATGTAAAAGATGGTTTTTACAGACTTTTTGATGGTAAAGAGTACGCTACTTTATACTTGCAAAATGGTGCTGACATCAACATGACTTTAGATACTGAGCAATTTGATGAAACAATTGCATTTACAGGTGCTGGTCATGAAGAAAGTGCTTTTTTAGCAAAAGCATCTTTAAATCAAGAAGCACTGTTTGGTGATAAAGAATTAATGGATTTACCAGAATTAGATTTTAAATCGAAAGTATCAAACTTTGTTGATGGTTTTAACAAAGAAATTGAAGGAGCAAATTTAGATTCTACATTTGTTGCGAATCAAAAGCAAAGTGTTTTAGGTTTAGAAAAGTACTTAACTAAGGTGTACGGTGACAAGCAATACATGGCAACTAAATTAGCTAAAGGAATGGAATCTCCTAAGTTTGTTGATTACGAAAACCACAAAGGAGGTACTATGTCTTTAGACGATTTAAAAGGAAAATATGTTTACATTGATATGTGGGCTACTTGGTGTCAGCCTTGTAAAAATGAAATTCCATTCTTAAAGAAAGTAGAAGAAAAATACCACGATAAGAACATCGAGTTTGTAAGTATTTCTGTTGATAGAGAGAAGGATTATGAAACTTGGAAAAAAATGGTAACTGATATGAAATTAACAGGAGTTCAGTTATACGCTAAAAGAGACGAAGCTTTTTCAGGTGCTTACAGAGTAAACTCTATTCCAAGATTTATTTTATTAGATCCTCAAGGAAACATTGTTGACGCAAATGCTCCTAGACCATCTAGTCCTCAATTAACTGAATTGTTTGATTCTTTAGAAATGTAAGAATTCAATTATATAGAATAAAAAATCCCGCAACTTCGTTGCGGGATTTTTTTTGTGATTTACATGATTTATAAGTTCTATTTAGAATCTTATATTTGTCATTCTAAAAATAAGCTATGAAAAAAAAAATATTATACTTTGTGTTTTTATTCAGTTTATCTTTTAACGCACAAAACAATGATTGTTGGACATTAATTCACAATAATGTTGATATTTATAATGGTCAGTATAATAACAATGAATTCCCTGGCTACCATGACCCTGAAACAACTGACTTAAAAGAGATTAATGGCGGTTTCTTAACAACGGGACAATACAATAAACAAACCTTCGATTCAAATGATGATAATATTTACACTAATTTAGAAGATAAAGATGGAGGTTATTTAGCTAAACACGATTATAATGGTAATCTTAAATGGATTGCTTATACCGAAAAAAACACATATTCATATAGAGACATTATGTTTGGATCTGTAGAGGATAAAGAAGGGAATATTTATGTAATTGGACATTCTATTAATGGTGCTTTTTTTGATTCTAAAGGAACTAAACTTATTTTTAATAATACAACTAATAATTTATACGGAGGCTACATAATTAAGCTTAATAAAGACGGAGAAATCTTGTGGCATATCATCATTAACAATATTTATAGTAAAAAAATAAATATAGATGATGATGGGAATATTTTATTGAGCGGTGATGCTAATATTTACAATAATAATACATTTAATTTTTATTTAAACGAAGTTATAACTGATAATTTATCAAACTTTGAAATTATGGGTAATAATTATAATTATGTTAATCGTTTTGTATTAAAATTAAATCCTGATGGAAAACTATTATGGTATACTGGTATTAAAACTTCTGGACCAAATAGTGAATTTTTAATAGATATAGGTAGCGACAAAAATAATAATATTTATGTGACTGGTTATTGCAGTTCGCAAGCAGAAATTTATTCCGCAGGAAAAACTAATAATCCAGATATTATAACCTGGAGTGGTTACCCTACAAAAACATTCTTGGTCAAATTTGATAAAGATGGACAATTTTTATGGAAAGTAAAGAGTCTCTTAAATGATCATACTTCTAATGGTGTGCAATCTTGGTCTATGACTGTTGATGAACAAGGGAATTCTTACATAACCGGAAGTAATGATGCTCATTATAATAATTCTCCAAATCAAATCTTCGAGAACACAGATGGCACAATAACCTCAGAAAAAGTAGGAACATTTTTTATAGCTAAAGTAGATACTAATGGGGTGTGTAAATGGATTAAAGGTGCTACACAATCTTATACTGGAACTGGATATAAAATAATAAAATCAAATGATGAAATTATCACAATAGGTACAGTAAGAAACTTTAATTCCTTATCCGCAGAAGTTACTTTTTTAAGTTCGGATGGAAATCACATTAAAGGGTCTTTTCATACTGATGATTATTTTTTAGCTATTTATGATCTTAATGGAAATGTAAAGCGAATTTTTAGTAATGGAATTAATAATCAAAGATTTTTTTATCAAGATAGAATAAGTGGTTTTTTTAAAGATTCTAACAATAACTACTATATAAGTAGAAATATTGGTTTTTTTATCAACGGACCAGAGGGTTATGAAAATTTTGGGCACATCATTAGTGCAAACAGTACAAATAGAACAGATGGCACTATAACTAAATTTAACGAAAGTTGTGGTATAATTATAGGCAATTCTATTAATCAAAACATACCTGACTTATCTTTTTGTGACAGCACTTCTTTTGGTAATGATACCGATGGTATTATTAAACTTGATTTAACACAAAATCAAGATAAAATTTTAATTAATGAACCTTTATCAGACTATCAAATATCATATTACAAAGATGAAGACCTAACAATTGAAATTTCCAACCCTAAAGAGTATAAAAACTCTGTTCGTAAAGAAACTATTTATGTAAAAGTAGAACACTTATCTGACCCATCAAAATCTGGAGAAACTTCATTTATCATAGAAGTAAATGAATTACCAAACATAGAGACTTTTGTTTCTTTAAAACAATGTGATAATTCAGATATTAATGGTTTTAGTTCTTTCAATCTACATGAAGCCAAAACAAAAATAATTTCAAATCCAAAAGATTATACAATCACTTTTTTTGAAGAAAAAGCTTTAGCAGAAAGTAATAGTCCTAACTCAATTCAAGATATAACGGCATACACAAATCAAATTGTAAGTAATGATGTTATATGGGCAAGAGTAGAAAACATAAATGGTTGCTTTAGAATTAGTGAAATTAATTTAACTGTTTCTACAACAGAGATTCCATCAAGTTTTCAAAAATCATTTTATAAATGTGATAATGGCTCCAATACATCAGATGGAATAGCTTCATTTGATTTTAGTTCTGTTACTCAAGAAGTGAAAGATTTATTTCCTCCAAATCAGCAACTCATTATAACTTACTATGAAAATCAAGCAAATGCATTAGCAGAGCAAAATGAAATTACTGATGTTACTAACTATAAAAACACAAATTCACCAAATCAACAAACAATTTATATTCGTGTAGATAATGTTATTAATAATGATTGTCTAGGTTTAGGTGCCCATATTACTTTAAATGTAGATACTGTACCAATCGCAAATACAGTTGTTATTAGTCCAGAATGCGATAATGATAGAGATGGATTATTTGCTTTTGACACATCTAATATACAAAACACAATTATAGGAAATCAAACAAACGTTACTGTAAGTTATACAGATGAAAAAGGAGTAGCTTTGTCAAGCCCATTACCAAATCCTTTCATAACAGCATCTCAAACAATTACTGCCAGAATTACTAATAATAATTCTCAAGACCCAGATGGGCAATGTTATGATGAAACCGCAATAAACTTTGTGGTAAATAAAATGCCTATTGCTAATGCCGTTCCTGTTCAAGAAGAATGTGATGATGATAAAGATGGTGTTTTTGCTTTTGACACATCATCAATAGAAAGTATAATCTTAGAAAATCAAATAGGATTAATTGTGAAATATTTTGATGAAAATAACGAAGCACTACCTAGTCCGTTACCAAATCCTTTTATTACACCTACGCAAACTATTAGAGTACGTGTAGAGAATCCTATTTACGATATTTGTTATGACGAAACAACTATAGACTTCATTGTAAGGGAAAAACCAAGTGTAAGTGTAATAGATGAAGATATTATTTGTATGGATAATAACCCTAAACTACAAATTGGTGTAGAAGATTTAAACACAAATTATAGTTATATATGGAGAGATGAAAACAATATAGTAATTGATAATTCAGCTAACACTACTATTACTAAAGGTGGAAAATACACGGTAGTAGCAACATCTATTTATGGTTGCGATTCAGAGAAAGCAACTATAACCATTAAAGAATCTTCAAAGTCTACCATAGATATCAATGATATTGATGTTCAGGATGATTCCAATAATAATTTCATCAAAATAAACACTTCAAATTTAGGTTTAGATGATTATGAATTTAGATTATTAGATTCAAATTCTAATATTTTGGTTGATTATCAAAAAGATCCAAATTTCGAAAATCTTGATGGGGGGAATTACATTATAGAAATAAATGATAAAGATGGTTGTGGCAGTGTCTTTTTTGAAATATCTCTAATTAGTTTTCCTAATTTTTTTACCCCAAATGCAGATGGGAAAAATGACATTTGGCATATTCAGGGAATAGGAAAAAGCATCTATAAATCCGGAACGGTAAGAATTTATGATCGTTTTGGAAAAACTTTGAAGATATTAACGATAGATGATGCTGGGTGGGATGGGCTTTATAATGGTCAAAAACTTCCTACAAATGATTATTGGTTTTATGCTGAACTTATAACTCCTCAAGGAAATATTGTAAGAAAAAAAGGAAATTTCACTTTACTTAGTAAATAAAAAATCCCGCAACAATGTTGCGGGATTTTTTGTCTCTTGACTCTAAGAATCTAGTATCTGTAGTGTTCAGGTTTAAAAGGACCTTCTACAGTTACCCCAATATATTTCGCTTGATCTTCACGTAACTCTGTTAACTCAACACCAATCTTAGCTAAATGTAATTTTGCTACTTTTTCATCTAAATGCTTTGGTAACATATATACGTCGTTTTCGTACTTATCAGCGTGCTTCCATAATTCGATTTGTGCTAACGTTTGGTTGGTAAACGAGTTAGACATTACAAAACTTGGATGACCAGTAGCACATCCTAAGTTTACTAAACGTCCTTCTGCTAAAACAATAATATCATTTCCTTTTACAGTATACTTATCAACCTGTGGTTTAATTTCTACTTTAGAATCACCATAAGTACCATTTAACCAAGCCATGTCAATTTCATTATCAAAGTGACCGATGTTACAAACGATCGTCTTATCCTTCATTGCTTCAAAGTGTTCTCCACGAACGATGTCTTTATTTCCTGTAGTAGTAATTACGATATCAGCATTTCCAACAACAGTTTCTAATTTCTTCACTTCAAAACCGTCCATTGCAGCTTGTAACGCACAAATCGGGTCAATTTCAGTAACTGTTACGATAGATCCTGCTCCACGGAAAGAAGCAGCAGTACCTTTACCTACATCTCCATACCCACAAACCACTACTCTTTTACCTGCTAACATCACATCCGTAGCACGACGGATAGCATCTACAGCAGATTCTTTACATCCGTATTTATTATCAAACTTAGATTTAGTAACAGAATCGTTTACGTTAATTGCTGGCATTGGTAAGGTACCGTTTTTAACTCTTTCGTATAAACGGTGAACTCCTGTAGTAGTTTCTTCCGATAATCCTTTAATCGCAGGTGCTAACTCAGGATATTTATCTAAAACCATATTGGTTAAATCTCCACCATCATCTAAAATCATGTTTAATGGCTTACGATCTTCACCAAAGAATAATGTTTGCTCAATACACCAATCAAATTCTTCTTCGTTCATTCCTTTCCAAGCATATACTGGTGTTCCAGCAGCAGCAATTGCAGCAGCAGCTTGATCTTGAGTAGAGAAAATATTACAAGAACTCCAAGTAACTTCCGCTCCTAAAGCTTGTAAGGTTTCAATTAAAACCGCAGTTTGAATCGTCATGTGTAAACATCCTGCAATTCGTGCACCTTTTAAAGGTTGCTCATCTTTATACTCTTCACGTAAACTCATTAACCCTGGCATTTCAGCTTCTGCCAATTCAATCTCTTTTCTTCCCCAATCCGCTAAAGAAATATCTTTAACTTTGTAAGGAACGTATGTAGCGGTTTTTGTGCTCATATTTTTTGTATATTTATTTGTCAAAATTTTTGAGTCGCAAAATTACGAAATAACTTTCTAAAATATGCCTCTTTACAAAACATTAACGGTTAACAACCACGCTAAAGCATTGATTTGGAAGATTGAAGAATCTTTTGAAGACTTATTTAACGGTATTACACTTACTTCTTCAAATCAAGCTAGGGTTGATGGGATGAAGTCTGATTTACACCGAAGAGGTTTTTTAAGTATTCGTCATTTGTTAAATGAAATTGGATATAACGATGACGATTTGGCTTATGATGAATTTGGCAAACCACATTTAAAAGATGGAAATTATATTTCGATAACCCATTCTTTTACATTTTCTGCCATTATTTTTTCTAAGGAAAAACCTGTAGGAATAGACATTGAAATGCAACGCGATAAAATTGTAAAAATTGCGCATAAATTTACTCCGATTGAAGAATACAAATCGATCGCTAACCACGATGCTTTGGTAAGTAAACTCACCATTGTTTGGGGAGCTAAAGAAAGTTTATACAAAATCTACGGAAAGAAAAAATTACTCTTTTTAGAAAACATTTATATCGAAGATTTTTCTTTTGAAACCAATGAAACAACAGGGAAAATACTGTATGAAGGAGAAACATCTGAGTACGATATTCATTTCTTAGAAATGGAAGGGTTTACTTGTGTATATGCGTATTAAAAACTTTACTTTCATTCACGTGCAGGCGTGAAACGTATGTTCAAAGTAAGCTATCTCATAAAATTATTCTCTACCTACACAGGAATGACAACTTCAAACTTTGTAACTTTGTTTCTTTTCAACTAAAAACACTATGAAAATCTCCGTAGAACTAACCTTAACCCCTCTTCAAAACGAATTTGAAGAACCAATTATCAATTTTATAAAAAAGCTAAGAGCATCTAATGTAACCGTATTAGAAAACCCGTTAAGCACACAAGTGTATGGTGATTATGACACCGTAATGCAGCTCTTAACAACTGAAATAAAAGAAGCTTTTGAAATGATTGACAAAGGCTTGCTATACATGAAAATCGTCAAATCTGATCGCAGCGACTATGAACCACATTTTTGATTTTTTCTTCGGTCAATACGCTGGTTACAATCCCATTGATATTTGGTTAGAAGTTATCGCTGTTATTTTTGGTTTTTTATCCGTTTGGTACTCAAAACAAAATAAAATTTGGGTGTTTCCAACAGGAATGATCAGTACTATAATTTTTGTGTATCTGTTATTAAAATGGGAACTATTAGGTGATATGATGATTAATGGATATTACTTTATCATGAGTGTGTATGGTTGGTATATCTGGACTCGTAAAGTTGACGAAACCCATGTTACTCCTATTTCTAAAACCACATCAGCAGAAAAAAAACAAAGCGTACTCATATTTTTAGCTACGCTTGTTTTTGTGTACGCTATTTATACCTTATTTGATAAATGGAATGGTTGGACGGCTTATGTTGACACCATTACTACCGCTATCTTTTTTGTTGGAATGTGGCTCATGGCAAAACGAAAAATAGAAAACTGGATTTATTGGATTATCGGTGATATTATTTCAGTTCCGTTATACTTTTACAAAGGCTTTACCTTTACTAGTTTTCAGTATTTATTCTTTACCTTTATTGCAATTGCAGGTTATTTAGCATGGAAAAAACACTTAAACAACAATCTATCAACTTAGTAAAAGTGGTTCTTTTCGGACCTGAAAGCACCGGTAAAACTACGCTTTCTCGTCAGTTAGCACGCCATTATAACACGGTTTGGGCTCCTGAATTTGCACGTGATTATTTGCAAGAAAAATGGAACAACGAACGTAAAATTTGTGAGCAAAAAGACATTCTTCCGATTGCAGAAGGTCAAATTCAACTTGAAAATGAATTAGCCAGAAAAGCTGATAAACTTTTAATTTGTGATACCGATTTGCTAGAAACCAAAGTATATTCTGAAGAATATTACGGTGGTTTTGTTGATCCTAAACTGGATGAAGCTGCTACTGAAAATAGTTACGACATCTATTTTTTAACCTATATAGATACTCCTTGGGAAGCCGATGATTTGCGTGACAGACCCGAACAACGTTTAGAAATGTTTACTGCTTTTGAAAACGCTTTAAAAAAACACAACAAACCTTATGTTTTACTAAAAGGGGATAAAGAAACTCGTTTACAAAAAGCAGTTCGTATTATTGATGAATTGTTAGCTAAAAAAGAAAATTTATATTCTTTTTCAGATACGCTTACCGATTTAGATATGCATTTTATGCATCAAGATTTAGGGAACACCAATTACCCAATTGACTAATGAATAAAGAGCAAATCCTTAAAGAGCTTACTTTTAAAGCTGTACGCAGTTCCGGTGCTGGCGGACAGCATGTAAATAAAGTTTCTTCAAAAGTAGAACTGAGTTTTACTATTGAAAATTCTTTAGGCTTAACCGATCAAGAAAAAGAATTAGTGCTTAAAAACTTAGACAGCAGATTATCAAAAGACAATGTTTTAACGTTAAGCTCTCAAGAAAGTCGTTCACAACATCGAAACAAAGAATTGGTAATTGAACGCTTTTTCAATCTATTAGAAGAATCTTTAGTTATTCCCAAAGTAAGGAAAGCTACCAAACCTAAAAAAGTAGCAATAGCTAAACGATTAGACGAAAAAAAACGGCTTTCTGATAAAAAAGAAAGCCGTAAGAAGTTTAAATTCTAATTTTACAACGGAATATTTCCGTGTTTTCTGTTAGGTCGTTCTACCTTTTTACCCTCTAACATCGCAAATGCTTTGATGAGCTTTCTACGAGTCTCTTCTGGTAAAATAACCTCATCAATAAATCCGCGTTCCGCTGCTCTATACGGATTCGCAAATTTATCGGCATATTCAGCTTCTTTCTCAGCTAGTTTTGCTTCGTGGTCATCTGCTTCAGCAATTTCCTTTTTAAATATAATTTCACTTGCTCCTTTAGCTCCCATTACAGCAATTTCTGCACTAGGCCACGCGAAATTCATATCAGCTCCAATATGTTTTGAATTCATTACATCATAAGCACCACCATAAGCTTTACGAGTAATCACACTTACTCTTGGCACAGTAGCTTCACTCAAAGCATAGAGTAATTTTGCTCCGTTGGTAATAATTGCATTCCATTCTTGGTCGGTTCCTGGTAAGAATCCTGGTACGTCAACCAATACCAACAAAGGAATATTAAAACAATCACAAAAACGGGTGAAGCGCGCTGCTTTTTTTGAACTGTTTACATCTAAACATCCTGCTAAACTCATTGGTTGATTGGCTACAATCCCAACACTTCTTCCTCCTAAACGAGCAAATCCAACCACAATATTATCGGCATAGTCTTTATGGATTTCAAAGAATGAATCTACATCAGCAATACCATCAATCACCGCACGCATATCGTATGGTTTATTTGCATTATCAGGAACGATATTTGCTAGTTCTTCTCTAACTTCATCGTCCAATTCAAACGGTAGTTTTCTCGTAGTTTCCTGATTGTTCTGTGGCATATAACTCAACAATGTTTTAATATCTTCTAAACATTGTACATCATTTGCTGCTGTTAAATGCGTTACTCCCGATTTGGTTGAATGTGCACTCGCACCCCCTAATTCTTCCGAAGTAACTTCTTGATTCGTTACCGTTTTAACCACGTTGGGTCCCGTAACAAACATATAACTTGAATTTTCTACCATAATAGTGAAATCAGTCATCGCTGGTGAATAAACTGCTCCACCTGCACAAGGTCCCATAATCGCTGAGATTTGCGGAATCACTCCTGATGCTTGAACATTTCTATAAAAAATATCGGCATAACCACCTAACGATCGCACTCCTTCTTGAATACGGGCTCCACCAGAATCATTCAATCCAATTAACGGTGCTCCTACTTTTACGGCTAAATCCATAATCTTACAGATTTTTTCGGCGTGTGTTTCTGATAATGACCCTCCAAACACCGTAAAATCTTGTGCAAATACATATACTAAGCGTCCGTTTACGGTTCCGTATCCTGTTACCACTCCGTCACCATAAAATTGCTGATTTTCCATTCCAAAATCGGTAGTACGGTGGGTTACCAAAATTCCCACTTCTTCAAAAGAACCTTCATCTAGTAAATAATCGATTCGCTCACGAGCGGTTAATTTTCCTTTTTGATGATGGCGATCTATTCGCTTTTGTCCACCTCCTAATTTCGCCTCTGTAATTTTATGTTGTAATTCTTCTATTTTAGATTTCATGCTTTTTAATTAACAGGTTTTTAAAATACGTTGCTCTTTTAAATATTGCTGTAAAGCAACTTGTGCGGCAATTTTTGCTTCTGCCTTATATTTCTCTTCTAACAACTCAGGCGTGTAGTATTTCTTTACAAAATGTGTGTCAAAATTACCTGAAGTAAAAGCCTCATGCTCACATACAAACTTTCCAAATGGCAATGTAGTTTCTATTCCTTTTACTTTATAATCATCAATGGCTTGTTTCATTAACTCAATGGCTTCTTCACGCGTTTTACCATACGTTATTAATTTAGAAATCATCGGATCGTAATAAATAGGAATTTCCATTCCTTCTTCAAAACCATCATCTACTCGAATATTTTCTCCTTTCGGATGTTGATAGGTTTCTAACACACCAATACTAGGGGCGAAATTATCTAACGGATCTTCAGCATATACACGTAACTCTAAAGCATGTCCGAAAATTTTTAAGTCTTCTTGTGTGAATGACAACGCTTCACCTCTTGCTATTTTTATTTGCTGCTCTACCAAGTCGACTCCCGTAATTAGTTCAGTAACTGGATGCTCTACTTGTAAGCGCGTATTCATTTCTAAAAAGTAGAAGTTTATGTTTTTATCTAGTAAAAACTCTACCGTTCCTGCTCCTAAATAATCACAGGCTTTCGCAACTCTTACCGCTGCTTCTCCCATGGCTTTTCTAATTTCTGGAGTTAATACGCTAGACGGAGCTTCTTCTACTACTTTTTGGTGTCGACGTTGTACTGAACATTCGCGTTCAAATAAATGTACCACATTACCGTGGCTATCGGCTAACACCTGAATTTCAATATGACGTGGCGAACCCACGTATTTTTCTATAAATACTGAACCGTCTCCAAAAGCTGATTCTGCTTCTGAAATAGCACGTTGCATTTGTTCTTTAATATCAGCTTCTTTTTCTACAACTCTCATTCCTTTTCCTCCACCCCCAGCTGATGCTTTAATCAAAATAGGATAACCAATTTCATTGGCTACCTTCGTTGCGTATTCAACATCTGTAACCGCTTCATCAATACCTGGAACCATTGGTATATCATATGCTTTTACTGCATCTTTTGCCGCAAGTTTACTTCCCATCACTTCAATAGCATGTGATTTTGGCCCTATAAATGTGATTCCTGCTTTAGCTACAGCTTCACCAAAAGCGGCATTTTCACTTAAAAATCCGTACCCTGGGTGGATTCCATCTACCCCTAATTCCTTAGCTACTTCAATAATTTTATCTCCTAATAAATAGGATTGATTTGAAGGTGCTGGACCAATATATACAGCCTCATCTGCAAAGGTTACATGTGGAGAATTTCTATCAGCTTCAGAAAACACCGCTACCGTTTTAATTCCCATTTTTTTTGCAGTACGCATTACACGCAATGCAATTTCTCCTCTATTTGCTACTAAAATCTTCTTCATATTACTCCATTTCTATTAAAACTGTGTTCTTTTCTACTTTATCTCCAGATTGAACTGCTATCGATTTTACCACCCCGTCTCTTGGTGCTTGTAAGGTATTCTCCATTTTCATAGCTTCTAATACTAAAATTCCTTCACCTTCTTTTACTTCCTGCCCTACTTTTACATCAACAGAAACAATTAGCCCAGGCATTGGTGCTTTGATATCGTTTTCTTTCTTCTCGGTGGCTACTTCTAATCCCAACTCACCAATTAACAAGTCTAATTCATCAGAAATATTTACTTCATACGTATTCCCATTAAGTTGAATGGTATATGTTTTTTTATTGAAGTTGGAAGCAACAATCGTAGCTTGATAAGATTGATTACTCTCTATTATGTGATACTTATTTTTTGATTTTTCAACTATATCTAGTGCAGAAATTTGTGCTTCAGTAAAATCAAAATCATGCGTTTTGTTAACGCTTGTTTTAAAAGATTTGCTCATAAACAATTGATATTTTCCGCACTAAAATATTAAAATTAGATGGCTTTTAGGGCTAATTTAGGAATTAAGTATTAAGAGTTATTGATAATCAACAAGTAACGTGTTTTTACAAAAAAATACTTTTTATGAATTATTATTCATATTTCATTACTACTTTTGCGGCGTTCTCATAAAGGGGTGCCAAATATCGGCTGAGATCATACCCATTGAACCTAGAACAGGTAATGCTGTTTAGGAAATACGAGTGTTATTACAAAGTAGTTTGAAAAGCTTCCTGGTAATGACAAAATTTAATTATTCAATTTTAAACATAGGATAATTACCTCTTTTTATTCGATTTTATTTTATACAAAATGAGACCGATGTCTTTTATTAATCAAGTGAAGATAGTAGCTTTTTTAATGGTATTATTTGCAACCATATCTGCAAATGCGCAACAAATTGCACAAGACTCTATTAAATCAGAAAAACTTGATGAAGTAGTTGTTTTGGCTACCCGTGCAAACAAAAACACTCCTATTACATTTACAAATGTTAAAAAAGAAGAATTAGCTTCTAAAAACTTAGGACAAGATTTACCCATTTTGTTAAATCAACTACCATCAGTAGTTACCACTAGTGATGCTGGTGCTGGTGTTGGTTACACTGGAATTCGTGTTCGTGGTTCTGATGCTACAAGAATCAACGTAACCATTAATGGTATACCTTATAACG
Organism: Tenacibaculum crassostreae; assembly: GCF_964512405.1. Taxonomy (NCBI): domain Bacteria; kingdom Pseudomonadati; phylum Bacteroidota; class Flavobacteriia; order Flavobacteriales; family Flavobacteriaceae; genus Tenacibaculum; species Tenacibaculum crassostreae. The sequence continues at coordinate 185,738 of NZ_CAZELE010000007.1, forward strand.
ATGCCGAAAGCCAAGGTACTTTTTGGGTTAACATGCCCGATTTTGTTTCTTCGGTTGAAGACATTCAACTACAAAGAGGTGTAGGTACTTCTACTAATGGATCTGGAGCATTTGGGGCTAGTTTAAATTTACGTACCCTTTCTCCTAAAGCTGAAGCTTATGCTAACACTACAAATACAATTGGAAGCTTTGGTACTAGAAAACATAATTTAAGTGTTGGTTCTGGAATTCATAATAACTTTTACGCCAATGTAAGATTATCAAAAATTAAAAGTGATGGATACATTGATAGAGCATCTTCTGATTTATCCTCTTTTTATACTGAAGCTGGTTACATTGACAATAAAACCTCTATAAAAGCTATTATTTTTGGAGGTAAAGAAAAAACATATCAATCTTGGTATGGTACCCCTAAAGCTGTTGTTGAAGGAGATACAGAGGGTATTCAGGCTTTTATTGATAGAAACTACCCTTCAGATGCAGAAGCACAAAACCTTTTAACTTCAGGTAGAACTTACAATCATTATTTATACGATAATGAAATAGATAATTATGAACAAACCCATTATCAAGTACATGTTTCTCATAAATTTAATCAATATTTTACAGGAAATTTCTCTGTAAATTTCACTAAAGGAAAAGGTTTTTACGAACAATTTAAGGATAATGAAGAGTTAGGTGATTATTTTCCTAATAGTCCTAATGCAACTGAAGAAGGAAATTTAATAAGAAGACGTTGGTTAGACAATAATTTTTATGCTTTTGTATATTCTTTAAATTATAAAAAAGAAAACTTAAACATTAATTTTGGTGGAGGTTATAACAAGTATGACGGTGATCATTTTGGTGAAATTATTTGGGATTCTTTTCCGTCAGAAATAAATATTAGAGAAAACTACTATAATAATTTAGGTAGCAAAAGAGACTATAACACCTATGTTAAGGCAGAATACAACCTAAACAACTTATTTTTATTTGCCGACTTACAATATAGAAAGGTTACTTACAAGGCAAAAGGTATTAGTTCAGATTTATTAAACATTGACACAAATCAAGAGTATAATTTTTTTAATCCTAAATTAGGATTATCGTATAAGTTAAATAACTATAATAATTTTTACGCTTCATTAGCAATTGGTAATAGAGAACCTAATAGAGACGATTTAATTAAAAATCCTGTTTTACCAAAATCAGAACGTTTATTAGATTGGGAAGCAGGTTATAAGTATCAAAGAAAAAATCTTTATGTTAATACTAATTTGTATTATATGGATTATAAAAATCAATTAGTTTTAACTGGTGAACTAGATGATGTTGGTGATGCTATTAGACAAAATGTAGCAGATAGCTATAGGGCTGGTATTGAACTACAAGCAGGTTATACATTTTCTAAAAAATTTAGAATTGATGCTAATGCAACCTTTAGTATGAATAAAATTAAACAGTTTGATTATGTGGTTTACGATACTCAGTACGATCCGAATACTTGGGAAACCGTATCGTATACACCAATTACTACAACTTTTAAAGATACTGATATTTCTTTTTCTCCAAACATTATAGCTGGAAGTACACTAACTTATAATCCTCTTAAAAACTTATCATTAGGCTTTATATCTAAATATGTTGGTAAACAATACTTAGACAATACTTCAAGTGACTATAAAAGTATGCCTTCATATTTTGTAAGCGACTTTAACGCATCATATTCAATAAAACCAACTTGGATTAAAGAAATTACATTAAACTTATTAGTTAATAATATTTTTAACAAAGAATATGTAGCTAACGGTTATACTTATAGCTACTATTATAGACCTGAGAACTCTAATAATATTGCTATCACTGAAGTTTTCTATTACCCACAAGCCACAAGAAACTTTTTAATTGGAGCTACTTTAAAATTTTAAAAGAGGGAGAATTAATTGTGAAAAAGAAAAAAATCCCGAGTAAAATTTACTCGGGATTTTTTTATTCTTTATTCATTCTACCTACGGCACAACTTACAAACGATTTTGCTTTATGTCCTAAGGTGTTTTTGTCACCTACTTCAGGATAACCTAATTTAGAAAGTTTTTCTTTTACACTTGGTAATAAACTTTCTTCTGAAGTAAATGACACGAACAATTCTTCAACATTTACATTTACTTCAGCAACACCTTCTATTCCAGATAATCCTTTAGTAATAGTAGCTGCGCATCCGCCACATTTTAAATTTTCTATATAAATTTCGTGTTTCATTTTACTTGTTTTTTTGTTCCCACTCCATATATCCACCTAAAACATTATAGGCTTCAAAACCTTTTTTCACTAATAAATCAGTAGCTCTTTTACTTCTACCACCAGACCTACAATAAATATACACTGGTTGCGATTTATCAAGCTTTTCAATCGCTTTGTCTTCAAAACCTTCTGCAGTAATATCAATTTTAATCGGAGTAGTTATTACACCTTCTGCCCATTCACTAGGAGTTCTAACATCCAATAACTGAATACTACTTTCGTTGTCTAAAATTACTTTTAAATCTTCTACAGTAATATCTTTTGCTTCATTGGTTTGCGGTTTGCAAGAAAATACTACTGTTAAAATTAAACTTACTAATAAAATACCTTTTTTCATTTCTACTATTTTAAAGTTGATGGACATACAGTTGCTGTTCTTGGAATAGCAGTTTCTTTAATTGCTTTATACCCACCTGCAACATCAATTATATTATGAAAACCTCTCGCTTTTAAGATAGACGCTGCAATTACTGAACGATATCCGCCCGCACAGTGCACATAAAAATCTTCTTTTCTTGGAAATTCTTCAATATGTTCGTTTAAAAAATCTAACGGAGTACTTGGAACATCGATGATATGTTCATTTTCATATTCCCCTGGTTTACGAACATCAAAAACTGGTGCATTTTCTGTAATTGCTTCTGCTAATACATCCGCAGAAACTGAACGCAATGTATCTACTTCTTTTCCTGATGCTTTCCAAGTATCAAAACTTCCATCTAAATATCCTAAAACATTGTCAAAACCAACGCGTGATAAACGTGTGATGGTATTTTTTTCTTCTCCAACTGGTGTTACCAATAAAATTGGTTGTGTAACATCTTTTATCAAAGCACCTACCCAAGGGGCGAACGTTCCTCCTAAACCAATAAAAATTGATTGTGGAATGAATCCCTTGATAAATTCTGATTGAGGACGTACATCTAACACCAACGCATCTGTTTCGTTCGCTATTTTCTCAAAATCATTAACAGATAATGCTCTTGCTCCGCTTTTTATAACTTCATCAATAGGTTGATATCCTTCCTTATTCATTTTTACATTTAAAGGAAAATACTCAGGTGGAGGTAACAAACCGTCTGTCACTTCTTTGATAAACTCTTCTTTGGTCATATCAGCACGTAATGCATAATTGGTTTTCTTTTGATCTCCAATCGTACCTACAGTTTCTTTACTCAAACTCTTCCCACATGCAGAACCTGCTCCGTGTGCTGGATACACAATAACTTCATCTTCTAGCGTCATAATTTTAGTTCTTAAGCTATCGTATAACAATCCTGCTAATTGCTCTTGTGTTAAGTTCGTTGCTTTTTGTGCCAAATCTGGACGACCAACATCTCCTAAAAACAAGGTGTCTCCACTAAAAATAGCGTGATTTTTACCATCAGCATCTTTTAACAAATATGTAGTGCTTTCCATAGTATGACCAGGAGTATGCAATGCTGTAATGGTAATATTTCCTATTTTAAAGACTTCTCCGTCGGTTGCAACGTGAGCTTCATAATTTGTTTCCGCTGTTGGACCGTACACAATGGTTGCTCCTGTTTTTTCTGCAAGGGTAACGTGACCGCTTACAAAATCGGCATGGAAATGTGTTTCGAATATATATTTGATTGTAGCGCCATCTTTTTCAGCTCTGTTTATATAAGGAGCTACCTCACGTAAAGGATCTATAATTGCTACTTCTCCGTTACTTTCAATATAATAAGCTCCTTGTGCTAAACAACCTGTATAAATTTGCTCTATCTTCATAATATTAAATTATTTATACGCTTGATGTATGTATTGTGCGTATTTCTTCTGATTTTGATTATCTCCTGTTTTATAAAAATTAACGGCTCCGTTAGCACGCATAAAAAAGTGATCTAAACTTGCAACATCTAACAAACCTCCTCTAAAAAAAGCATCTCTTACCGGACCTTTTACGCCAGCAAAATAAAATTGAATACCTCTTTTGTTATAGTATCGTATGCGTTCTTTTAACATCTCAATACCTGTACTATCAACTCTATTAATGCTCTCTGCATCTAATACAATCAATTTTAATGCCTTCCCCTTTTCTTCTGTCATTTCGTCTAATTTATCACGGAAATAACTAGAATTGGCATAGAATAATTGAGCATCGAAGCGAAATACTAAAATTTCATCATGTATGATAACTTCTTTAAACCTGTTTTTATTTCGGTAAAAATCTGAATTTGGTACTTTTCCTAATTCGGTTACATAAGGTCTTGAGGTTCTAAATATTAAAACGACTAATGATAAACCCACACCTATTAAAATACCGTATTCAATTCCGAAGAAAATAGTAGCTAAAAAAGTAGCTAATAAGAGCCAGAAATCTAAATTATTGGCTTTCCAAAGTCTTCTTGCCTCTTTTACATTTATCAAATTAAAAACCGCTACAATAATAATTGCTGATAAAATAGTTTTTGGTAAATGATAAAATATCGGAGTTAAAAACAGTAAGGTGAACACTACAATAATTGCGGAAACAATTGCAGATACCCCTGTTGTTCCTCCTGATTCTTCATTAATTGCTGAACGTGAAAAACTTGATGCTGATGGATATGACTGAAACAAAGAACCAATAAAATTACTCAATCCTAAGGCAACCAATTCTTGGTTGGGTCTTACTCTATACTCATCTTGTTTCGCTTCTAGTGTTTTTCCTATGGATATAGTTTCTAAATAACCAACCATTACCAATGTTGCTGCTATAGGCATCAGTTCTCGTATCAAAGCGATATCTAAAACGGGCATCGAAAACTTGGGCAAACCTGAAGGAATATCCTTCACAATTGCTACATCTGAAAAATGTTGACCGAAAAAACGAATCGTGACAATTCCTAATACAACTACAATCAAAGCATTCGGAATTTTTCTATTGATTTTTCTGAAAACTATAATGATAAGACAAGCTACTAACCCGATGATCGTGGTATTGACTTTAAAATACTTTAACCTATCATACACATCTTCAAGCAAAATGTGTATCTGGTCGCTTTGAATAAATTCAACTCCGAATAAATTTCTAAACTGGTTCAATCCAATAATTAGTGCAACTGCTGATGTAAACCCTGTTATTACAGGTCTTGATAAAAAATTGACTATAAATCCTAAGCGGAAAATCCCCATTAAAAATTGAATTGAACCAACTATTAATGCTAGTAAAATTGCGATTGCTATGTAACTTTCAGAACCCGCTAATGCCAACGTTGAAACTCCTGTTGCTACAATAAGTGAATCCATTGCTACGGGACCTATGGCTACTTGACGAGCTGTTCCAAAAATAGCATACATTAACTGTGGGACTAAAGCTGCATACAACCCATAAATTGGCGGTAATCCTGCGATAAGCGCATACGCAATACCTTGCGGTATTAATACGATTGCTACCGTAATACCCGCAATGATATCACCTCTTAATTGTGATTTATGGTAATTGGGTAACCAATCTAAAATAGGTATGAGTTTTTTTAATAGCTTCATTTTTTAAAATAGCTCTCCTTGGCTTGAACCTTTTATTCTACCTAAATGTTTGTATGCCAAATCGGTTACTTCTCTTCCTCTTGGTGTTCGCATAATAAACCCTTGTTGAATTAAAAAGGGCTCATAAACTTCTTCTATAGTTTCTGCATTATCAGCTACTGCTGTTGCTAACGTAGTAATTCCTACTGGACCTCCTTTAAACTTATCAATAATAGTAGATAATATTTTGTTATCCATTTCATCTAGTCCGTGAGCATCAACATTTAAGGCTTTTAAGGCGTATTTAGCAATTTCTATAGTAATGCTACCATCTCCTTTAATTTGTGCAAAATCTCGCACTCTACGCAACAAAGCATTCGCAATACGAGGTGTACCTCTACTTCTTCCTGCAATTTCAATAGCTGCTTCCATAGAAATAGGAACTTTTAAAATATAAGCACTTCGTTGAATAATAGTCGTTAATAGTTCGGTTGAATAATAATGTAATCGACTACTAATACCAAAACGAGCACGCATTGGTGCAGTTAACAATCCTGAACGTGTTGTGGCTCCAACTAAAGTAAAGGGTTCTAAATTGATTTGAACAGTACGTGCATTGGGTCCTGTTTCGATCATAATATCGATTTTGTAGTCTTCCATAGCTGAATACAAGTATTCCTCTACAATAGGACTTAATCGATGGATTTCATCAATAAACAGCACATCTCGCTCATCTAAATTGGTTAACAAACCTGCTAAATCTCCAGGTTTGTCTAAAACAGGTCCCGATGTAACTTTGATTCCAACTCCTAACTCATTTGCTAAAATATGTGCTAAAGTCGTTTTTCCTAAACCTGGAGGTCCATGAAACAACGTGTGATCTAAAGCTTCATCTCTTTGATTCGCTGCTTCTACAAAAATCTTAAGATTTTCTATAGCTTGATCTTGACCTGTAAAGTCTTCGAATGACAGCGGACGTAGTTTTTTTTCTACATCTAGCTCTTCATTAGAAAAATGTTTGTTTTCAGGATTTAGGTTTTCATTCATATTGTTACAAATATACTTGAAATATAACGCTTGTTATGTAATCTAAGTTACGTAGCTTTTTCATGCTAAGATACGTATTATAAAGTGTTGTTCTGTAGGTAGGAAACAAAAAAGCCTTCCAAAATTGGAAGGCTTTTTGTTTTTGTAATTTATTTTAAGATGGCTCTTCTCCATCTAATAATGGTGTTGTTTGTGGCACAAAATCTTGTCCGTGAACATACTCTCCATTTTCATCTGTTTTACTATAATCGTAAGCCCATCTGTGAACTTCTGGAATCGCTCCTGGCCAGTTTCCGTGAATGTGTTCTACTGGAGTAGTCCATTCTAGCGTATTCGAATTCCATGGGTTTTGCGTAGCTTTTTGACCTCTGTACATTGAGATAAAGAAGTTAGCAATAAAGATTAACTGAGCAGCTCCACCAACTAATGCCATTACGGTCATAAATACATTGATATCCGCTAAATCATCAAACATTGGGAAGTTTGTATTCGTATAATAACGACGTGGTAAACCTGCTAATCCGATAAAGTGCATTGGGAAGAATACTCCGTATGCAGTAATCATTGTTAACCAGAAGTGCCAGTATCCTAATGTTTTGTTCATCATTCTACCATACATTTTAGGGAACCAGTGGTAAACACCAGCAAACATTCCTAATAAAGCAGACACACCCATTACTAAGTGGAAGTGAGCTACAACGAAGTATGTATCGTGTACGTTGATATCTAACGCCGAATCTCCTAAAACTAATCCTGTTAAACCTCCTGTCACGAATGTAGAAACTAATCCGATAGAGAATAACATTGCTGGATTTAATTGTAAGTTACCTTTCCATAAAGTAGTAACGTAGTTAAACGCTTTTACTGCAGAAGGAATTGCAATTAATACAGTTGTAAAAGTAAACACAGAACCTAAGAATGGATTCATTCCTGAGATGAACATGTGGTGACCCCATACAATTGTTGATAAGAATGCAATTGCCATGATAGATCCAATCATTGCACGGTAACCAAAAATTGGTTTACGAGCATTCGTTGAAATTACCTCTGAGCTAATACCTAATGCTGGTAATAAAATGATATATACCTCTGGGTGACCTAGGAACCAGAATAAGTGTTCAAATAATACTGGTGATCCTCCTTGGTAGTGTAATACTTCTCCTGAAATGAAAATATCAGATAAATAGAAAGAAGTACCAAAGCTTCTATCAAAAATTAATAATAACGCAGCAGATAATAATACTGGGAATGAAATTACACCAATGATAGCTGTAATGAAGAATGCCCACATTGTTAATGGTAATCTTGTCATCTTCATTCCTTTTGTACGTAAGTTTAAAATTGTAACGATGTAGTTTAACGATCCTATTAATGACGAAGCAATGAATATTGCCATAGACACTAACCATAATGTCATACCTGTACCTGATCCTGGAATTGCTTGTGGTAATGCAGATAATGGAGGATAAATTGTCCATCCAGCAGATGCTGGTCCTGCTTCAACGAATAATGAAATAACCATTACTACTGATGATAAGAAGAATAACCAGTAAGATACCATGTTTAAGAATCCAGAAGCCATATCACGAGCTCCAATTTGTAACGGAATTAATAAGTTTGAGAATGTACCACTTAATCCTGCCGTTAATACAAAGAATACCATGATTGTACCGTGAATTGTAACTAACGCTAAGTACATATCTGGGTTCATAATTCCATCTGTTTGATGGTTTCCTAAGAATGCTTCAATAATTGAAAACGATGTATCTGGCCATGCAATTTGCAAACGAAATAACATAGACATGAAACCTCCTATGATTCCCATGAATATACCTGTAACAAGGAACTGCTTAGAGATCATTTTATGATCTTGACTAAAGATGTATTTAGTTACAAATGTTTCTTTGTGATGATGATCTGACATAATCTATATATACTTTAAAAAAATATCTTATTTAATAACTTGAGCTAATGTTTTTTGTTCTGATAACCACTTGTCGTATGCTTCTTGCTCTACAACAGTGATTTTCATTTGCATATTGTAGTGAGATGCTCCACAAATTTTATTACATAATAATAAGTAATCAAACACATATGGGTCTTCACCATTAGCCTTTCTAATCTTGTTAATTCCTTCTGCTTTAGCCATTACTTCTTTGTTCTGACGCATTTCATCAGTCGTATACTTAGGAGTAAAAGCGAATTGAGTTACCATACCTGGAACACAGTTCATTTGTGCTCTAAAGTGAGGCATATAAGCAGAGTGTAATACATCTTGCGAACGGAACTTGAATAATACTTTTTTACCTTTAGGTAAGTATAATTCTGTTACTTGTTTATCGTCTTGTGCACTTGGGTCAGACATATCAACACCCATTGTGTTGATTCCTTTAATAAAGTTTACATTTCCTAAACCTAATTGGTTGTCTTCACCTGCGTAACGAGCATCCCAACGGAATTGTTGAGAATACACTTCAATAACGATCGGGTTTTCATCGTCTCCAACATACATAATGTTGTTCCAAGCCCATAAACCGTATCCAATTAATAATACAATTGTTACCGCTGGAATTGTTGTCCAAATTAATTCTAATTTGTGGCTGTCAGCATAAAACAATGCTTTGTTGTTTTTGTTTCCTCTGTACTTATAAGTAAAGAAGAAAATTAAAAACTGCATTCCAAACTGAACAATTCCTATCAACCAAAATGTAATATTGAATAAGTTGTCATCGTGTTCTCCTTCGAAAGAAGCAGATTCTGGTAACATAATTACATTCATGGCAATTAAACAGTAAATCATCATTGCATAAAGGAATGCTAAGAAACCTAAAGCGTATTTACCTTGTTTTTCGTTGTCTTTATCTGTAGCAATTACACCACGGAAATTCATGATACGAGTAATTTGCCAAAAACTTACTCCTATTGCAACTGCTATGAAAATATAAAATAAAGCGAGCATATTATCTAAACTATTTGTTTATTAATTCTTTTTATTAATGATGATTACTATCTTCTCCTCTGTGTTCGATATTATAGTAATGGTATGTTTCACTCTCGTGTAAGAATGGGTTACCTTTTGGTACTGGGTTTGCTTTAGCAAATGCAGTAAAGGTTGCGAAGATAAACAATCCTATAAAGAATAATAATCCGCTTACTTCACCTATTCCGAATCCCCATTGAGCACCTACTGTACCTGGCATAACCATTACAAATAAATCGATATAGTGACCAGCTAATATTACAATACCTCCTAATACTACAAACCAAGGAATACTCTTGAAATCACTGTTGATTAATAATAATACTGGGAAGATAAAGTTCATTGCAACCATTGCTAAGAAAGGTACTTTGTACTCGTTAAAACGTAATAAGAAGTACGTAGTTTCTTCTGGCATATCAGCATACCATATTAACATGAACTGTGCGAACCATAAGTATGTCCAGAAAACAGAGAAACCAAACATAAATTTCGCTAAATCGTGAATATGACTGTCGTTTACTAATGGTAAAGCTCCTTTAGAACGTAAGTAAATAGTTACCATTGCAATTACTGTTAATGCAGATACTAAGAAAGTAGCTAATACATACCATCCAAATAATGTAGAGAACCAGTGAGGGTCAATACCCATAATCCAATCCCAAGACATCATACTTTCAGTAATCATAAAGAAGAATAAGAAGATTACAGATACGTTATAGTTTCTCTTATGTAATTTTAAATCTCCATTATCTTGTTTGATAGAATCTCTTCTAATGATAAAACGGTATGCATTCCAAACTACTAAGTAAAAAATACTCCTCATTAACCATCCTGGTGTGTTTAAGTACCATTTTTTACCATCTACAATAGCATCATAATTAGGGCTTGTAGGATCTACAACTCCTTCACCCATCCAAGGGAATAAGTGATTCATGTGCATTGCAGTAGCAATTAAAAACAATAACATTGCTAAACTCACATAGTGTAAGTTAGCAGAAATAGCTTCCATTACTCTGTGTAATACAACAGACCAACCTGCATGAGCAACTCTTTGAGACGCATAGAATGCTAATACTAATAATGTTACTCCTAAAGAGAATAATAACGCTACATACATTGCAGACCAAGGTCTGTTTTGCATTTGATGAAAAGCGTGTTCTGCATGAGCATCTCCATGATCTTCACCATGGTGTGCTACTGCAACTTCATTGTGTGCTTCTTCTTTTGCCTCTGTATGTGCTACTTCTTCGTGAGCTTCTTCAGTGTTAACAGCTGTAGAATCTTGTGCTACATTATGCTCTTCTGTGTGAGTAGCTGTACTGTCTTGTGCATGGTTTTCTTCAGTAGTTACTTCTTCAACATGCTCTTCAACTTTAGCTTCTTCAGCGTGATGAGCTTCCTCTGTATGAGTCGCTGCAGCTTCATGACCACCGTGGTGAGCATCTTGTTTTGCTAAAATTTCTTTTGCTTGTTCTAATGTTTTAGGTGCTGACCAGAAACTATAACCTGTTCCTAAAAGCCCTACTGCCATTAAAATAATAGCAAGCATTTTTAATTTTCCTGAAAACTGGTACATATCTTAACTATCTATTATAGACTTATTTTAATTCGCTTCTTAATTTTTCTACGTATTGTACAACTTGCCAACGCTCGTCGTATCTTAACTGTGATGCATGAGATCCCATTAAGTTTTTACCATACATAATTACATGGTAAATGTTACCTGGTGTTAAATCTCTTTCTGCATAGTTTGGAATACCGTTGAATTTATCTCTTTGAGATAATACCCCGTTTCCATCACCTTTTGTTCCGTGACAAGAAGCACAGTAAATTCCGTATAACTCTTTACCTTTTTCTAAGTTAGCCTCAGTAGCTGGTAATGGGTTTGTTAATTCAACTTTTGCTTTTTCGTATCCTTCATTAGTATCAGGAATATCATAAGCTACAACACCGTTTCTACTTACTGTACCTGCAACAGGTAATTTGTTTACTTCTTTACCGTTTAAGCCATTTGCTCCGTTTGCATCGTAAGGTACAGATACATACATGTCTGGCATGTATTGTACTTGTGGTTTACGTTTATCGTTACAAGAACTTAAGCTTGTTGCTACTACAGCTAAAGCGATAATTATTTTTAAACTCTTCATATCTCTTTATTAGTGCGTTTCTACTACGTTAATTTCTACAGCTCCTGTTGTTTCTAACAATGCCATTAACTCTTCTTCATTTCCGTGAACTGGAATTTCCATTAAGAAGTGATCATCTGTAGTTCTAGGATCTGGGTTTTCAGCTTTTTTAAATGGCCAAATTTTACTTCTCATATAAAAAGTGATTACCATTAAGTGCGCTGCAAAAAATACTGTTAATTCGAACATAATTGGTACGAATGCTGGCATGTTTGAAGCCCAAGAAAAGTTTGGTTTACCTCCAATATCTTGTGGCCAATCAGCAATCATAGTATACCATGTTAACCAAATTGCAACAGATAAACCTGTAATTCCATACATAAAAGCTGTAATAGCTAAACGTGTTGGTGCTAATCCCATTGCTTTGTCTAATCCGTGAACTGGAAATGGACAAAATACTTCTTCGATATGATGATGTTCTGCTTTTACTTTCTTAACGGCATCCATTAAGATATCATCATCATTATATAATGCGTGAATTACTTTATTAGTGCTCATTGTTCTCTTCTCTTGATTTTTTAAAATTCTCACCTGACGACTTCAAGATTGTTTTAATCTCTGCTGTAGGAATTACTGGGAAAGTTCTTGCATATAATAAGAATAATACAAAGAAGAATCCGATAGTTCCAATAAAGATACCTACGTCTACAAACGTTGGCTCAAAACGCCACCATGTTGATGGTAATTGACCTTTACTTAATACAATTGCAATGATATCGAAACGTTCGAACCACATACCGATGTTAATTACGATTGAGATAATGAAAGACCAAATAAAGCTTCTTCTAATTTTCTTTATCCATAATAACTGTGGAGTGAAAATGTTACAGATTAATAACGACCAGAATGCCCACCCGTAAGCTCCTGCTTCAGCTCCAAAAGATAAATATGTATAATTTTCATATGGTGAACCTGTATACCATGCGATGAAGAATTCAGTTGCATAAGCTACAGCTACGATACCTCCTGTTAAGATGATTACGATGTTCATATACTCAACGTGTAAACGTGTAATATATGCTTCCATATTTGTAACCTTACGCATAATACCTAATAAAGTTTGTACCATTGCGAATCCTGAGAAAATCGCCCCTGCTACGAAATAAGGAGGGAAAATTGTTGAGTGCCATCCTGGGTTGATAGAGGTTGCGAAGTCCATCGATACGATTGTGTGTACAGAAAGTACTAATGGAGTTGCTAAACCTGCTAACACTAAAGATACTTCTTCAAAACGTTGCCAGTCTTTAGCTCTACCAGACCATCCAAAAGATAATAAGGCGTAAATTTTCTTTTGGAAAGGTTTTACTGCTCTATCACGAATGGTTGCAAAATCAGGTAATAAACCAGTCCACCAGAATACTAATGATACCGATAAATAGGTAGAAATTGCAAATACGTCCCATAATAACGGAGAGTTAAAGTTTACCCATAATGATCCGAATTGGTTAGGAATTGGTAATACCCAGTATCCGTTCCATGGACGACCCATGTGGATAATTGGGAACAATCCTGCTTGGAATACCGCAAAGATTGTCATCGCTTCAGCAGAACGGTTAATTGCCATTCTCCATTTTTGACGGAATAATAATAGTACTGCAGAAATAAGTGTTCCTGCGTGACCAATACCTACCCACCATACGAAGTTGGTAATATCCCATGCCCAACCGATGTTTTTACTTAATCCCCAAACACCAATACCGGTACCTACGGTATAAAAGATACATCCGAACCCCCATAACATTGCTGCTAAAGAGATATAGAATGCTACATACCAATGTTTGTTTGCTTTCCCTTCGATAGGTTTAGCAATATCTTCAGTAATATCATGGTAACTCTTGTTACCAAGTATTAAAGGTTCTCTATAAGATGATTCGTAATGAGACGACATAAATCTATATACTTATTAATTTTACTATTAAGCTTCGTTTGTATTTCTTACCTTCACTTGATACACTACGTTTGGTTTTGTACCAATATAATCTAACACGTGGAAAGCTCTTTTATCTTCTTTTAACGCTGCAACTGTATCTTCAGAGTTGTTAACATCTCCAAACACCATAGCTCCTGTAGAACAAGCAGATGAACAAGCTGTTTCAAACTCGTCTTTTCTTACTGCTCTACCTTCTTTCTTAGCTTTTAAAATAGTTGCTTGCGTCATTTGGATACACATAGAACATTTTTCCATAACTCCACGAGAACGAACTACTACGTCTGGGTTTAATACCATTTTACCGTATTCGTTGTTCATATTAAAGTCGAATTCGTTGTTTTCAGCATAGTTAAACCAGTTGAAACGACGTACTCTATAAGGACAGTTGTTTGCACAGTAACGAGTACCTACACAACGGTTATATGCCATTTGGTTTTGACCTTGACGACCGTGAGATGTTGCTGCTACCGGACATACTGTTTCACATGGTGCGTGGTTACAGTGTTGACACATCATAGGCTGGAAAGCAACCTGTGGGTTTTCAGCTGGATTTTCTAAAGCATCAAATAAATCTCCTTTACTTAACTCTAATACTTTTTCAGTATAACGTCTTTCAACCTCTTGATTCGCTAAGTTTGGATTTTGAGCTTTGAACTCTTCTAATGTCATGGCTGCTTCGTGTTGCTTATCTTCAACAGTTGAAGAATAGTAACGATCGATACGTAACCAAGCCATATCTCTACCAACTCTCATTTCATCTTTACCAACAACTGGAACGTTGTTTTCTGCGTGACATGCGATAACACATGCCCCACATCCTGTACAAGATGTTAAATCGATAGATAAGTTAAAGTGGTGTCCTAAACTTCTATCATGCTCATCCCATAAGTCGATTTTACTTCCTTCAACTTCCTGGTGATCATAAGAAACCATAAATGGCTTATTCCATGTATGCTTAGGATCTAAATTTTTATCATTTACTTCTTTTAATGAAGCTTCTCTTAAAATATCGTGACGACCAGCTAAAGTACTTTGTACTTGCATACAAGCAAACTTGTGCCATCCTGAAGCTTTCTCGATAGAAACATTGTACTGAACATTGTTTCCGTTTTGATAGAAAGGATAAGCATTAATACCTACTTGCATTTCAGGCTTTAATCCTTGTGTTCTACCGTAACCTAATGCTAAACCAACAGTTCCTTTTGCTTGACCTGGTTGAATGATTACTGGAATTTTGTTAATTGTAACTCCATTAACCGTAACGTTAGCATAATTACCATCAATTGCACCGTTATCTTTTACAGGATTCTCAAAACCTAATTCTTTAGCATCAGCCATAGAAACAGTTAAGTAGTTATCCCAAGAAGCACGTGTAATAGGGTCTGGTAATTCTTGTAACCAAGGGTTATTGGCTTGTTTACCATCTCCTAATGCAGTTGATGAATATAAGTTTAATTCGAATTTTGAAGAGTTACTTGCAGTTCTTACTAATTGAACAGCTGCTGCATTTACATCAGCAGTAGATTCAAAAGTAGTAGTTTCAGCAGCAGCTTCCGATTTAAAGAATCCATCATGTAATGCTTGATTCCAAGAAGCTCCCCCTAATACATTTGTACTCCAGAATTCTTTTAACGTATCGTAATAGTTTACAGTACTTCCTGACCATTTTAACAACACATCTTGTAACTGACGTGTATTAAATAATGGTTGAATAGTAGGTTGCATTAAACTATACACACCTTTTGTAGCCATTACATCTCCCCAACTTTCTAAGTTATGAGGTGCTGGTAATGTATATTGTGTAGCATTAGCTGTAGCATCATTTTGAGTAGAGATTGCAACAGATAATTTTAAGTTTTTCATTCCTTCAGCTAAATCAGCTGCGTTAGCTAAAGAGAATAAAGGGTTTACATTATAAGTAACTAAACCTTTTACTTTACCTGCTTTAACATCTGCTACTAATTGAGCAACTTCAGTATCGTTACCTTGGCGAGTTAAGTTTACTGCATTGGTATCGATTACCTCACTATTTAACGCTTTATTGATTGCTAATGCAATTAATTGAGCATTTTTATCATTTAAACCAGTAACTACAACTCCTTTTGAACCTGCTTTTTTAAGATCTTTTGCTAATTGCTCAACCTCAGTATCAAATTTAGTTGCTTTTGAAGGAAGACTTCCTCCTGTTACCTTATTATATAAGTTGATTAAAGCGAAAACTTGCTCAGATGATTTAGCAACAATTCTTTTATCGGCACTAGCACCTGTTAAAGACATGTTACTTTCTATCTGAACATGGTAAGACATTTTACCAGTTGCTACTCTACGACCATCTGCATAAGACTTTTCGTATCCACCTTGCCAATCTCCTAAGAAATCTGCTCCGATAGACGCGATAACTCCTGCCTTGCTAAAATCGTAATTTGGCAACGCTCTTGTACCATACATAGCTTCAAAAGCATCAGCTGTAGCACTTTCAGAAATTGCATCATATACTACGTGCTTTACATTTGGGTAAGCAGTAATAAAATCAGCTATTACTTTATCAGTAGAAGGACTCGCTAAAGTTCCTGTTAATAACACTACTGGTTCGTTAGCGTTCTTTAACTCGTTTAACTTAGCAACGATTTCTTTATCTGCATCAGCCCAAGAAATTTCAGTTTCTCCTTTTCTTGGCTCTTTTAATCGTAATTTACCATCATACAATGATAAAACCGATGCTTGAGTACGTGCGTTTGTTACTCCTCCTGCCTCTTTGTTAGGCATGATTTGAATTGGACGCCCTTCACGTGTTTTAACTAATACGTTTGCGAAATCAAAACCATCAGCAATTGTAGTTGCGTACCAATCGGCAACACCTACAACTATATCATTAGGTTGCACTACATAAGGAATTGATTTTCTTACTGGACCCTCACAAGCTGCTAAAGAAGCTGCTGCAGTGGTAAATCCAACATATTTCAAGAAATCTCTACGTGATGTTGATGAAGTTTCTAAGGTTTCTTTATCACCTAAAAACTCATCTGTAGGGATATCTTGTACAAACTCATTATTACGTAGCGTTTCAACAATAGAACTTCCTTTAAGTTCCTCAACACTTTGCCAGTATTTTTTGTCTGAAGCCATTTATATATGTGTTTTTCTACTTTCTAAATTGATTAATAGTGGCACTTACCACACTCTTTTCCTCCTAATTGTGCAATTGTTACTTGCTCAACACCGTACTTTTTAGCTAATTCTTCGTGAATTTTAGCATAGTACTCATTACCTTTTAAGTCAACCTTAGTTTCCTTATGACAATCGATACACCACCCCATTGTTAATGGCGAGTGTTGATACACTTCTTCCATTTCCTCTACAGGTCCATGACATTTTTGACAAGCAACCCCACCTACAGTTACGTGTTGTGAGTGATTGAAGTATGCAAAATCTGGTAAATTATGAACTCTAACCCATTTGATTGGTTTAGTTTCACCTGTATACGCTAATTTATCAGCATCCCAACCAGCAGCTTCATAAATCTTAGCAATTTCTTTATCTAAATCTGCCTTTACTAAGGTATGGTCATCCATCACCACTTTAGTATCATCAGCAACTTCAGAAATATTTTTATGACAGTTCATACAAACATTTACAGAAGGAATACCTGATGTTTTACTATGTTTAGCTGACGAGTGACAGTATTGACAATCAATCTTATTGTCTCCTGCGTGAATTTTGTGTGAGAAAGCAATTGGTTGAATTGGTTGATAGTCAGTATCAACACCAACTTTAAACAACGTACCAAACAAGAAGTAAGCTGTTACCAACGCACCAAAAATTACTGTTAACACTTTTAAGAATGTATTTTGCTTAACACCTTCCCATAACTCAGCTAATTGCCCTGTTAATCCTGGAGTTTTTGGTGCTCCTTTTAATTCACTAATTGTTTTTAATAAACTAGCAATAATTAAAAACGCTACAATTATAGCTGCAGCTAAAATATAAATTAACCAACCTGGTGCTTGATCGCCTTTAGTTGCACCGGCAACTTCAGCTCCTGCTTCTCCTGCTTTTTTAAGCTCACCAACAGTTGAATAATAAAGAATATCATCAACATTTTGATCTGTTAACTGTGGAAAAGCAGTCATGTTAGACCCGTTGTACTCTTCAAAAATCGCAATAGCATCTTTATCTCCCGAAGCTCTTAAAGCAGCATTGTCTTTAATCCAAGCTTTTAACCACTCATTTGTTCTTCTTTCTTCAACACCACCTAACGCAGGTCCTACAAGTTTTTTATCTAACTTGTGACAAGAAGCACATAAAGACTTAAATAATTTCTTCCCTTCTTTCTGACGCGCCTCGTCAACATCTTGTGAAAACGCCGAAAAACTTACTAGGAAAACTAAAAAGAAAGCTAAACTCCTTACTAGAGTTTTGATTAATTTACTGTGATGATTCACACTTTTCATACTATAAAATATAAGTTTTGTATCTATTTTGGTACAATTTTTTCTGTAGTACTAATCTAAAATTAGCACACAGAAAGTTGCACAAAAGTACTACTTCTGTCTAAATTGTGAAATGTTAAGAGTTTCCTAATTTATAATTTATAACAATTCTAAATAACAAGCATCAACAATCTATTAGCGGACAAGTCGTTACTTTTGTAAAAAGATTCAAAAAATGAAGAAAATTAGCTTATTAATAACGATTCTATTTTTATTTGCTATCAATATTATTGATGTGAACGCACAAGAGAATCTCACTGAAAACAAAGACATCACTTCTTTAATAGAGAAAAAACGCACGTATAATAAAAATCACGGAACTGGGTTTAGGATTCAATTATATAACGGATTAGAAAGAACTGCTAAAAGTACTCGCAGTAGATTTCAAATTGAATACCCTGGTGTTTACACTAAACTAACCTATAAAGCTCCTGAATGGAAAATTCAAGTTGGTAATTACAAAACTCGACTACATGCCGACAGAGCTTTGAATAAAATTAGAGAAAAATTCTCAGGTGCTATTGTGGTACCTATGTAAAGTAAAACCTATATAAAACAAAAAAGAGTAATCGATTGATTACTCTTTTTTGTTTTATACTGTCTAGCTACTTAGTAAGCTCTTTTATCATTTCCTTCATAAAAATTAATAAAGGCTTGATTTACTACTCTATGACCTCCATCTGTAGGATAATCACCAGTAAAATACCAATCTCCTGAATTATTAGGACACGCTTTATGCAAACCACTTACAGGTTGAAAAATAACTTCTACTTCAGCTTTAATTTCTTCGGTTTTTAGCATTTGAGCTATTTTAGCAGAAACCTCTTCATCAGTAAAAGGTACATAAATTTCCTTTACGTAATTCACGACATCTTTATCTTCGCTATTTTCTTGTTGTTTACATTTTTTATATACTTCATCAACAATAGTATATTGACTGGTTTCTTTTAACAATTCTAAAGCAGCTTTAAAAGCGATAAAATCATTAATCTTAGCCATATCGATACCATAACAATCAGGATAACGAATTTGAGGCGCCGATGAAACTACTACTATTTTCTTTGGATTTAATCGATCTAAAATTTTGATGATACTTTTCTTTAAAGTAGTACCTCTTACTATACTATCATCAATAATTACCAAATTATCGGTTGGTTTTACCACTCCGTAAGTTACATCATATACGTGCGCAACCAAATCATCACGACTGCTATCATCGGTAATAAACGTACGCAGTTTTGCATCTTTAATGGCTATTTTTTCAAAACGAGGACGTTTAGAAAGAATTTCTATCACTCTTTCTTTGGACAATTTACCTTCACCTGCTAAAATAGCTTCAGTTTTTTGCTGATTTAACACATCTTCAGCAGCTTCCATCATTCCGAAAAACGAAGTTTCCGCAGTGTTTGGAATATATGAGAACACCGAATTTTCTATATCATTATTAATAGATTTCAGAACTTCAGGGAACACATATTTTCCTAGGTTTTTACGTTCTTCATAAATTGAAGCATCGCTTCCTCTAGAAAAGTAAATACGCTCAAAAGAACATGCTTTTTTAGGGCGCTGTTCTAAAATTGGCGACATGGTTGTTTCTCCGCTCTTTTTAATAATTAATGCGTGACCTCTTTCAATTTCTTTTATTGAATTAATATCAACATTAAATACCGTTTGAATAACCGGACGCTCAGACGCAACCACAACTACCTCTTCGTCTTCATAAAAGAATGCTGGACGAATAGCTGAAGGATCACGCAATACAAACGCATCACCATGACCTAATAATCCCGCCATTGCATAACCACCGTCCCAGTTTTTAGCAGAACGTTTTAAAATTCTTTGAATATCTATATGCTCTTCAATATAAGGTGAAGCGTCTTTTTTATTAAATCCTTCTTCTTTTGCTTTTAGGTATAAATCAGACACTTCAGACTCTAAAAAGTGACCGATTTTTTCCATCACAGTAACGGTGTCGGTAAATTCTTTTGGATGCTGCCCTAACTCAATCAAATCATTTAATAATTGTTTTGAATTGGTCATATTAAAATTACCTGCTACAATTAAACTTTGATGCTTCCAATTACTTTGACGCAAAAAAGGGTGTACGCTTTCTATTGAGTTTTTTCCGAAGGTACCATAACGAACATGACCTAAAAACAAGTTACCTAAATATGGCACATTTTCTTCTTGCCACTTAACATCGTCAACTTTTTCAGGATTTTCTTCAAAAACACCATTAATTCGTTTGTTGATTTTTCCAAAAATATCTTGAATTGGTTGTGATTCGTTAGATCGAATTCTGCTTATATATCTTGTTCCTGGCTCTACATTAAATTTAATACTTGCTAATCCAGCACCATCTTGACCTCTATTGTGCTGCTTTTCCATTAACAAATACATTTTATTCACACCATAAAACGCGGTACCGTATTTGTCTTTATAATATTGTAATGGTTTTTTTAAGCGAACCATTGCAATTCCGCATTCATGTTTAATAGCGTCGCTCATTTAATTTCTTTAATTTAGTTGTGTTGTGGTTTTGTGTGTTGTATAAAAAAATCCGCAGCAAAAAGCGCGGATTTATAATTTATGATAATTCTATTTCAAATTGTGTTAATTCTTTAAACGCTTGTAAACGTCTTTGCATTTCTTCGTTTGTAAGCTCTTCCATACGCTGCGTTCCAAATTTCTCTACACAGAACGACGCAAGATTAGATCCGAAGATAATAGCACTCTTCATGTTTTCAAATGAAATATCTTCTGTTTTTGCTAAATAACCACAAAAACCTCCTGCAAACGTATCACCTGCTCCTGTTGGATCGAAAACTTCAGCTAATGGTAATGCTGGTGCAAAGAACATGTTTCCTTCATTAAATAATAAAGCTCCGTGTTCTCCTTTTTTAATCACCACAAATTTTGGTCCCATTTCATGAATTTTCTTCGCAGCGTTTACTAACGAATACTCTCCACTTAACTGACGCGCTTCTTCGTCGTTAATTGTTATAACATCTACACGTTTTAAAACTTCGTGTAAATCGTTTAACGCGATATCCATCCAAAAGTTCATTGTATCTAACACTACTAATTTTGGACGCTCATTCATTTGGTCTAATACAGACGCTTGTGTTAACGGGTGTAAATTACCTAACATTACAATTGGCGCATCTTTAAATGATTCTGGGACTACTGGTTGAAAATGCTCTAGCACATTTAACTCAGTCACCAAAGTATCACGAGAATTCATATCGTTATGGTATTTTCCACTCCAAAAGAATGTTTTTCCTTCTTTTACGATTTCAATTCCATCAGTATTAATTCCTTTATCGTTCATCATATCTAAATATGACTGTGGAAAATCTCCACCAACTACAGAAACTACTCCAGTTTCAACTCCAAACTGAGAAGCTGCTAATCCTACAAAAGTCCCTGATCCTCCTAAAATTTTATCTGTTTTTCCAAAAGGCGTTTCAATAGCATCAAAAGCTACTGTTCCAACTGCTAATAATTTACTCATCTTAATTTCATTTAGCCATTATTCTTCTGATTAGAAAATTCTATTTTTAAAGAACTTACATCATCACTTCACAAATGACTTTATCTTAAATTTAATACGTATTTTTGCGCTTTCAAATAAAATCTGTCTGCGACAGTGCAAAAATAGTTTTAAAAAATGACTATCAAAGAAATACAAGAAGAAATTATTGATGAGTTTTCGATGTTTGAAGACTGGATGGAGCGTTACGAGTACATTATTGAATTAGGAAAATCGTTACCATTAATAAATGAAGCCTATAAGTTAGATGAAAATTTAATTAAAGGATGTCAATCTAAAGTATGGTTACATTCTGAATTAAATGGTGATACAATTGAATTTACTGCTGATAGCGATGCCATTTTAACGAAAGGAATTGTGGCCTTATTGTTGAGAGTATTTTCTAACCAAACACCTAAAGCAATTTTAGAAGCTGATACTGATTTTATTGATGAGATTGGTTTAAAAGAACATTTAAGCCCTACGCGTGCTAATGGATTAGTATCGATGGTGAAACAAATTAAAATGTATGCGATTGCGCAACAATCTAGATTAGTAGATTAAAGAATAGCAAAAATGACTGAAGATAAATTAGAAGAATTAGGAGATAAAATTGTTCGTGTATTAAAAACGATATACGACCCTGAAATTCCTGTTGATATTTATGAATTAGGATTGATATACGATGTATTCATTTCTGAAGAAAACGATGCCAAAATTTTAATGACGTTAACTTCACCCAACTGTCCGGTAGCAGAAACTTTACCTGTTGAAGTTGAAGAAAAGGTAAAAACCCTAAAAGAAATTAACGACTGTGAAGTTGAAATTACTTTTGATCCTACTTGGACACAAGACATGATGAGTGAAGAAGCTAAGCTAGAATTAGGAATGCTTTAATTGTAACAAATGGCAGAAGAAATCGTAAATAGAGTTACTAACAGCAGTTTAAAAACTATTGATTTAGAAGATTTTTATCCAAGTGGTAATCGTGTAATTTTCGACATCAAAGATTGGCTGTTTGAAGAATTGATTCTAAGAGAAAAAGATTTTAGAGATTCGGTAAAAAATCACGATTGGTCTCAATACCAAGATAACTATGTTGCGCTTACCTGTTCTTCTGATGCCATTATTCCTTCTTGGACTTACTTATTATTAAGCGTTGAACTAACTTCTTTTGCAAAAAAGGTTGTTGTTGGAAATTTAGAATTATTAGAAACCACCATTTATCAAGAAATAATTAACGAGTTTGATGTGTCAGAATATAAAGACAAACCAGTAATTATTAAAGGTTGTGCTAATAAACCAATTCCTTCTACTGCTTATACTTTACTAGTTGAAAAAATTAAACCTGTAGCTAAAACCATAATGTTTGGTGAAGCTTGTTCTACAGTACCTCTTTTTAAGAAGATATAATTAATTTAAATTGTAATTTTTAACTAAAAAAAATGAAAAAGCTAATTTTAATTTTATTTTTAGGATATTCTTTTACTTTCTTTTCTCAAGAAAAACCAAAAGAAGTTATTAAAACATTAGGATTAGTGAATATTCCTTTAGATAAGAATTTTGCATCAGTAGTTTTCAATAACACTATTTACCCTAACCCTTTAATTAAAAAGAACCCTCCCAAAAAGTGGTCGGTAACCGGGAAATATTCTTTTTTATTTAATCAATCTTCATTTTCTAATTGGACAGCTGGAGGAAATAATACTGTTGCAGGAAACATGACTTTAGGATACGATTTTAATTACAAAAAAGAAAAATGGAATTGGGATAATAAAGTCATTTCTGCATACGGATTGAGTTATATTGATGGCCAAGGAATAAGAAAAACTGACGATCGTTTCGAGTTTAACTCGCTTTTAGGTTTAAAATCTTCAAAACTTTGGTTCTTTTCATTTTTCAGTAATTTTAAAACTCAATACACTAGAGGTTATGATTATAAAAAAGAGCCCAAATTAGCTGTTTCAGGTTTTTTCTCGCCAGCTTATTGGAGCTTTGGACCTGGTATGTTATGGAAAAGGAATGATGATGCTAGAATTAACATCGCTCCTGCTACTGGACGTTATACTTTTGTTTCTGACGAATTTTCAGGAAAATACGGTGTTAAAGAAGGTAAAACTGTAAACTTTGGTTTAGGTTTTAATCTTTCGGCATACTATAAAAAAGAAGTAATGAAAAATATTACTATTGAAAATATTTTATCTGTTTATTCAGACTACTTAAATAAACCGCAAAACATAGATGCTGATTATCAATTAAATGTATTCGTTAAAATAAACAAATATATTTCAACTAATCTTGGTTTACATGCTATTATTGATGACGATGCATCTAATAAAATCCAATTTAGAGAAGTATTTGGAGTAGGGTTAAACTATGTTTTTCATAAAACGTGACTTTATCATACTTCTTTTGTCTAAACTAATATAAAGTGTACTTTCGCGCTCAAAAAAATCAAAATTAAAAATAGTAAAATGAAAAAATTATTAGCAATCGCTATTTTATTCGGAGCTTTAACAGCTAACGCTCAAGAAGAAAAAAAAGAAGAACCTAAAGAAGGATGGAAAAGAAGTGGTAATATTTCATTCTTATTCAATCAATCAGCTTTTAACAACTGGTTAGCCGGTGGAACAAACAACATTTCTGGAACTTTAGGGCTTAACTACGATTTTAACTACTTAAAAGGAGATTGGACTTGGGACAATAAATTAATTGCTTCTTACGGTTTAACAAAATTAAAAGGTGAAGATGTTCAAAAAACTGACGACCGTTTAGAATTAAACTCTTTAGCTGGTAAAAAAGCAAGTGGAAACTGGTATTACTCTGCGTTTTTCAATTTCAAAACTCAAATGTCTTCAACAGATGTTAACGGAGTACAACAATCACACTTTTTCTCTCCTGCTTACTTCCAATTTGGACCAGGTATGTTATGGAAGAAATCTGATAATTTAAAAGTGAATATTGCTCCAGCAACTTCAAAATTAATTGTAGTTCACGATCATTTTACAGCAAAAAAAACTGCTGAAGTAGATGCATTTAATGCTGCTGGTGGTTATTTTGGTGTTAAAGCAAATGAAACTACTCGTTACGAATTAGGTGCTGCTGTAAACGCTTATTACAAGTTTAACTTAATGGAAAATGTATCTGTAGAAAACATCTTAAACTTATACAGTAATTATTTAGAAGAAGCTCAAAATGTTGATATCGATTATACTGTAAACGTTATAATGAAAATCAACAAGTATTTATCTGCTAACTTAGCGTTACAAGCCATTTATGACGATAATGCTTTTGAAGGTTTCCAAACAAGAGAAGTATTTGGTTTAGGAATAAACTACGGTTTCTAAAAAACACTACTTTATACAAACTAAACCTCAAGAACAAGTTCTTGAGGTTTTCTTTTTTATGTATTTTAGCCTAAAAAATATATCAGATGACTTTATTAATTATATACGCAACTTTATCAATCTTCTTTTCTTTTTTATGCTCCATTCTCGAAGCTGTTTTACTAAGTGTTACCCCAACATTTGTAAACGTGAAGAAAAAAGAAGGAAAAGCGTATGCTACAGAATTAGAAACACTAAAAAAAGATGTTGACAAACCGTTAATTGCAATTTTAACTGTAAACACTATTGCACATACTGTTGGAGCAATTTTAGTGGGAGCTCAAGCCAAAAAAATATTTAATGATGAAGGTAATGGTGTATTCATCGTTTCAGCAATAATGACAATTTTAATTTTAGTTGCTTCTGAAATTATTCCTAAAACCATTGGTGCTACTTATTGGAAATCACTTGCTGGTTTTACCACAAGAGCTTTAAACATCTTAATCTTTGTATGTAAATACACCGGAATTATTTGGATTTTGCAATTATTTACTAAAATGTTTGGAAAAGGAGCGCACGGTGAAAGCGTGTTAAGCAGAGAAGATTTTACAGCCATGACTGATATTGCTGAACAAGAGGGAGTATTTCAAGAAAATGAAGGAAAAGTAATTAGAAATATGCTAAACTTTAAAGAAGTACAAGCAAAACATATTATGACTCCTAGAACCGTGCTTAAAACTGCAGATGAAAACCAAACAATCGAATCTTTTTTTAATGAAAACAGACCTTTACGCTTTTCAAGAATCCCTGTTTACGCAGAAAATTCTGATAATATTACAGGGTATTTCTTAAAAGACCAACTACTTCTTTCGTTGGTTGATAATAAAGGAAACGAACCTTTAAAGTCCATTAAAAGAGAAATTATTATTGCTAGCAGAGAGCTTTCAATTCCTAATTTATTTGAAAAGCTAATAGAGCAACGAGAACACTTAGCTTTAGTTGTTGATGAATACGGAGCAGTAAGCGGTTTAGTAAGTCAAGAAGATGTAATAGAAACCTTATTAGGTTTTGAAATTATGGATGAGAGTGACAATGTAGCTAACCTACAAAGTTTGGCAAGAAAAAGTTGGGAACAACGTGCTAAACGTTTAGGAATTATTAATGATTCTGAAGAAAATCAATAACACAACATAACTAAAAACAAAAGAGGAGTGAAATTAATTTCACTCCTCTTTTTATATGAAATAAAAAACGAACTTCTTATTCATTAATTGTCCAAGAAATATAATATACAGAACCAATTAAACCAGAACCAGGAGCAACTACGTACTCTTTTCCAGTTAAGTTTGTACCTCCAATTTTAATTTTAGATTTTAATGATGGAATTCTATAATTCATTTGAGCATCTAAAACAGTTCTAGCATCAACTTGACCATCTAAGAAACTAGATTGCCATAAAAATTCATTTTGCCATCTTGCATTAATATTAAACCCAAAATTTTCAAATAAATTAGGATTACCAAACATAACTTTAAGTTGATGCTCTGGTATGTTAAATCCAGGTTGGAATGAAGGGTCACTAGCTTGATCAAAAACTAATTTACTATAGGTGTAGTTCGCTCCGAAATTAAAAGTCTTAAATACTTTTGTACTTAAACCAACACCAAAACCATACGAATCAATATCTGCTGTCGTGTTTGTGTTTAAAGTAACTTCTAAAAAATCTCCATTTGCAAACGCTGAAATTGCTTCTGCGTCAGGAACTCCGTTTGAAACTTCACCATAATTAGGCACTAAAACATCTTTAAATGCTACAAAATTTTCATATTGGTTATAGTATCCACTCAAATCTAATTCAAGAATGTTAGTACTTCCTATATTAATAATACTTCTGTATCCTAATTCATATGATTTAACATTTTCCGCTTTAACAGGCTTTACACCTGACTTTCTTAATATATCTTCACCTGTTATTACTGAAGTTGCAGGTGCACCAGTACCAGAATTAGTAACTACAGTATTAAATCTAGTTAAGTTTTCTTCTGAAGTTCCTAAAATAAAACGATTAGGTCCTGATCTTAATCCGAAATACTGTTCAGGAATACTAGGGTTTCTAAATCCTGTTTGATAAGACGCACGAATAATCTTGTTTTTACTTCCTCCAACATCATAGGTTAATGCGATCCTTGGCGAATAGTTTCCTTCAAAATTCTTTGCTTTATCATAACGTATAGATGCTGTTAATTTTGCTCTTTCATCTAAGAAACTTTTCTGAATTTGAGAATAAGCCCCGTACATATCGAAGTTTATGGGACTGTCTTTATCTGTAAATAATGTTCCTTGAGAGTTAATATTGAATTTACGATATGAACCCCCTACTTGGATTTCAGCCCAAGAAATTAAATCTCTAAAATTATAATTTGCATCAGCATGATAATACCCTGTTTTATCTTTAATCCCTGCTCCTCCTTCATTTATTGGTGTTGCAATAATTTCGTTTAAAGCATTTTTAAACTCTGCTGTACCTGGTTGTAATCTATTTCTATCAGCAAAATCACGAGCGCTTTTATCATTTCCTGGTGTTACACCTGGTACTCCTCCTGAATAAGCAGCAATATATTCGCCAAACCAATTTCTATTAGGATTATACTTTTCGTTTAAAGCAACACCAGCAAACCTAAGGTCATGAGTTCTATCTCCAGTATTATTACCTGTGTAATATCCTCTAACGAAAAAGTTTTTACCTACTACTTCTAACTTATGCTGTTCTAAGAAATATCCTTCTTGAGAAAACCTATTTGTTCCTTGATAAGAGTTATTTCCTTGAGAAAAACGAGAACTATAAATCAACTCTAACTTATCGTTACCCATAGGTCTATAATGCAATGAACCATCAAACTTTACATTGTGTCCGTCGTAATCATACAATTCATTTTCAGCATAACCTGTTCTACTTACTCTTCCTATACCTAGTATATCAATCACTACTTCATCACCGTAGAAATTTACTCCGTCATAATCAGGATGAGAATCTCTATTACCTTCTTTTTTAACACCTCCCACACCTGTTGTGTTGGCATCATCATTAGCGTGCCATTCTTCTGCTTTAAAAGTTGTAAAATTAACTTTAGCTGCAAAATAATCACTGAACTTATACGCCATTCTTACACCTACATCATAAAACCAATTAGTACCTGCTGCTTCTTGAGTCATTTGACCTGTTTTAAAATAGGTACTTATACCACTATGATCAAATGGGTTTTTACTCCTCATTAAAAGTATACCGTTAAAAGCGTTAGCACCGTATAATGCAGAAGAAGCACCTGGTAATATTTCTACACTTTTTACATCTAAGTCTGACAATCCTAAAATATTACCTGCTGAGAAGTTTAAGGCTGGTATTGAAGTTTCAACACCGTCAACCAATTGAACAAAACGAGTATTATCGAACGTAGCAAAACCTCTTGAGTTAATGGCTTTATAACCGTAGTTAGACTCACGTGATTCTATCCCTTTTAAATTAGCTAAACCATCGTAAAACGACACCGATGTATTTCGCTTAATATCAGTAATACCTATTCTTTCAATAGTTACTGGTGATTCAATAATACGCTCAGGAGATCTAGATGCTGAAATTACAACTTCATCTAAAGCTGTATTTTCTTTTAAAATTACATTAATCTCTTGATTTGCTGATGTAATTTCTATTACCTCTGTTTTATAACCGAAAGCAGATACTTGGATAGAAAATGGAAAACCTGATTTTACAGTAAAAGTAAAATTACCATCATTATCAGATGTTGTTTGCCCATTTACAGAGTTAATCAATGCGCTAGGAAAAGGCTCTAGATACTCATCGTATACCTTTCCTGTAACAGTAGTTTGCCCATAAAAAGCAATACTACTCAAAACAAAAATTGCAACTAGTAGTTTTTTAAACATAATGTTTATTTTAAGTTAATTGATATGTATTGGGGTTTACTCGTCTAAAGAAAACATAATTGGGAATCCGTACTTAACAGATGCCTCGTCTCCTGATTTCTTTGCAGGGATAAACTGTGGTAATTGTGATACAACACGTACAGCTTCATTATTTAGAAGCTCACCATTTTTAGGCCCAAGTGTTTTAATGTTTTTTACTTGACCGTTTGTATCAATAATAAATCGAACCCAAACTTCTCCTTGAATCGATTCTTTTACTGCTTGACTTGGGTATCGGAAATGTTTTTGGATGTGTTTAATCATTTCAACATTAAAGCAATCTAATCTTTCGCCTTTTTTTGCTTTTTTACATCCAGTAAATAGTGGGATAACATCAACAGTACTAAACTTCTCTGCTTTACGAACTTCTTCTGCAGAAAGTTTACTTGTTAAATGCTCAATGTTGGTTTTTAAAGTTAATGATTCAGCAATTTCTGTGTTATCGTCAACTTTTTCAATAGAAGTAGTTCCTGTGCTAGATAAGTCTGTAGCACTAGAAACAGCTTTTCTTTTTACCAACTCTCTCTTTTTTAAGTATCTTTTATTAGCCGATACTTTAACAGAAATTTGTCGAGTTGTTTTGTCTTTTTTGTCTTTTTGTTCAATAGTACATTTAGTAATACTATTAAGATCTAAATTGTCTTCAGGGGTTTCACAAACTTCACGTTGTGACATAACATTAGTCGCATACATACCAACTAACATTAAAAGCAACATCAATTTTCTCATACTTAGGGCCTTTAAAAATCTCCCTATCAAACGATTAACGCTTGAATATTTTGGGGGAATGTGGGGGCCAAATATACTATTTTTTTTGCAAAAAAATGTTAAAATATTAGTCTGACACTGGTGCTAGCGTAAAATTCATAGGAAAACTATATAAAACCTTTGAAAATTCTCCTTTGTGTTTTCCTGGGTTAAAATCTGGTAACAACAAAATTATCCTCTTAGCTTCTTCTTTTAAAACTTCAGCAACACCGTCTCCTTCTGTTTTTAAATTAATTACCTTACCTGTTTCATCAATAATAAAACTTACTTTAACCTCTCCTTCTAAACCATTATCTAAAGCTTCTTCAGGGTATATAAGAGTTTGTACAATATGTCTTTGCATTTCATAATTAAAACAATCGACTTTATTGATGGATGAGCTTACACAAGTTTGAAACATTGGTATTTCGTCTACAACATCAAAAAGGATTCCTACCTCTTTTATCTTGTTAGATTTTACTAAAGGAACTACGTTGTTTAGATAACATAATTCTAAATCATTTTTTTTCAATACTGATGTATCTATGGTGTTTTTTGATTTTAAATCTGATGTTAAAGATGTTACTTTTTCAAAATAAACACGTCTTTTTACATGTCTCCTGGTTGAAACTGTTGCTATAAAAGATGTTTCTTTATTATTAATTTTTTCTTCTTTTTTCTCTATCAAACATTTATTTACCGAATTTACATCGACTAAATTATTTTCTTTTGAGATACATTTTTCTTGCCCAAAAGCCATTTGCATACTATAACAAGTTACTAGCAAGAATATTAATAGATTTTTCATTTCAATCTGTTTTTTGTTAACACATGATAACTCAAAAATTTGAGTAGACATTTCACCGTCTTTTAAATTTCTTAAAAGCCTATGAATACTAACAAGTTTAAGGTTTAATAAAAACTATAATAAATAGCTAGTGATTAAGTTTTTTTCTGAGGGATATTCTACTAAGAAAATTTCAGATTTCTTTTTTTGTGAAGTTTTGTTTTTTATCATTTTTTTGGGGGGATAAAATGGTTAAAAATACTGATTTATAGCGCTTAAAAAACTATGCTTTTATACTTAAGCGAATCTAAATGTAATAAAAAAGAACTTAAATTCCAATTATTTAAGTTCTTTTTTTTGTTACGAATATGTTTTTTAACAGTAAAATCTAATATTCTTGGTATAAAAAATCATTATACGGAAAACGTTGTATATGTATCTTTTTCACCTCTTCGTAAACCTTTTCTTTAAAATCTTCAAGATTATCTTTATTAAGTGCAGAGATAAAAATACTTTCAGTTTCTAAATCATTCATCCAAGTTTTTTTCCAATCTTCTAACGTATAATGTTCTTTCGTTTTTTCTGTAGTTAAATCATCTTCATCGATAGTTTCATGAGTGTAGGCATCAATTTTATTAAACACCATTACTGTAGGTTTATCTTTACTATCTATTTCATCTAAAATTTTATTTACCGAAGCAATATGATCTTCAAAATTAGGATGGGAAATATCAACTACATGCAATAAAAGATCAGCTTCTCTAACCTCATCTAAAGTAGATTTAAACGACTCGACTAATTGAGTTGGTAATTTTCTGATAAAACCAACAGTATCAGTCATTAAAAACGGAATATTTTTAATCACTACTTTTCTCACGGTGGTATCTAATGTTGCGAATAATTTATTTTCAGCAAACACTTCGCTTTTACTAATCACATTCATTAAAGTAGATTTACCAACGTTGGTATACCCCACCAAAGCAACTCGCACCATTTTTCCTCGATTTTTTCTTTGGATTGACATTTGCTTGTCTATCGTTTCGAGTTTTTTCTTTAATAACGAAATTTTATCACGGATGATACGACGGTCTGTTTCAATCTCTGTTTCCCCAGGTCCACGCATACCAATACCTCCTTTTTGCTTGTCAAGGTGTGTCCACATTCGTGTTAAACGAGGTAGTAAATATTGATATTGGGCTAGTTCTACTTGAGCTTTTGCGGAACTTGTTTGTGCTCTACTTGCAAAAATATCTAAGATTAAATTGGTTCTATCTAAAATCTTACAATCTAAAAAACGTTCTATGTTTCTTAATTGTGCTGGCGATAATTCATCATCAAAAATAGCGGTTCCGATATTATGTGATTCTATATACGCTTTAACATCTTCTAACTTTCCTGTTCCTAAAAAAGTTTTCGGATTGGGTTTATCTAACTTCTGAACAAAACGTTTTACAGCAACTCCTCCTGCTGTTAACGTTAAAAACTCTAACTCATCTAAATATTCTTCAGATTGCTTTTCATCTTGATGTTGGGTTATAATTCCTATTAAAACCGCTTTTTCAGATATGGCTTCACGTGTTTCTATCATACGTTGCAAAAATACGAATTAATCGTTTTAAAGTACTTAACTAAACTATTTGAGATTCTATTATTTTTTACGCTTTTAACACCTTTTTAATTGCCTTTTTTAATTCTGGTAAGACATCATTTTCAAACCATGGATTTTTAGTTAACCAAAATCTGTTTCTGGGTGATGGATGTGGTAGCACAAAATACTTTGGCAAATATTCTTTAAAAGAATTTACAGTTTGTGTAAGTGTTCTTTTGATTTTTCTTTTAAACAATAGTTTTAAGCATACATCCCAATCAAAACAATTAACTCTACATTAGGCATTTCATCTAACAATTGTTGATGCCGTTTTGGAGCACATTCTTTTCTTGGAGGTAAATCTCCTGACTTTCCTTTTCCAGGGTAACAAAAACCCATAGGTATAACTCCGAAGTTATTAACGTCATAAAATTCTTCATCTGTAACTCCTAACCATTTTCTTAACTGTTTGCCACTTGCATCGTTCCATGGAATGTTAGATTGGTGTACTTTAATTCCTGGTGCTTGTCCTATAATTATAATTCTGGAGCTTTTACTTGCTAATATTACTGGATTGGGTTCAATATACTCTTCACAAACTCTACACTGATGTATTTTAGTTAACAATCCTTCCATTTTATAAAGTTAACTTTTATGCATAAAAAAACACTCGTTTAAATATTTAAACGAGTGTTTTTTTAAACTTTTTTAAAAAATCTTAGTTATTTATCGCATAACTTGCCCCTTTACCAAATTCTGCTAAAATTGAAATAAAATTTTTAAATAAGTTTTTCCCCTTGTTAAGTAATTGTTTTTTCATAAATGTAATTTGTAATTTTCCCCTACCACAAATTTAAGTATTTAAAACACTGTAAAACAACTAAATAAACATTGATGTATAAGTGGTAAACAATTATGTATAAACGGTAAAAAAAGTTTTATCTTTTACTATTAAAACCCTTAAAATGAAGCTCTTTGCTACTAAAATTTTATAAAATCATCAAAAGCAACATAGTAGGGTTGATCTTTAAAAACTGGTAACTCTACACTTTCTGCATTTGCTATACCTATTCCTGCATACCACACTTTTGCATTCAGCTTTTTTGCATGCTCTTTAAAGGTCTCCATCCATAAAACATCGTACTCTTGAGGAGATTGAATATTGTTTGTAGTTTTTACTATAACGAAAATTGTTGGCTCTCCTTTTTTGAATAACACAAACTGTGGATGTTTTTTTAATTCGCTATTAACCGCAATAAATTCATAGCCCATTTCTTGCAGCTTTTTACCAATAATATTCATCCCTAAATTATGGAGTTCTTGTTTGGTAAGTTCTTGCATTATTTTCGTTTCTTATTGCGTTTGTTAAAGTTTTTATCACCTTTAGTTTTAGGTTTTTTATACTTTTTTGCCAACTCTCTTCTATACGAACCACCTTGATTCGTTTTTTTATTTTTCTCTTTCTTCTCGTGAAACGCAGGTCCCGGGATATATTCTTGAGAAGTTCTATTTTTATTGATTTCTCTTTCTTCCTTCGGACGCTCTTCTTCTGTTAACTCTTTAGAGATTTCTACTTGCTCTGGAATTGCTAACTTCGGAATTGTATAGTCCATTAACTCCTCAATTCGCTGTTTTGCTTCTTGCTCCTTTTCTGTAGCAAATAAAATAGCTTTTCCTTCGTGTTCTGCACGTCCTGTACGACCAATTCTGTGCATGTAGTTTTCAGGAAAATGTGGCACATTAAAGTTGATTACATGCGTAATTTCTTCTAAATCCAATCCACGGGCAATTACATCAGTTGCAATTAAAATTCGTTTTTCTCCCTTATTGAATTGTTCAATAGAACGTAAACGGTAATTCTGCGTTTTGTTAGAATGAATTACACAAGCTTGAGATGGATATTCTTCAGCTACACAGTCGAACAATCTATCTGCATTTCGCTTATTTGGCGCGAATACAAGTACTTTACTAAACTCATTTTTATCAAACAATAAATAGTTTAATAAATTGACTTTTGTATAGAAGTTTGGAACATCATAACTTGTTTGCTGAATATTGTCAAGTGGTGTTCCACTAACTGCAATTGCAATTTTATGTGGTGCTACAAAAAAGTCATCAATTAAAGCCTCTACATCTTCAGTCATAGTTGCCGAAAACATAATGTTTTGACGTCTTTGAGGCAATAAATCAAAAATATTTAACAACTGAAAACGAAAACCTAAATCGAGCATTACATCTACTTCATCAATCACTAATTTTTGAACCGATTTTAGTTTTAACACATTGCTTAATGCCAAATCGTATAAACGCCCAGGAGTAGCTACAATAATATCCGCTCCTTGCATTACTGCTTCTTTATGACGGTTTAAATTTACCCCACCATAAACTCCAATAGTTCTTAACGTAATGTATTTAGCTAACTTTTCAATTTCTTCTACTACCTGAACAACTAATTCACGTGTAGGTACTAAAATCATCACTCTTGGATGCTGCTGTTTCGAGAATTTTAAATCACGAAGTATCGGTAGTAAATACCCAAAAGTTTTACCTGTACCTGTTTGTGCAATTCCCACAACATCTTTTCCTGAACGAATTACAGGAAATGCTTCTTCTTGAATAGGTGTTGGGTTTACAAAACCTAATTCTTCAATTGAATTTCTAAGTGAATTTGATAAGTCTAAATCTTGAAAAGTAGTCATTAACAATAATTTGCTGCAAAGGTACAACCAATATTTTGTATATTTAAAGGAGTTAATTCTTTTTGATTATGGAAATACCTAAACGATTAGAGCAAGCGCTTATAAAACTTTATAACGCTTTTCATAATGACGAATTAAATCCTGAATGTTGTTCGGCATGTGCTGTTGGTAATATTCTTGACAATCAAGATAGTTGGAAACATTTAACAAATGGTCACGGTTCGTTGGAATTAAGTTATGTTGGTAGGGTACATCAAAACTTAGGTAGAAAGTTTAATGGTTATACTCCGTTTGAGCTTTTACAAATTGAAAAAGTATTTTTAGAAGCTTGTGGATTTATGGTTCCCTTATGCCACTACAATCCGAAGCCACAAAACACAACCAACAAAGAAATATTATTTAACGCTTTGTGTGCTGTTGTAGCTTATTTATGTAAGTTAGAAGATATAGCTAATGTTATGGATTATGCTAAAGTTTTTGAATACGAAGAGAACAATCCTGTTTATAAATTTGATGTAATTTATTAGTTATACTTTGCTAAAAAAACTGTTTTACATTCAAAACACTTAAACCTTTTTTTATTAAAATAGATTAGTTTTTGAAAAACACTTCTTCTTTTTCTTCTTACTGATGTCGATTGACACTTTGGGCAGTTCATAGTTTCTTTTCTTTTGGTTAGTAGTTAATTACAAAGGAACAACTTTAAGTTTAACTTAAAGTTAAAAAACTTCTAAATAGCTAAAAATTACTTACTAACGGCTAATTTTAAGGCATAAAAAAGACCGATACAAAAATGTATCGGTCTTTTTATTATCTCTTTGATGATAAAATTCTTATCCTCCAAAGTCATCAAAACGGATGTTCTCGTCATCTAGACCAAAATCTTCACCCATTTTTTGTACTGCTTTGTTCATTAATGGTGGCCCACAGAAATATAATTCTAAATCCTCAGGACTATCATGCTTAGATAAATATTGGTCTATTACAACTTGGTGAATAAATCCAACAAAACCATCTCCAGCTTCATCATTAATATCTTTTTTAACCTTCCAATTATCTTGTTCTAATGGCTCAGATAATGCCAAGTAGAATTTAAAGTTTGGAAAATCTTTCTCTAACGCTCTAAAGTAGTGAATGTAGAATAACTCTGCTTTAGAACGACCTCCGTACCAGTATGTTACTTTTCTACCTGTCTTTAAAGTTTTAAATAAATGATAGATATGAGAACGCATTGGTGCCATACCAGCTCCACCTCCTACATATAACATTTCTGCTTCAGAATCATTGATAAAGAATTCACCATAAGGACCAGAAATAGTTACTTTATCTCCTGGTTTTTGATTAAAAATATACGAAGATGCCACCCCTGGATTTACATCCATCCATCCACCTTTAGCGCGATCGAAAGGAGGTGTTGCAACACGAACATTTAACATTATTTCTCTTCCTTCAGCAGGATAAGAAGCCATAGAATATGCACGCTCTACCGTTTCGGTATTCTTCATTACCAATGGCCTTAGGTTAAATTTATTCCAATCTGCCTCAAATTTATCAGGCTCACCTGGATGATCTTGTGGATGTGCTGAAATATCCATATCAGCATATTTTATTTCACATGGAGGTATTTCAATTTGAATATATCCACCTGCTTTATAATCCATTTCTTCAGGAATTTCAACTACAAACTCCTTAATAAAAGTTGCTACGTTATAGTTTCTTACAACAGTTGCTTCCCATTTCTTAATTCCGAAAATTTCTTCTGGAATAGAGATATCCATGTCTTGCTTTACTTTTACCTGACATGCTAAACGGATACCGTGTTGTAATTCTTTACGTGTAAAGTGTGGTGTTTCTGTAGGTAAAGCTTCTCCTCCACCTGAATTTACATGACACTCACATTGTACACAAGAACCCCCTCCACCACAAGCAGATGGTAAAAATATTTTTTCATTTCCTAAAGTTGACAATAACGTTCCTCCTGAAGGAACTTCAATAGTTTTATCTCCATTAATTGTTATTTTAACTGGACCAGATGGTGCCAGTTTTTGCTTAACAAATAATAATAAGGCTACTAAAACTAAGATTACCGCTAAAAACGCTAATACTGTAATAGCAACTGTTCCTCCTGTGCTTACTTCTAAAAATACCATTATTCTGTAATTTCTTTAGTGTTATTAGCTAATTCTTCAGCTTTCTCTTCAGTTTCTTCAACAACTTTCTCTTCTACTTCTTTCTTTTGAACCTGAACTGCTGTAGTTTCTTCTTTTTTACCTTCATCATCACCACCTGTTAACATTCCACCGAAACTCATAAATCCGATAGCCATTAAACCAGTAATAATAAATGTGATTCCTAATCCTCTTAAGGCTGGTGGCACAGATGAATATCTGATTTTTTCACGGATTGCAGCAATCGCTAGAATTGCTAAAAACCATCCGATACCTGAACCAACACCATAGGTAAATGATAAACCTAACGTAGGGATTTCACGTGATTGCATAAATAAAGATCCTCCTAAAATTGCACAGTTTACTGCAATTAACGGTAAGAAAATCCCTAAAGAGTTATATAATGCAGGCGCAAATTTTTCAACAATAATTTCTACCAATTGTACCATTGTTGCAATGGTTGCAATAAACATAATAAATGACAAGAAACTTAAATCATAATCTGCATACTCTGCTCCTAACCATTTTAATGCTCCTGGTTGTAATAAATATTGATCTAACAACCAGTTTACTGGTACAGTAACCGCTAATACGAAAATTACGGCTGCTCCTAAACCTACAGCTGTAGATACTTTTTTAGATACTGCAAGGTATGAACACATTCCTAAAAAGGTTGCAAATACCATGTTATCTATAAATATCGACTTGAAAAATAATTCTATATGTTCCATTTTTCTATATTTTTAATGAATACTAACTAGGTTAGTCCTCAATTAATGCTTTATTTCTTGAACGTTGTACCCAAATAATGATACCTACAACGATTAATGCCATTGGTGACAATAACATAAATCCGTTGTTTTCATATCCAAAAGCATACAATCCTGTCTTTTCAATAGGATCTCCTAATACTTTAATTCCTAATAAAGTACCAGAACCTAATAATTCTCTAAAGAAACCTACAATAATTAAGATTACTGCATATCCTAAAGCATTTCCAATTCCGTCTAAGAACGATCTCCATGGTCCGTTTCCTAAGGCAAACGCTTCAAAACGTCCCATAATAATACAGTTCGTAATAATTAATCCTACGAATACCGATAAGGTTTTACTTAACTCATAAGCAAACGCTTTTAGTACCTGATCAACAATAATTACTAAAGCAGCAACTACGATTAACTGTACGATAATTCTAATTTTAGATGGAATAATATTTCTCATTAACGAGATTACTACGTTTCCTACTCCTAATACAAATAATACTGAGATTGACATTACGATAGAAGCCTTTAACTCTGCTGTAATTGCCAATGCAGAACAAATACCTAATACCTGAATTGTAATTGGGTTATTATCTGCTAATGGATCAGTAATTAACGCTGCGTCTTTTTTTGATAAAAGTCCCATAATTATTTTAATGTTTTAAAGTAAGGTACGTATAATGCTAATTCTGATTTAAGCATTGCAGCAACACCGTCTCCAGTAATAGTTGCTCCAGCAATAGCATCTACCTCGTTATCATTCTTATCTTCATTCTTAGGATCTCCGTTAGATTTTGAAACCGCAATTCCTTTAAAAGAACCGTTGTTCATTAAATCTTCTCCAGCAAAATCATCCATAAAGAAACGTTGCTTAATGTTAGCTCCTAAACCTGGAGTTTCTCCTTTATGATCGAAAAACACACCTTGAACCACCATGTTTTTATCCATAGCAACGTATCCCCAAATAGCATCCCAAAGACCTTTACCTCTAATTGGTGCGATGTAAAAAGTTTGTCCATCTTTTTCACCAACAAATAATGGTAATTTTCTTGTTTTACCTTCTTTAGCAGCTGTTTGTTGTTTTTTTACATCAATTAAATAAGCTTTAGTGTCTTCAGAAACATTATCTCCTTCGATTACTAATTGCTTTTTAATGTATTTAGCAAACTCATCTGCTACTTTATCTTTAGAAACAAACTCTACATTTGTTTCGTCATTTTCATTTACACCCATTGCATACAAAATGTTTTGTTGCTTCTCGATACGTTTGTTAGCATCAATCATTGGGCGAAGAGATGACGCTGTAAAAGCTAACAACGCACCTACTACTAATACCATTCCTATTGCGAAAAGTATTGTGTATACATTACTATCTGTCTTCTTACTCATAATTAGGCAGTTTTAGCTTTTAAACGTTTTAATCTTCTTTTTACATTTCCTTGAACCACATAATGGTCGATTGTTGGAGCAAATACATTCATTAATAAGATTGCTAACATTACTCCTTCTGGATATGCTGGGTTGAATACACGAATCATAATTGAAACAAATCCGATTAAGAAACCGTAAATCCATTTTCCTTTATTAGTTTGTGCTGCTGATACAGGATCAGTTGCCATATATACCGCACCAAATGCAAAACCTCCAATTAATAAATGTTTCCAGAAATCTAAACTCATTAATCCGTAAAACTTACTTGTTTCACCAATCCATCCCATATCAACTACTTGATTAAAGATGAATCCCATTACTAATGCTCCGATTACTGAAGACAACATGATTCTCCAACTTCCAATCTTAGTTAAGATTAAGAATAACCCTCCTAATAAGATTAATAATGTTGAAGTTTCTCCTACTGAACCTGGAATAAATCCGAAGAACATATCAGAAACCGAGTAATTTATTGGTTGCGTTTGCGCTAAACTACCTAAGATAGTTTCTCCTGAAATAGCATCTGCAGTTCCAGCAGTTTCAACTGCTCCGTGAACCCATACTTTATCTCCCGACATCCAAGTAGGATATGCGAAGAATAAAAATGCACGAATAGTTAACGCTGGGTTTAAAATATTCATTCCTGTACCACCAAATACTTCTTTACCTATTACTACCCCGAAAGCAACCGCAACTGCTAACATCCATAATGGTAAATCTACTGGTACGATTAACGGAACTAACATTCCTGTTACTAAATATCCTTCTTCTACTTCGTGTCCTTTAATTACTGCGAAGATGAATTCGATTACTAAACCAACTAGATATGATACAATTACTAATGGTAAAATTTTCTTTAAACCAATGAAGAAATTATCCATATTCCAGAAGTCTCCACTAAAGAAAGACATTCCTTCTGAAAATCCGTTAATTGCAGCGTTGTGTTGATATCCTGCATTAAACATTCCGAAGATTAAACACGGAACCAATGCCATAATTACGATATTCATCGTACGCTTTAAATCGTCTGCTGCCTTAATGTGCGTACCACCATGAGTAGTTTCATTAGGCAAATATAAAAAGGTGTGGATTGCGTTAAACGCAGGTGCCATCTTAGTACCTTTATATTTTTCTTTTAAATTATGTAAATTCTGTTTTAAGCCCATATCTTATCCTAATTCTGCTCTCATTAAATCCAATCCTTCACGAATGATTTTTTGATGAGGCTGTTTTGATACACAAATAAATTCTGTTAACGCAAAATCTTCTGGTGCAACTTCATAAGCTCCTAACCCTTCCATTTCGTCTAGGTCTTTATACATACAAGCTTTTAATAATTGCATCGGATAGATATCTAACGGAAATACTTCTTCATACGAACCAGTTACCACAAATGCTCTGTGTTCACCGTTAGTATTCGTATTTAAGTCGTATTTTTTCTTCGGATTTAACCAAGAGAATGTTAATGCTCTAGAAGTAGATATCTTGTTAAAGATTGGCTTGTTCCATCCGAAGAATTCATAATCATCTCCTTCAGGAATTGCAGTAACTACGTTGTCGTAATACCCTAAGAATCCGTCTTCACCAACTTGCTCTCCACTTAACACGTTTCCGCTAATTACGCGAGCGTTATCGTTGTTTAAGTTACCCTTAACAACATCAGCTATGTTTGCTCCTGCAACTGCAGTTACATATTGTGGCTTGTTAAATTTAGACCCTGATAAAGCAATTGTTCTAGTAGCGTTAAATTTCCCTGTTAAGAATAACTCACCCATTACTACTAAATCTTGCGGACTTACCACCCAAACAACTTCACCTTTATTGATAGGATCTATTTGAGCAATCTGAGTACTTACATTACCAACTGGGTGCGGTCCTGAAACCTTATGCAATTCAACACCTTTAACATCCTTAAACGGAGATAATGTTGAGTTTTTCGCTACAGATACGTGAACTTTACCGTCAGTTAACTTTGTTAACGCAGTTAAAGCAGCTTGTAATTCAGCTTCTTTACCTTTTAACGCATAATCATAATCAGCAGCTAATGGTGCACTTGCATACGCTGAAACAAAAATTGCTTTTGGTGCTTGATTCGGATTTGCAACCACGTCGTACGGACGTTGCTTTACAAATGGCCAACAACCTGAAGTAAATAAGTGATTTTTCACTTCTTCACCAGACATTGCATTTACATCTTTCTTACCAAAATCTTTGTATTCCTGCTGTGCATCAGCAGTGATTTTAATTGCTAAAACTTTTCTTCGTGCTCCACGTACGATTTCTGTAACCTTTCCACTAACAGGACTAGGAAATAAAATACGCTCATCACTTTTATCATAAAAAAGTGCTTCACCTGCTTTTACTTCTGTACCCTCTTTAGCTAAAATTTTAGGAATAACGCCGTGAAAATCATCTGGCTTTACTGCAAACACACTACCTAATGAAAGTTCAGTAGTTACTTGTTCTGCCTCGCCAACTAGCTTGATGTCCAAGCCTTTCTTAATACGGATGTCTTTTGACATAGGAACTGATTAATTTGATTTTCTTAAAAAACATGCAAATTTAAAAATTTTGAAAACCATTGCAGAACAAAACCATTTTTATCTTTTGCAAACAACATTATTTATAACAATTCTAAATAAAAATCTTGTCTTTGGCGTATATTTTGATACTTTTGTTTAGATATGAAAACAAAAAACGTTTTGGTAGCTCTTATTTTTTTAGCTACTTCGGTATATAGTCAAAATATAAAAACGGTTCAGTTAAGACCTAAAAACAATCCACATCAATATACTGCTATTGTTCGCTTAGGAGATGTTTTAAAACTTTCCTTTGATGATTTGGATGCCGACAGCAAACAATATCAGTACAAAATTGAGCACATGACTCACGATTGGAAACCAAGCTCAATGACCAGCAATCAATACATTCAAGGGTTTGAACAGAATGAAATTATCAATTTCTCCAATTCCTTCAACACCTTACAACCCTACACGCATTATTGGGTAGAAATTCCTAATCAAAATACAATTATTACCAAAAGTGGAAATTACCTAATTTCAGTATTAGATGAAGATTACGAAGTAGTTTTTACAAGGCGCTGTGTATTTTATGAAGATATAACTACTGTAGGCGTTGCTGTGTTTAGAAGTAGAAATGCTTCAACAACAAACGAACAGCAAACTGTTCAGTTTTTAATAAATCACCCAAACCTGCAAATTAACAACCCAAATCAAGAAATTAATGTTACACTTTTTCAGAATCATAACTGGAATACAGCAATTAACAATCTTGAACCTGTTTTTATAAAACCTCAACAATTACAATACAACCACACAGTAGCAACTAATTTTTGGGCTGGTAATGAGTTTTTAAATTTTGACACTAAATTTATTAGAAGCAGTAGTTTGAATGTCGCTAGAGTTGAACGCGAAGAAATTTATCATAGTTACTTGTACACTGACGAGCCTAGAGCCGACAAAATCTATACCTACAACCCAGATATTAACGGACAATTTGTTATTAGAACCACCGAACGTGATGTTATTAACGAACAAGACAACACAGAAGCAGACTACTCGTTAGTTCATTTTTCTTTGGATGCTTACGAACCTCTTAACAACAAAGAAGTTTATGTTTATGGGGCTTTCAATAATTATGAATTATCAGAAGAAAATAAGATGACCTACGATGCTTCACAACAAATTTATAAAGCATCAATTCCTTTCAAGCAAGGTTTTTACAACTACAGTTATGCGACTATAGACAGCAACAACACTGTTGATTTATACGGTATTGATGGTTCTTTTTTTGAAACTGAAAACGAGTATACTGTGATTGTTTACTACAAACCTTTTGGTGAAATTTATGACCGAGTTATTGGCGTTGGTAACGGTTATTTTAATCAGAATAGGTAACTGCATCTATAAAAATTGATTAAAAACCGAAAAAGG
This sequence comes from Tenacibaculum crassostreae, assembly GCF_964512405.1. Classification (NCBI taxonomy): domain Bacteria; kingdom Pseudomonadati; phylum Bacteroidota; class Flavobacteriia; order Flavobacteriales; family Flavobacteriaceae; genus Tenacibaculum; species Tenacibaculum crassostreae. The sequence goes on from NZ_CAZELE010000007.1 coordinate 229,098, forward strand.
AGTATCTTTATCCTATGTTTCAACAAATAACAAAAGGCATAAAAATATCGGTTAAAACTTCCTTTAAAGGAACTGTTCTTAGAAACTATCAACAGTTCTATGCTTTTAGTTATTATATTTCTATTGAAAACAAATCAAAAGAAACAGTAAAATTACTAGAACGTTATTGGGTAATTTTTGATGCGTTAAACGATATTGAATATGTAGAAGGCGAAGGCGTTGTTGGAGAAACCCCTACCTTAAAACCTAATGATATTTACAATTACAGATCAAACTGCTTCTTGTTATCAACAACAGGAGCGATGGGAGGAAACTATAAAATGATAAACACCAAAACGCTTGAAGAATTTTTAGTTATCATTCCAACTTTTCAACTAACCTCTACGTTTACTTTAAACTAATGACCAAAAAGAATAAAGTAGCAGTTATTAAAGACCCTAACTGCTTAAATTGCGGATTTCCTTTTACCAGAGAAGAAAGATTTTGTCCTGAATGCGGGCAAAAAAACAAAGGAAAAAAAATAACGTTTAAAAGTTTTATTCAAGAGATTTTTGCAGGATTCTTTTCTTGGGATGCTAAGTTTTGGAAAACCATAATCCCTTTATTAATTTCTCCAGGAAAAGTATCAAAAGATTATATTGAAGGAAAACGTGCTCGATATACAAATCCATTTCGATTTTATCTTACAGTTTCAATTTTATTTTTCATAAGTCTAGGTATTATAAACACTTACCAAAGCTTTACGGATTTAAACAACGACGAAGCTCCAAAAAAAATTAGTTTTACAGAAGCCACAGAAAAATTAACACAACAAGAATTAGATTCCATTAACAATGCTTTAAAAACTGAACTAAGCGAAACATTTAAAAATGTAGATTCTACTACAAAAAAGCAATTAACAAACCTTCTTCCAGATTTAGATTCATCAAACGTAAAAAAAACCAATAAAAACCCTATAAATATCAATATTGGAATTTCTTCAATTTCTAAAATGAGAAAGTTCCAAAAACGAAAACCTTTAACATCAACTCAAACTGCATTAGACAGCCTACAAATTGAAAAAACTTTTTTTAACAAGTTTTTATACACAAGATGTAGTGTTATTAATTCTTGGGAATCTAATCCTTCTATTTTTTTAAAACAAGCTATTTCCTACGCCTCTATCGCATTATTTATCTTACTGCCTATTTTCACCCTTTTCATTAAGTTTGTGTATATAAGAAGAAAATTTACGTATGTAGAACATTTGGTTTTTGTCTTTCATACGCAAACCATATTTTTCATACTATTAACTTTATTCATGTTTATTTACACTATAAACAACAACTCTAATGCTTTCTTAATATTTGGATTAGCCTTTTTAATTTACCTGTTTTTAGCCATGAAGAAGTTTTACCAACAAGGTTACATAAAGACATTTATTAAATATTGCTTTGTAAATTTTGTTTTTGTAAACCTTGCTTCTTTTGGTGTTGTCGGAATAATGTTTGCTGCTTTTTTGTTCTCTTAAATTATTCACTTGTCATTTAAAGTAAATTTAAATAGTTCATTGAAACTTCTTGATTAGTTTTCATCACCGAAGTAACACTAACCGTTTCAACGTAAGAGCGTTTCATTTTTAGAGAAACTTCTTGATTTCCTTTGGTTTCATCTTGATGAAATTCAAGAATCTTTTCTTGTGTAAACTCAAGGTTTTGAGCAACCCATTCTACAAACCATTCTTTACGTAATTGTTTCATTTCTTCGTTATATAAGGTAGAAGACGACCATATTTTTGGTTCATTCCCCAACTCTTGAAAATGTTTTTGTTTTCCATCCCAAACCAATTCATAAGCTTGTAAACCAACTTTCCAATCTACTAACACAATGGTAAAAGGCTCAATTCCTTTAAAATCAAAATGAATAATTACCTCAACAGGGTCATCAACCTTCAGCAGTTCTTTAACAATAACTCCCCTGCTCATTCGATACGACTCTTCTCTTGAGTGCTTTGTAAAACCTCCGTTTAATAAGCAAATCAAACGACTTTTCTCGCTTAACCCAATCCAAGTGCCTCCCGCTAATTCATCTTTAGGATAGGTTAATTTTACACCGTCTTCAAGATATTCTTTTGGTGGAATTGTTTTTCTCTTCGGATCTTCATCTCGATTAGAAGTTAATATAAAATCGTTATTCCCTAAAGGTAAATAAGTTACCGTACACATCTTGTTTTTCTTTTATAAAGTTTTAGCCTTTTGTCCGTTTCTATATTTCTAAAATAACCGTAACTTTGTACGTCAAGAAAAATTATACAGACTTATCTGTAACAAAGAAATTAAATTTAATTCAACAAACAACATACAAATGGGAAAAGGATTTTTTCACGTACCAACAGCCATTAACGAACCCGTAAAAGGATATGCTCCAGGTTCATCAGAAAGAGAAGCAGTAGCAAACCAATACAAAGCTTATTTTAACGGAAACATAGACGTACCAATGTACATCGGTAACGAAGAAGTTAAAACAGGAGACACTCGTACTATGACACCACCTCACGACCACAAACACGTTGTAGGAACTTATCATATTGGAGGAAGAACGCATGCTAAAAACGCTATCGCAGCTGCTTTAGAAGCTCGTAACGAATGGGCACAAATGCCTTGGGAACAACGTGCTGCTATCTTTTTACGTGCTGCGGAATTAATCGCTGGTCCTTATCGCGCAAAGATCAATGCGGCAACTATGATTGCACAATCTAAAACTGTGCACCAAGCTGAGATTGATGCTGCTTGTGAATTGATTGACTTTTTACGTTTTAACGTAGAATACATGTCTGAAATTTACAACGAACAACCAAACTCTGATGACGGAATTTGGAACCGTGTTGAGTACCGTCCGTTAGAAGGATTTGTATATGCAATTACTCCGTTTAACTTTACTGCAATCGCTGCTAACTTACCAGCATCTGCAGCGATGATGGGGAATACTGTTGTTTGGAAACCTTCGGATAGTCAAATTTTTTCTGCGGAAGTAATTATGCAAGTTTTCAAAGAAGCAGGTTTACCAAATGGTGTAATTAACATGATTATGGGTGATCCTGTTGAAATTACTGATGCTGTTTTAGCTTCTCCTGACTTTGCTGGAATCCACTTTACTGGTTCAACTTACGTATTCAAGGAATTATGGAAAAAGATTGGAGAAAACATCCACACTTATAAAACATACCCAAGAATTGTAGGTGAAACTGGTGGTAAAGATTTTATCGTTGCGCATCCATCTGCAAACCCAAAGCAAGTAGCTACCGGTATTTCTCGTGGTGCTTTTGAATTCCAAGGACAAAAATGTTCTGCAGCTTCAAGAGTATATTTGCCAAAATCTATCGCTGAAGAGACTTTGAATTATGTAAAAGAAGATATCGCTTCTTTTAAAATGGGGTCGCCAGAAGATATGAGTAACTTTATTACTGCGGTAATTCACGAGGGTTCTTTTGATAAGTTAGCAAAGTATATCGACCAAGCAAAAGCAGATTCGGATGCTGAAATTATTGCGGGTGGTAATTACGATAAATCAAAAGGATACTTTATTGAACCAACAGTTATCTTAACCACAAACCCAAAGTATACTACTATGGAAACCGAATTATTCGGACCTGTAGTAACGGTTTATATATATGAAGATGCTGATTGGGCTAATACTTTAAAATTAGTTGACGGAACGTCTGAATACGCCTTAACAGGTGCTGTATTCTCAACAGATCGTTATGCTATTACAGAAGCAACCGAAGCATTAGTAAATTGTGCTGGTAACTTTTATATTAACGATAAACCAACAGGTGCTGTTGTAGGGCAACAACCATTCGGTGGTGCAAGAGCATCAGGTACAAACGATAAAGCAGGATCTGCTCAAAATTTATTACGTTGGTTATCTCCTCGATTAATCAAAGAAACATTCGTTTCTCCAACAGATTATCGTTACCCGTTCTTAGGATAGAAAATTATTTTTTACAATAAATAAAAAAGTCAATCTTAAAGGAGATTGACTTTTTTATTTGTTTTGAATTTGAAATCATCTAATTTCGTTTTTCAATTATTATTATCTTTTAAAATGTTTTCTACCCTGTATAGATGATTTATTTTTAAAACTAATCATTTAAAAAACTAAATCCATAACTACCTATATCAAAACACATTAACAATGAAAAACTTATTTTTAACCATTATATTTTTTATTTTTTGTAGCTACACTTTTTCACAAAACAATAACCAAAATACTACAACTCAACTATCTATTGGAGATAAAATACAGTTTCGATCAAAAATTCTTAATGAGGATAGACAATTAAACATTTACTTACCGCATGGATACTCTAAAGATTCTTTAAAAAAATATCCTGTTATCTATTTATTAGACGGCTCTATTGATGAAGACTTTATTCATATTGTCGGTCTTGTACAGTTTGGTTCTTTTTCTTGGATTAACATGATACCAGAATCAATTGTAGTTGGAATTTCAAATATTGACAGAAAAAAAGATTTTACTTTTCCTACAAGCAATAAAAAAGACAAAGAAGATTTTCCAACTACTGGAGAATCAGAAAAATTTATCCATTTTATTGAAAAAGAACTACAACCTTTTATTGATAAAAACTATCAAACAAGCTCAATTAAAACTTTAATAGGACAATCACTTGGTGGACTTTTAGCTACTGAAATTTTGTTTAAAAAACCCAGTTTATTTGACAACTATATTATAGTAAGCCCTAGCTTATGGTGGGATGACGAATCATTACTCAACTACAAACCGTCAGTTTACACTTCTAACAAATCAATTTATATCGCTGTTGGAAAAGAAGGGGAAATAATGGAAAAAATTGCTCGAAAACTACATGAAAAACTATCAATTAAGAAACAAGAAAACACAAAATTGTTTTTTGATTTTTTTGAAAAGCAAAATCATGGAGATACTTTACATTTAGCAGTGTATAATGCCTTTGAAAAAATATTCAGTAATGTGAAAAGTAACTAACAATTGTATTTTACTATACAAATAGCCAAAATAGTGTTGATCTACTATTTTGGCTATTTAAATTAAATATTATTAACTCAACTCAATTTTCATATTTAAATACAACCATTTTGTTGGTACATCTGATGATTGCCCGTTCACCAACTTATCATAATCAATCCCCCAATCAAGTAAGTTTACTTGTCCTTGTAACACTAACGACTTAGACATGCTTTCGTCTACATTTCTAATTCCAGTTGCAAAGAACTTCACTTCACGTTCTACACCTTTAATCGACATTTTTCCATTTACTTGATACCAATCTACTCCCATAACATACACATTTGTTGTTTTAAAAGTGATGCTTTCATTAGCTTCATTAATAAAAACACCTGGTGTTTTAATTCTAGCTGTTAAATCTGCCTCATCGCCTCTACAAGCTCTAAATGAATTCGGATCTACTTCAAATGAAATATTCATGTTTTCAAGAGGGTTACCAGCATCTAAGCGAACAGGAACATCTACATTTAATTTAGTTACAACACCGCCAAAAGGCGTACTACAATGTCCGTGTGTTACAAACATGTTTATTGTTTTATTTGTAGTAGCTTCAACCTTCTTTTCTTCGGTTGTTATTTTTTTTGATGAACTTTTAGCATATCCGCTAACCAAAACAACAGTTAACAAACCTACTCCTAGTAACATTCCTTTTTTTAATACATTCATAATTATTTGTTTTTAAAGTTTTCCTCAAAATTATTTTGAACACGCCTAAAAAATGCAAATCGAATGTAAAAAAAGTGTCAAAATTCAATTTTTATTAAATTTACACTACACAAAACAACTTAACAATGAAAAAGTTACTTCTCATCATCACTTTGCTAACTTCTACTTTAAGTTTTTCACAGAATTATATTGGAGATGCTAAAGACATTAAAACCATACTCAACAATGTTGCTGAATTTTCTAATCACGTTATGAATGGCGATGCTAAAAGTATTGGAAATTCTTATACTGAAGATGCTAAAATCTTTCCAAACAATACGAAAATCATTGAGGGCAGAAAAGCAATCATTACCTATTGGACACCGAGAAATGGAGCAAAAATAACTCATCATAAAGTTACTCCGCATGAAATAAAAATCAATGGTAATGAAGCATACGATTATGGTGTTTATGAAGGAACTACACAAAAATCAGATGGAAGCTCACTATCATGGAAAGGGAAATATGTAATTGTTTGGAAAAAGATAGATAATAATTGGAAAATCTATTTAGATATATGGAATAACATCAAATAAACTCTTCCTTTTCAGCTACCTTTGCAAAAAAATCAATTCGATGCAATTTTCTGATTTATCATTAGAGGCTAACATCCTTAAAGCACTTACCGAAAACAAATACCACACTCCTACTCCTGTTCAACAAGAAGTAATTCCTGTTGTATTAGAAAAAAAAGATGTAGTGGTAACTTCACAAACCGGTACAGGTAAAACTGCTGCTTTTGCATTGCCAATTATTCAGAGTTTATTAAAAGTACAAGATTCAGAAAAAAGTGGTAAAAAAATAAAAGCATTGGTAGTTAGCCCTACTCGGGAGTTGGCTATTCAAATTCAAGAAAGTTTTAGCACCTATGCTAAATACACAAATTTGAGAAGTACTGCTGTTTTTGGCGGAATTTCATTACAACCTCAAAAAGACATTCTAGCAAAAGGCGTTGATATTTTAATAGCTACACCTGGTCGTTTTATCGATTTACACAAACAAGGAAGTATTGATTTGCGTCAGCTAAAAACATTGGTTATTGATGAAGCTGATTTAATGCTAGACATGGGGTTTATTGAAGATGTTCAGAAAATTGAAGAGTCATGTCCTCGTAAAAAACAAACCTTACTTTTTTCTGCAACAATGCCTGAAACCATTAGCCAATTGGCAAAATCGATGTTGCTTCAACCAGAAAAAATAACCATCAATCCTTCTGGAAGCACATCCAAAAACATTGGTCAGTTATTGTATTATGTTCCTAAAAGAAATAAAACCGACTTGTGTTTGCACTTATTACGAAAAGAAATCAATGGTAAAATCATTATTTTTAGACGTACCAAATTAGGTGTTGATAAACTAGAGCAAACTCTGATTAAAAACGGATGCAGCGTTGCAAGTTTACACGGAGATAAATCACAAAACCTACGCAATAAAGCTATTGAAGATTTAAAAACCAACAAAGCAAGTATTTTAATTGCTACCGATGTTGCTGCTCGTGGTATTGATATTAGTAAAGTAGATGCTGTTATAAATTTTGATTTACCTAACATTCCTGAAACCTATGTACACAGAATTGGTAGAACAGGTAGAGCAGGAAAATCAGGAATTGCTTTTTCATTATGTAGCGCTGATGAAACTTCATATATAAAAGCTATTCAACAAATACTACAAAGACCTCTTACGATAATTGAGGATCATCCTTTTCCTTTAGCAAAACCAAAACCTAAGAAGCAACCCAATACAACAAGTAACAATTCTAAAAGTAGAAAATCTACCAACTCTAAAAAAAAGAAAAGGCGTTGGTATTAAAATTCTAAAAAATATTTAAAAACAGATTATCTTTCAATTATTAATCGTAATATTGCAATATATAAATTAAATAATGGGAATAACTAAATCCGAAATATTTACAAAAGAACAAAACGAGTTAGCCAATATTGCAAAAGTGTTAGGTCACCCAGCTCGTATTGCTATTTTACAGCATCTATTCAAATTGAATTCTTGCGTTTGTGGTGATTTAGTTGACGAAATTGGTTTGGCTCAACCAACAATTTCACAACATTTAAAAGAATTAAAAAAGCTCGAAATTATTAAAGGAACAATTGAAGGAACTAGTGTTTGTTATTGTATAAATCCAATAAAATGGAAAGAAATTAAAACGTTGCTTTCTTCTTTTTTAAACCTTGACATGAACAACCAGAGTTGTTGCTAAAAAAATTTAAAACTATTAATCGTAATATTACAATAAAAATAACATCATGAAATTATCAGAAATAAAACAGCATTTAAGCACATTAAAAACAATAGCGTTTCAATTACCTGATGGTAGTTTAGTGCCCAATCATTTTCATGTAACTGAAGTAGGTAAAATCACCAAGAGTTTTATCGATTGTGGTGGAACAATTAGAAATGAAGAAGTGGTAAACTTTCAGTTATGGAATGCAAATGACTATGACCATAGGTTACATCCTGAGAAATTAATCCACATTATTGAGTTATCTGAAAAAGTATTAAACATTCCTTCTAATTTAGAAATTGAAGTAGAATACCAAGGAAGTACAATTGGCAAATACGGACTGGATTTTGACGGTACTAATTTCTTATTAACTACAAAACAAACCGATTGTTTAGCTAAAGACAACTGCGGAATTCCAACAGAAAAACCAAGAGTTCGCTTATCTGATTTACAAAAACAAACAGAAAGTTGTTGCGCACCAAATTCAGGATGCTGTTAAACTAGCCTTTAAACTTAATAGGTACATGTACGACTTTTTTGGTTTCGAAAAAATCTTCTTCAAAAAAGTCTGGTAAATCATAAATGGTGGCTTTAGGGAAGTTCGCAAGTTCTTCAGTAAGGTCACCTCCTTTTAAATACAAAATTCCGTTTTTTAACTCGTGATTTTGTTTCTTTTGCACCTTATCTTTAATCCAACGGTGAAAAGTTTCCATTTGAGCAACTGCTCTACTTACAATAAAATCGTACGTGTCTTTAACTTCCTCAACACGTCCATGAGTAGTTTTTACGTTTTCTAACCCCAACCCTTCTACTACTTCATTTACTACTTTTATCTTTTTTCCGATAGAATCTACTAAATGAAATTGCGTTTCAGGAAATAATATAGCCAAAGGAATTCCTGGAAAACCACCACCTGTGCCAACATCCATTACTTTCGCCTTCGGTTGAAACTCCATAATCTTTGCAATTCCCAACGAATGTAATACGTGACGCAAGTACAACTCATCAATATCTTTACGAGAAACTACGTTAATTTTTAAATTCCAATCTTTATATAACTCTTGTAATTTAGAAAAGTGTTCAACTTGTTGTTCCGTAAGATTCGGAAAGTATTTTTTAATGATTTCCATGATGCTATTAATTTCGATGCAAAAGTAAAAAACAAATTAGTATCATTTACTTTTCAACAAAAGATATTCAATTCGTTAAAAAGTATCTTAAAAGCAATAACCGTGAAGCAAAAACGTTTATTTTTGCGACACAAACAAACAACAAATGAAGACAGTAAACTTCTCAAGAATAGACAAAACGAAGTTTTTTAGAACTCTAAACAAAAGAGTTAACAATTACTTCAAAGAAAACAATATCAAACGTACTGGTAACTGGAAATTATACTCAAAAGCTATCATCATGTTAGCAACTTTTATAGTTCCGTTCATTTTAATTTTAACTGTTGACATGTCGCAATGGATAAAATTAGCACTTACCGTTTTAATGGGTGTAGGAATGGCTGGTGTTGGTATGAATGTGATGCACGATGCCAACCACGAATCATTTTCTAGTAAAAAATGGGTGAATAAACTTTTTGGAAGCAGTATTTATATTTTAGCAGGAAACGTTTACAACTGGAAAGTACAACATAACGTTTTACACCACACCTACACAAACATTCAAGATCATGATGAAGATATGGATGCTGGTAGAATTATCCGTTTTTCTAAACATGCACAATGGTTATGGATTCATAAGTTCCAAAAGTATTACTCAATTTTTTTATACGGATTGTTAACTATTAACTGGGCAATTACTACAGACTTTAAGCAAATGCACAGTTACTTAAAACGTAAGTTATCGTATGGTGAATTTCCAAATCCAGCAAAAGAATGGACAAAATTAGTAATCTCAAAAGTTATCTATTACGTTCTTTGGATTGTGTTACCAATAGCAGTTATGAACATTGCTTGGTGGAAGGTATTAATCGGATTTTTCGTAATGCACTACACCGCAGGAATTATTTTAAGTGTTGTTTTTCAATTAGCACATATTGTTCCTAAAACCGAAATGCCTTTGCCAGATGAAGACGGTAATATGAAAAACACTTGGGCTATTCACCAATTATACACTACTGCAAATTTTGCTCCTAAAAATTGGTTCATTAACTTTTATACTGGTGGATTAAACCATCAAGTAGAACATCATATTTTTCCACATATTTCTCATATTCATTATGATAAATTAGCTAAGATTGTAAAAGAAACTGCAAAGGAATTTAACCTTCCTTACAACGAATACAAAACAACTCGTAAAGCAGTTATCGAGCATTTTAAGCATTTAGCTGAATTAGGAAAAAAACCTCAACTAGCGTAAACAACACACACAACATATTACAACAATGTCAAACGCATTATCAAACAGAATTAAAAGTTTACCTGTATCGGAAACTTTAGCAATGGCTGCTAAAGCAAGAGAATTAAAAACAGAAGGTAAAGACATTATTAGCTTAAGTTTAGGAGAACCTGATTTTAACACTCCTGATTTTATTAAAGATGCAGCTATTGAAGCCATCAATCAAAACTACAATGCTTATACTCCAGTTGATGGTTATGTAGAGTTAAAAGAAGCTATTTGTGAAAAATTTCAACGTGATAACAATTTAACATACAGCCCAAATCAAATTGTGGTTTCAACAGGAGCTAAACAATCTATCGCTAATGTAGCGCAAGTATTATTAAATCCTGGTGATGAAGTATTATTACCAGCACCATACTGGGTAAGCTATTCTGCAATAGCTACTTTATGCGAAGCAACATATAAAGAGATTCCTTCTTCTATTGATACTGATTTTAAAATCACTCCAGCACAATTAGAAGCAGCAATCACCCCTAAAACAAAGATGATTTTCTTCAACTCACCAACCAACCCTAGTGGTTCTATTTACAGTGAAGAAGAATACAGAGCATTAGCTAAAGTATTAGAAAAGCATCCAAATACATATATCTTATCAGACGAGATTTACGAACACATTAACTACGGAACAAAACCATTTAGTTTTGCTGCTATTGAAAGCATGTACGATCGTACCATCACTGTTAACGGATTAGCAAAAGCATTTGCGATGACTGGATGGAGAATTGGTTATATCGGCGCTCCTGAATGGATAGCAAAAGCATGTACAAAAATGCAAGGGCAAATTACTTCAGGAACTAATTGTATAGCACAACGCGCTGCAATTACTGCGGTAAAAGCATCTCCTGAAAAAGTACAATACATGGTTGATGAATTTAAAAACCGTAGAGATTTAGTATTACAATTATTAGGTGAAATTGACGGGTTCAAATTAAACGTACCTGAAGGTGCTTTTTACATTTTCCCAGATATTTCTGATTTCTTTGGAAAAACTATTCAAGGAAAAACTATCAATAATGCAAACGATTTTTCTATGTTATTATTAGAGAAAGCAAATGTAGCTACGGTTACTGGGGAAGCTTTTGGTGCACCAAACTGTATTCGTTTGTCATATGCCGCTTCTGAATTGCAATTGCGTGAAGCAATTAAAAGAATAAAAACTGTTTTAAGTTAGAATAACTTTAAAATTATAAATAAAAACTGTCATTCCGAACGAAGTGAAGGAATCTCATAAAAAATATTACTTCGTCATTTCTTCCTCGCAATGACAGTTTTTTTATACCTTTTTCCTTCTAAAATGGAACTTTTAATTTTTTTACCTTTTTCTTTTTAGGCTTTTTTAGGTACAATACTTTTTTATTATAGTCTATGAAAGCTTTTCCAGCCTCTAAAACGTCAGCTCCAATAATTCCGTCTACTTCTTGAGCATCGTGTTGTTTCAATGCTGTGTTTACGTGCATTAAATCAAACAAAACCAAATCACAAGCATCGTTCTTCCATTTTCCAATCTTTAAAGTATTATTTTCAGATTTTTGAGTTTCCATATCCGTTGCACCCGCTCCTGCTGCTTTTACGTCACTTTCTTCAGAAATAAGTTTAAAACGCTCAATTAAATCCAACCCAACACACGAATTAGACGCTCCTGTATCTAAAATAAAAGTACCTTTTACTCCATTAATTTCAGCAGCTAACTCTAAATGATTCGTCACCATTTTTTTTAGCTTTATTTTAATGTATTTCTTTTTTCGTAATACTTTTTTCAAACTTGTCATTTCTTGTACTTTTGTTCACAAATACAAAAATACGTCATTACTAACGAAGTGACGTAATCTTTACATTGAGATTACTTCGTTCCTCGCAATGACAAACGATTAATAATGATTACTGATACACACACGCACTTATATTCAGAACAATTTGATGAAGACAGAAACGAAATGATACAACGCGCAAAAGATGCCGGTGTTTCTCGTTTTTTTATTCCTGCGATTGATAGTTCTTACACAGAACGTATGTTCGATCTAGAAAAAAACTATCCGAATGATGTTTTTTTAATGATGGGGTTACACCCTACTTCTGTAAAAGAAAATTATCAAGAAGAATTAGCACATGTAAAAAAGTGGTTAGACAAACGTGATTTTTTTGCAATAGGTGAAATCGGTATCGATTTGTATTGGGACAAAAGTTTTTTACCGCAACAACAAGAAGCTTTTCGCACACAAATTCAATGGGCAAAAGAGAAAAAACTACCAATAGTTATTCATTGTCGCGATGCTTTTGATGAAATTTTTGAAGTTTTAGAATCAGAAAAAAGTGATGATTTATTCGGAATTTTTCATTGTTTTACAGGAACGTTTGAGCAAGCTCAAAAAGCAATTTCTTACAATATGAAACTAGGAATTGGTGGAGTAGCAACGTTCAAAAACGGAAAAATCGATCAATTTCTAAACCAAATAGACATCAAACATATCGTTTTAGAAACAGATTCACCATACCTTGCTCCCACCCCGTATCGTGGTAAGCGAAACGAAAGCAGCTATATTACTCAAGTTGTGGACAAGTTAGTAGATATTTACGGATTAACTTTCCAAGAAATTTCAGAAATTACTACGCAGAATTCTAAAGACGTTTTTGGTGTTTAATTTGCAAACCACATATTATAAAACTCCAATTGGAATCGCTAAAATTGAAGGTGATGAAAACGGAATTCAATCTATTTCTGTGTTGGACGAAAACACTTCCACAATAATAAACTCTACTGAAGAAATCCCTACTTGTTTACAAAAATGTGTTACTCAACTAGATGAATATTTTAACGGAAATAGAAAAGAATTCAATTTAAAGTTAAACCCTAAAGGAACAGCATTTCAACAATCGGTTTGGAATGAATTAGTAAACATTCCTTTCGGAAGCACAAGAACCTATTTAGAACAAACTAAGCAATTGGGTGATGTAAAAGCAATTAGAGCAGTCGCTTCTGCCAATGGTAAAAATCCAATCTGGATTGTAATTCCATGTCATAGAGTTATTGGTTCTGACGGCTCCTTAACTGGATATGCAGGTGGTGTTTGGCGTAAAAAGTGGTTGTTAGAACATGAAAGTGGTGCTAAGCAACAAACTTTATTCTAATTCTTCAAGCTTAACTCATTTCAGCTTCACATCATGGTAATGGTGACAACAATTAATTCAAATTACGTTTCTCAATAAAAAATTTCTTCAATAAAAAACTACACTCTTCTTCCAAAACTCCAGAAACCACTTTAGTTTTCGGGTGTAATTTAGTTTGTAGTACGCTATAACCCAACTTTGGTTCGCTTGCTCCGTATACAATCTTTCCTATTTGTGCCCAATAACTTGCTCCTGCACACATCTGACAGGGTTCTAACGTAACGTATAACGTACAATCTTTTAAATATTTTCCACCTAAAAAATCTGCAGCAGCAGTAAACGCTTGCATTTCTGCATGTGCCGTAACATCATTTAACAATTCAGTCAAGTTATGTGCTCTAGCAATAATTTGATTCTTATGAGTAATTACAGCACCTACAGGAACTTCTCCTTTATCAAAAGCTATTTGAGCTTCTTGTAAAGCTCTCTTCATAAAATAAGTATCATCAAACGGATTTATCATGCTTTTTGTGCTCTTTTTTGCGTGTAAATTTCAGCAATAGTTGGTTTGGTTTTATCTGATTTTAGCAGCTCAAACACATCATCTTTTTTAACAAAACCCGTTTGTAAAACTTTAAAATACACACCGCACATGGTAGTATTCCAAAACTGTTTTACAATGCTCATATCGTTAAATCGAACTCCCAACTTCATACAAGGTTGACGAGATTTGGTTACTTCTAAAATAACGTCGCCTACTTTAAAAGTATCTCCTACATGAATTGCTGTTTCCTCAAGGTCAGAAAGCGTTAAATTCTCTCCAAACATACCCATTTCCCAATTTAAATCAGGGTACAACTCTTTAAAATAGTCGTAATGTTTTACAGAATATGCATACACCGCTTGATCTATACCTCCGTGATGTTCTCTATTGCAAATTGCATCGCCTCTCACCTCTTCTTCATCTAGAAAAATAGGTATATCAACCGAATATTTAAAAATCCCCGTAGTTACTTTTTTCCCTTTCCAGTCTATTTCTTTTCTTTCTCCTAAATTTACCGATACAATCTTCATATAAATCGTTTTTCACAAAGTTAGATAAATAAAATAGCTATTTTTGATAAAATTTTCAGATTTGATTTCAATTACAACACAAACCAATAAAAAAGTATATTTTGCTTCCGACCAACATTTGGGTGCTCCTACACCTAAAGCTAGTTTTCCTCGTGAACAAAAGTTTGTACAATGGTTAGATGAAGTAAAAAAAGACGCTGAGGCTATTTTTTTATTAGGTGATTTATTTGATTTTTGGTTTGAATACAAAACGGTTGTACCTAAAGGATTTGTTAGAGTTTTAGGAAAATTAGCGGAAATTAAAGATAGCGGAATTCCTATTTATTTTTTTGTAGGCAATCATGATTTATGGATGAGCGATTATTTTGAAAAAGAATTAAATATTCCTGTATATCACACTCCTCAAGAGTTTTCCATTAACGGAAAGGTATGTTTGATAGGTCATGGTGATGGTTTGGGCCCACATGATAAAGGGTACAAACGAATGAAAAAAGTATTTACATTCAAACCTTTTCAATGGATGTTTCGCTGGTTACACCCTGATTTAGGTGTTAAACTAGGGCAATACATGTCGGTAAAAAACAAATTGATTTCTGGTGATGAAGATGCAACCTTTTTAGGAGAAGAAAACGAATGGTTGGTTCAATATTGCAAACGTAAGTTAGAAACAAAGCATTACGATTATTTTGTTTTTGGTCATAGACATCTTCCTTTGGAAATCAATTTAAAAGAAAACAGCACTTATATTAACACAGGAGATTGGGTAAAGTTTTTTACCTATAGTGTTTTTGAAAAAGACAAATTGATTTTGAAAGAATATTAAAACATAAAAAAAGCACCTTTTAAAAGGTGCTTTTTCATTATCAAATAATTAAGTTTAAAACTTAAAGGTTAATCCTGCTTTAAAAGTCATTCCGTTAAACCCAAATTGGTTTACTTCCCAAGGGTACTTAAAACGACCTCCTAAACTTGTTTCAATATCTCCTTTAGCATCGATTTCATCAGGATATACATCAAACACATTATTTACAACTGCATTAAATGATATCATATCAGAAAACCTATATCCTAAAGATATATCTGTAAGTGTTTTACCAGTAAAAGTTTGGTCTTTCGATGGGTCAGAGGCATGTTGCCATGTTACTTCTCCAAAATAAGTATTATTTAAACCAGCAGTAAACTTCCCTATTTCGTAGGCACCTCCAAATAAAAATTTTGTATTTGGTCTTGCACTTATAACTCTTGATTGTTCTTTTCTGTTAAAAAAGGCATTACTGTAATATGGTGTTGACAACAAACCAGGAGTATTTGCTTTTCCTTCTATCTTAGTTCTATTTAGGTTTAAAGCAACATTCAACGCTAGCTTACCCCCAGCAAACTCAATATTTTTGTATCGCATTGTGTAATCTATACCTTCTGTTTTTGTGTCAATAGCATTGATAAAAAACTTAATACTCGTAAGTTTAAGAGGCTTTAAAATCTCCTCTACTGGGTTAGTAGTAATAATATTATCTATATTTACTTCCCCTCCTCCTGGTAATGCATCACCAATTTCTTGTCCTACATCATCAAAACCTATTTCTCCAGTAAATAACACTCTATCGTCAACACGTACATTATAGTAATCTAATGATATCGTAAAATCCTTATTGGCTTTTACGGTTAAACCTGCTGATATATTCTTAGAAGTTTCAGCAAATAACTCAGGAACACCTAAGCTTCTTAATCTTTCATCAACGTTACTAATAGTTCCTTGTTCTGAAATTGTTCCTCCTGATAATAATGTTTGAATATTACTCAAATATAATTGATGCAATGATGGTGCTCTAAACCCTGTACTATATGAAGCTCTCAAAACTCCTGCTTCTCCTATTTTATATCTTGAACTAATTTTCCATGAAAAATTATCTCCAAAATCAGAGTAATTCTCATATCTACCAGCACCACTTATTAAAAAATCATCTGAAATATCAAAATCTATTGATCCATAAGCTCCAACATTTGTTCTAGATTCACTTAGTGCATTAGAAGGTTGTAATCCAGGAAACGAAGAAACACCTCCACCTACATACGAAGCTTCTTCTCCTGCAATAACATCAAATTGTTCTCTTCTAGCCTCTATCCCTAAACCTATACTTACTTTTCCAAAAGAACGACTCACATCAAAATTACCAACAATATTACTAAATCCATATCCACCAGTATCAAAAGTTGTAGGGCTATTTCCTCCTAAACTTGGGTTAATTGAGTTCTTTACAGTATAATCTACAAAATTACCTCCATAATTAGCACTTAAATCAGCATCAAAGTCACCTAATTTAAACCTACTTCCAACAGTTAACAAGAAATCTCTAATATCAGTTTCAAAGGTTGGTTGAAAACCCTGATAATCTCCGTTTCCATCATATAAAGGATTATCTTGTGGAGAATTTTGTCCAGGAATCCCTGGCCACCACGGAACTCTATACAGCGCAAAACTCTTTCCTTTTCTTAAATTAGCACCTCCAAAAGCATATAATTTTGTTGTTTCACTTAAAGGCAACTCTCCATTAACAAAAAGATCTCCTTTTGTCATTTGTGGTTGTCCTATTATCATTCCTAATGTAGGGTTTTCCCTCTGCCAATCAGTATTTCCAGCCAAAATATCTGCTCCAGAAGCTACATTTCCATTCGAAGATAAAAACCCATCTCCTGCTCCTATAGGAATCGCACCTACATCATATAAAAAACCAAACAAACCATCACCACCTGGTGAACCAGGTCTGTTCGTGTAATCTTGATGATAACCACTTAAAGTTGCATTAATAAAACCTCCTTCTCCAAAAGTGAATGTGTGATTAACATCTGCACCATAATTAACCCCATCTCCTTCTTTAGTAACTCCTCCATTGATATTAACCTCGGTGTGATCTATATTTTTTTTAAGAATGATATTTACTACACCTGCAATTGCATCTGAACCATATTGTGCTGAAGCACCGTCACGTAAAACTTCTACCCTTTCTATCGCAGCAGTTGGAATACTTTTCATATCAGTACCTACCTCTCCTTTACCAGGTGTATCATTTACATAAACCAAAGCACTTTGGTTTTTACGTTTCCCATTAACTAAAACCAATGTTCTACTTGGTCCTAATCCACGTAAATCTGCTGGATCGAAGTGCGCAGTTGCATCAGAAATAGTTTGATTACTTGAGTTGTACGAAGGGACTGTGTATGTTAACATTTGATCAATATTTGTTTGACCAGTTGCTTGTAGTTCTTGAACACTTACATTATCAATAGGTACCGCAGAATCTAATATTGTTCTTGGTTTAGAACGGTTTCCTGTTAATACAACTTCATCTAAAACATTGTCTTCTTTTAAAACAACCGTTACATACGAAACGTTATACAATGTTTTTTCTAATGTAGAAAAACCTACTGAAGAAAACACCAACGTAGCTGGCATCTTTTTTACATTAAGAACAAATTCACCCTGCTCATCTGTACTTACTCCATTAGCAGTATCTTTTTCTAAAACATTAACAAAAGGCATAGGTAATCCACTTTCATCAGTTACTTTACCTTTAATTGCTTGCCCATAAATAAATCCGGAAAAAAGAAAAACAAATACATTTAACAGTAATAGTTTACTAAAAGTTATTCTCTTCATAAAATATAAGTTTTGTGTTAGTATGAGCTAAATTTCATTCATTTTATCCATAAAAACAAATTACAACCAACTTATTTTCAGTAAAGTACACTTTTACAATATAAATTTCACTTCAAAAACACCGACTTTTTCACTTACAAACACAATGTTTAACCAAGCTTTAACAATTAAAAAAACACTATTATTGTAGCTTTGTTTCATAAAAATCTAATTTATTTCAATTACTATGGATATAGATGTAAGAGCCATCAATGAAAAAATAGAAAGAGAGAGTGCCTTTGTAGATTTATTAACTACAGAAATGAATAAAGTAATTGTGGGTCAAAAGCACATGATTGAACGATTACTTATCGGACTTTTAGGAAACGGACATATATTACTAGAAGGTGTTCCTGGTTTAGCAAAAACACTAGCAATTAACACACTTTCTAAAGCCGTAGATGGAAGTTTTAGTCGTATTCAATTTACTCCAGATTTATTACCTGCCGATGTGGTTGGTACTATGATATACAATGTAAAAGAAAATGATTTTTCTATAAAAAAAGGACCAATTTTTGCCAACTTTGTTTTAGCAGATGAGATTAACCGTGCACCAGCAAAAGTGCAATCTGCTTTATTAGAAGCTATGCAAGAACGTCAAATTACCATTGGTGATGAAACCTTTAAAT
This sequence comes from Tenacibaculum crassostreae, assembly GCF_964512405.1. Classification (NCBI taxonomy): domain Bacteria; kingdom Pseudomonadati; phylum Bacteroidota; class Flavobacteriia; order Flavobacteriales; family Flavobacteriaceae; genus Tenacibaculum; species Tenacibaculum crassostreae. The sequence goes on from NZ_CAZELE010000007.1 coordinate 247,993, forward strand.
TAGACGAACCCTTTTTGGTAATGGCAACTCAAAACCCTGTTGAACAAGAAGGAACCTACCCTTTACCAGAGGCGCAAGTTGACCGTTTTATGTTGAAAACTGTAATTGACTATCCAAAATTACAAGACGAGCAGCTTATCATGCGTCAAAACTTAAACGGAAGTTTTCAAAAAATTAATCCGGTTATTTCTATAGAACAAATCATTAAAGCTCGCAACGTAGTTAACGAAGTGTATATGGATGAGAAAATCGAAAAGTATATCTTAGATATTATTTTCGCAACTCGTTATCCTGAAAAATACAATTTAGAAAAGTTACAACCTTTAATTAGTTTCGGGTCTTCTCCTCGTGGTAGTATTGCTTTAGCAAAAGCAGCTAAATGTTATGCTTTTATCAAGCGAAGAGGTTATGTTATTCCTGAAGATGTTAGAGCTGTGGTAAACGATGTATTACGTCACAGAATCGGAATTACGTATGAAGCAGAAGCTGAAAATATCACTTCAATAGACATTATCAACTCTATTATCAACGAAGTACAGGTACCGTAATCAATTATCAATACGCAATAATCAAACAAAACCTGATTATTGATAACTGTTAACTGAGAATTGAAAAAATGGATACAAAAGAGTTACTAAAAAAAGTTCGGAAAATAGAAATTAAGACACGTAGGTTGTCTAATCATATTTTTGGTGGAGAATATCACTCTACTTTTAAAGGTCGTGGTATGACTTTTTCTGAAGTGCGTCAATATCAATACGGAGACGATATTAGAGCTATTGACTGGAATGTTACCGCACGCTACAACGAACCTTATGTAAAAGTTTTTGAAGAAGAACGAGAACTTACCATGATGTTGGCGGTTGATATTTCTGGTTCTGAGTTTTTTGGTACTACCGAACAATTTAAAAAAGATACGGTTACAGAAATTGCTGCAACGTTGGCGTTTTCTGCAATTCAAAATAACGATAAAGTTGGATTGATTTTATTTTCTGATCAAGTTGAATTATACATTCCTCCTAAAAAAGGAAAAAGTCACGTGTTACGAATCATCCGTGAGCTTATCGAATTTCAACCAAAAAGCAAACAAACTAATATTAGCGAAGCGTTAAAGTTTTTATCAAACATCATGAAAAAGAAAGCCATTGTTTTTATGCTTTCTGATTTTATGGACGATGATTACGAACGCACCCTAAAAATTGTTGGTAACAAACACGATGTAACTGGTATTCGTGTGTATGACAAACACGATGAAGAAATTCCGAATTTAGGAATGGTTCAAATGTTAGATGCCGAAACTGGTAAAACACATTTAGTAAACACAAGCTCAAAAACTGTTAGAACGCAATACAAAGCCAATGCTTTACGTTTGGCTGATTATTTTGAAAACACTTTTACCAAAAGTGGCGCAGGAACTATTAGCACAAGAGTTGATGAAAGTTACGTTCGCAAATTATTAGGGTATTTTAAAAGAAAAGGATAAGAATGAAATACAAACTACTTTATATATGCTTGTTTTTAGCTTCTTTTACCTTTGCACAACAACCTCAGGTAAAAGCAGAAATTGACACCACAAACATTAGAATTGGAGAACAATTTCAATATAAAATTTCGGTTAATGTTACCGAAAATGTCATTATTCCTAAGCTTGAAAACTTAAAAGGTTTAGAGGTTATCGATACCTTAAAAATTGACACTATTGAAAATAAACTTGTTCAAAAATATATTTTAACGGGTTTTGATAGTGGCGCTTTTTATATTCCGAGACAACAAATATTTATTAGAAATCAGGCATATTTAACCGATAGTTTATTAGTAAATGTAGCAACTGTTCCTATCGATACTACCAAGGTTAAAAAATTTCCAATCAAAGGAATTAAAGGAGAACCCTATCAATTTAATGACTTTAAACATTATATCTGGTGGGCAGTATTTGCCATTCTACTCATTGCTTTATTACTTTATTTCTTTGTTTTCAAAAAGAAGAAAGAACTAAAAGAAGTCGTAACCGTTCCATTGCTAGCTCCTTATGAAGAAGCTATGGAAAAATTAGCGGAGTTAGATAAAAAATTACTGTGGCAAAACAATCAGGTAAAACAATACTATAGTGAGTTAACAGAAATTTTAAGAAACTACCTAGGTAGAGATATAGAAATACCAACACAAGAGATAACTTCAAGTCAAATTATAGAATTAGTTACAATTCAGAATGAAACAAAAGATCTTGATATTAACTCTGAAACTATTTCAACCTTAGATAGGTTATTAAAAAATGCTGATTTAGTAAAATTTGCAAAATCGAAACCACTCTCTGAAGAAATAAGTTTTGATCGTAAAGTTGCTGAAAAAATTATCTCTGAAGTTCAGCCTAAGATAAAAGAATACAAAAAAGCTAAAGCTTTAGAGCAAGGAGAAATTGTAGATGATATTCATACGAATGTAAAGATTGAAGAAGTTTCAAAAAAGAACAATGCAAAAAAAATAGGATTTCTTATTGCTTTTATAATTGCTTTTGGTGTGTTTGGTTATTTCGGGATTACATTTGGCAAGAAAATAGCAAATCAAGTTTCAAAATACACAGATACTTCTACTACAGAAAGTATTTTAAACAACGATTGGAAAACATATTCTTTAGGAAACCCTGTTTTTTCAATAAAATCACCTGTAGTTCTTAAAACAGAAGAAACACCAGAGCTTCCTGAAGAGGTTAAGCCATATATAAAATCAATTGAAGTATTAGGTTATAAGAGCATTATTAATAATCTACAAGTTATTGTAATGTTTAATGAGTATGTTCCTGAAATAACAGCAGATTTAACGGGAGCAATAAATGGTGCTATTGCGCAAATGCAACAACTACCCAACTCAAGTGACTTAAAGTACAATGTTGAAGCTTACAACTACAACAATGTCGATGGTTCTAAAATTATAGGTAGTTATACAGAAAATGGGATTTCTAAAAAATTTGAAGCTTGTGTGTTTACACATCAAAACAAAATGTATCTTTTGATTATTTCTCACAAAGCAGACGATAATTATGGACAACAAATATTAGAAAGAATCACTAACTCAATTAAAATAGATATAGAAAATGTGGAATAATTTTGAGTTTCATAGTCCAGAGTTTTTGTGGTTGCTAGTATTAATTCCTCTATTAGCTTTTTGGAGTTTTTATACTCGAAAAAAAGATGGTGCTCAACTTAGAATGCCAAGCACTAAAGGTTTTAAAATACAAGGTTCTATTTTACCTAAATTAAAACCACTTTTATACTTATTTCGTTTGTTAGCTTTAACTTGTTTAATAATTGCTTTAGCTCGCCCAAGAAATGTAGAAGTAAGTAAAAAAACAAAAACGAATCGTGGTATCGATATCGTAATGGCTATTGATGTTTCAGCAAGTATGCTAGCAAAAGATTTAAAACCAAACCGATTAGAAGCCTTAAAAAGAGTGGCTACCGACTTTGTAAATCGTCGTCCGAATGACCGTATTGGTATCGTGGTATATGCAGGAGAAAGTTTTACACAAACCCCTATTACTAGCGATAAATCTATAGTTAAAAGAACCATTTCTGAAATTAAATGGGGGCAGTTAGAAGGTGGTACTGCTATTGGAATGGGCTTAGGTTCGGCAGTAAACAGATTAAAAGAAAGTAAAGCAAAGAGTAAAGTAATTATTTTGTTGACAGATGGAGTAAACAACGCTGGTTTTGTTGATCCTAAAACTGCTACTGAACTTGCAAAAGGAAACGGAATAAAAGTATATACTATCGGGATTGGAACTAATGGGACAGCTCCTTTCCCTTGGAGAAAAGACCCAAGAACTGGACAAATTACTTTTCAAAACCAAACTGTTGAAATTGATGAAAACTTACTAAAACATATCGCTAAAGAAACTAGCGGAAAGTATTTTAGAGCCACCAATAACACAAAGTTAAAAGAGATTTATGACGAAATTGACAAGTTGGAAAAAACCAAAATAGAAGAGTTTAAATATTATAATTACTCAGAAAAATATCGCTTTTTAGTGTTCTTAGCTGGTATCTTTTTACTCTTAGAGTTCACTTTAAAAAACACACTATTTAAAAGTTTTATTTAAGCAAGATGTACAAACTAGAAGAACCAATATATTTTTATCTTTTTGCAATTATTCCTGTAATAGTTGTGGTTTTCCTATTCGTTTTATGGTGGAAAAAACGAACGCAAAAAAAGTTTGCTAATCCAGTTCTTTTATCAAAAATAGCACCCAATACATCAACCTTTAAATCGGTATTAAAGCTTGTTTTCTTCTTGATTGGCTTATCATTTTTAATACTGTCATTGGTAAATCCTAAGATGGGAACCAAACTAAAAACTGTAAAAAGAGAAGGTGTAGATGTAGTATTTGCTTTGGATGTTTCTAAAAGTATGTTGGCAGAAGACATCGCTCCTAACCGATTAGAAAAAGCTAAACAAATTATTTCAAAAACTATTGACAAGTTGGGTAGCGATCGTGTAGGTATTATTATTTATGCAGGTAACGCTTATCCGCTACTACCAATTACTACCGATCATGCAGCAGCAAAAATGTTTTTGCAAAATGCAAGTCCAGATATGGTTTCAAGTCAAGGTACTGCTATTAACGAAGCTCTGAATTTAGCAAACACCTATTACGATAACGACGAACAAACCAATCGTTTTTTAATTATTATTTCCGATGGTGAAGATCATCAAGAAGAAACCAAACAAGTAGCTCAAAATATAGCTAACGAAGGCGTAAAAGTTTACACCGTAGGGATAGGTACTGAAAAAGGAGGTCCGATTCCTATTAAATTAAATGGCGCGCTTATTGGTTACAAAAAAGACAGAATGGGAGAAACAGTAATTACCCAACGAAAACCCGATGTTTTACAAGGAGTTGCTGATGCTGCTAACGGACAATATTTTGACGGAAATAAAACTGAAAACCCAGTTGATGCCATCGAAAAAATTATTGGTAATGCGCAAAAAAGTGAATTTGAAACCAAACAATTTTCAGATTATAAAGACCAATTTCAATGGTTTGTTGGTATCGGATTGTTGTTTTTAATTCTCGATATGTTTTTATTCGAGAAAAAAACCAAATGGTTAAAGAAAGTAGATTTATTTAATGAGGAATCTTAAAATTCATTAAGAAGTTTGATAGAATGAAAAATTTACAAAACATACTATTAATTCTTGTTTTCGCTGTATCGGTTACAGCAAATGCACAACAAGACACGTTAAAGTTACAACGTGAAGCCCGTGCGTTGTTACGAGAAGGAAATAAACTGTACAACAAACAAAAATATAGCGATGCAGCTATAGCTTACCGTAAAGCCTTAGGCAAAGATAGTAAGTATGAAAAGGCAAGCTATAACTTCGGTAACACCTTGTATCAAGACAAAAAATACAAAGAGGCAGTTGAACAATTTGAAGTAACTACCAAAACTTCAAAAGATAAAATTGCGCAGGCTGAAGCCTACCACAATATTGGTAATGCAATGATGGAGCAAAAGCAATATCAACAAGCTGTTGATGCTTATAAAAATGCATTGCGTAGAAATCCTAATGACGATGAAACACGTTATAATTTGGCAGTTGCTCAAAAAGAGGTGAAAAAGGAGCAACAAAATCAAAAAAATAATAAGGATAAAAATAAAGATCAGAAAGATCAGGACAAAAAAGAGCAACAAGACAAAGACCAAAAGGACAAGCAAAACGATAAAAACAAAGACCAAGAAGGCGACGATAAGGATAAAAAAGATGATAAGCAAGATCAGAAAAATGACGATCAAAACAATCAACAAAAGCCTAATCAAGACCAAAAAGACAAACAAAATCAGCAGCCTCAACCTCAACAAGGTAAATTAACCCCTGATCAAATGAAACAGTTGTTAGAAAGTTTAAACAACGAAGAAAACAAAACGCAAAAGAAAATGAATGCGAAAAAAGCGAAGGGGCGAAAAGTAAAACAAGAAAAAGACTGGTAATGTTCTCAGTTTTTAAAATCTTACTTATTTTTAGACTTTTTTGAAAATGAATATGAAGTTGAAAGTATACATATCGCTATTAATTAGTTTTATAACTATTGCTATCAATGCGCAAGATGCTGCACTAACAGCTACAGTTAGTAAAAATAAACTGGGGGTAAACCAACGATTACGCATTGATTTTTCAATTAACAAACAAGGTGGTGATAATTTTACCCCACCTAAGTTTACAAACTTTAAAGTGGTTGCGGGCCCAAGTCAATCCATCCAACAATCTTATATAAACGGTAAAGCATCTTTCAATCAATCGTATAGTTACATACTTCAACCTATGCGTAAAGGTGAATTTACGATTCCATCTGCAAGTATTGAAATAAGCGGAAAAACACTTTCTTCTAATCCTATTAAAGTACTAGTTTTAGATGCAGTTGATATTCCAAAAAACCCGAATGATCCAAATTATATCGCTGAACAAAAAATACATTTAGTTGCCGAAGTTTCTAAATCGAAGCCTTACGTTGGTGAAGGTATTTATGTAGAATATCGCTTGTATTTTAGTGAAGATATTGGGATTTATGACAGTGGAATTACAGAAGCGCCTCAATATAGCGGATTTTGGAATCAGGAAATTAAACGCAACGGAACTCCTGTTAAATACGGAAATTATAATGGCGAGCGCTATCGTTATGCTGTTTTACACAAAGCATTGCTAATTCCGACTACTTCTGGTAAGCTTACTATCGACCCTATGAAAATGGATATTATCGTAGCGGTTCCAACAGGTAGAGTTGATTTCTTCGGAAATAGAATTGAGCGTCAAGTTCGTAAAGAGTTTGCATCGGCTAAAAAAATAATCAACGCGAAAGCGTTACCTCTTGAAAATAAACCTGATGATTTTACAGGTGCAGTTGGTCAGTTTTCATTTGATGTTTCCTTGAGTAAAAATACCTTAAAAGCAAATGAATCTTCTCAAATTAAAGTTGCTGTAAATGGTGAAGGAAATTTAAAATTGTTCGAGCTTCCTAAGATTGAAACTCCTAAAGAATTAGAAGTATACCAACCTGAAAGAAAAGAAAATGTAACTATTTTATCTAACGGATTAAAAGGATCTGTTACCGATAGTTATACAGTTGTTCCTGAGTTTAAAGGAAAATATAAAATACCAAAAGCTAGTTTTTCATATTTTAACCCAAAAGAGGAAGCATACCAAACAATAACTACTGATGATTTGTATGTAGAGGTATTAGAAGGAAAAGAAATTCCAACAAATTCTGATGCCAATACAGTTGCAAAACAAGATGTAAAAGTTACGGGTAGTGATTTTAGATATATTCAAACATCAACTGAATTTCAACCAAAACAAACCAACGATTTCTTTAAATCTGCCTTGTTTTACGTGTTGTTAATACTTCCAATTTTAGCTATTCCTGCAGGTATATTTATCCAGAAGAAAAAAGAAGAACGTGATGGTGATGTTGTTGGTAACAAATTAAGAAAAGCGGACAAGCTTGCTAAAAAATATTTATCAGAAGCACAAAAGCAATTAGGAAACAAAGAAGCTTTTTATGAAGCTTTAGAAAGAGCTTTACATAATTATTTAAAAGCTAAGTTAGGAGTTGAAACGTCTGATATCAGTCGAGAAAAAATCACAGAATTATTACAAGAAAAAAATGTTGATTCAAATTCAATTTCAAACTTTATTGAAGTATTAAACGATTGTGATTTCGCTCGATATACTCCTATTACCAATGTACAAATGAAAGAGGAGTACGAAAAAGCAAAACAAGTAATAACGCAATTAGACCGACAGTTATAATGAGAAATTTAATCATCATAGTACTCTTATTTGTGTCAACAATTTCGTTAGCACAAAGTTCCAACGACTTATTTAACAATGCTAATTCTTTGTATAAAGAAGGCAAGTACGATGAAGCTATAAAATTATACGAACAAATTGAAAGTGAAAATTTAGTTTCTTCTGAATTATATTACAATTTAGGTAATTGTTATTACAAACTAAACAAAGTAGCACCAACAATATACAATTTAGAAAGGGCACTTAAAATTGATCCTTTAAACGAAGATGCTCAAAACAACCTAATCATTGCAAAAAGATTGACTTTAGATAGAATTGAAACTTTGCCAAAAACTGTTTTACAGAAGTTTAATGAAAACTATTTACAGAAATTCACTTACAATACTTGGGCTATAATTACAGTAGTTTTATCGTTTATAGCATCCATCTTATTTTTACTTTTCTATTTTGCGTACACACCAACAAAAAAGCGTATTTACTTTACAACAAGTATAGTATCATTCTTACTTTTAATAGTATCAATAACCATTACTTACACTCAGTACAATCAATCAAAAAACACTGTTCAAGCTATCATTTTTGCAGAAGAAATCTCAGTAAACAACGAACCAACTTCAGGTTCAGATGAAGTTTTCACACTGCATGAAGGCACAAAAGTAAACATACTTGACACAGTTGATAACTGGAAAAAAATTAAACTTATTGATGGAAAAATAGGATGGATTGAATCTGAAAATTTAAAGGAATTATAAATTTTTAACCTTCTTTAACAATTTTCAAGACTCCTCTTAATTATATTTGTGCTTTTATTTTTTAAATGCTTAAAAAAATATTCACTTTTGCGCTAACACTAATTCTGTTATTTACCATAACGGCTCCAACCATTATGAGCTTAAGTGATTATGATATTTGTGAAACTTCTTTAATTCTCGATATAGAAGAAGACACTGAGTCTAATGAAAAATCAGAAGAAGTAAAAGAATTAAAAATTATTGGAATTACTGTTTCTTTTGGAAGCATTTATCAATACACTTCAAAAGAAAAAATATCTATTTCAAAATCAGAAACATACCAAACTATTTATCATAGTTTAGAGTGTCCTCCACCAGAATTTTCTTAAACATACTTGCCCTTTTCCAATTTAAAATAGGTGTTTAGAATTAATACTTATATAGGAAAAAACAATCATTAATTTAAAAAGTATATCAGCTAATAAAATTATTAGCTAAAGAAAATATTTATATATGTTTAAAACTATTAAAAGCGACTTACCAGCTAGTATTGTCGTGTTTTTTGTTGCGTTACCATTATGTTTAGGTATCGCTTTAGCAAGTGGAGCTCCTCTTTTTTCAGGTGTAATTGCAGGAATTGTAGGAGGAATTATTGTGGGAGCTTTAAGTGGCTCTAAAATTGGGGTAAGCGGACCAGCAGCAGGATTAGCTGCCATTGTATTAACCGCAATTGCTTCTTTAGGAGGTTATGAAAACTTTTTAGTTGCTGTTGTTTTAGGAGGAATTATTCAAATAGTTTTCGGAATGTTAAAAGCTGGTGTTATTGGGTATTACTTCCCTTCATCAGTAATTAAAGGAATGTTAACCGGTATTGGTATTATCATTATTTTAAAACAAATTCCTCATTTCTTCGGATACGATGCTGAACCAGAAGGAGCTGTTAGCTTTGTTGAGCCTTCAGGAGAAAATACTTTTTCTGCTATTTTTAGTATTGTAGACAATATCACAACAGGATCGATGATTATTGGTTTTATAGGATTAGCTATTTTAATTCTTTGGGATAAAGTTTTAAGTAAAAAAGGAAAAATATTCCAGTTAATTCAAGGACCTTTAGTAGCTGTTGTAGTTGGAATTATCTTTTACGTTGTTACTCAAGGTAATGAAACTTTAGGTATTCAAGCTTCACATTTAGTAAGTGTTCCAATTCCTGAAAGTGTAGATTCTTTTTTAGCGCAATTTACTTTTCCTAATTTCAGTGCTATTACAAACTACGAAGTATGGGTAACAGCTTTTACAATTGCTTTAGTTGCTAGTTTAGAAACGTTACTTTGTGTTGAAGCTACTGATAAATTAGACCCTCATAAAAATGTAACTCCAACTAATAGAGAATTAGTTGCACAAGGAACAGGAAATATTTTATCGGGTTTAATTGGTGGTTTACCAATTACACAAGTAATTGTTCGTAGTTCTGCTAATATTCAATCAGGAGGTAGATCAAAAATGTCTACCATTATTCATGGTTTCTTCTTATTAATCTCGGTAATTTTAATTCCTACTTTATTAAACAAAATACCATTATCTGTATTAGCAGCTATTTTATTAGTAGTAGGTTATAAGTTAGCTAAACCATCATTATTCAAGCAAATGTATGCTTTAGGATGGAAACAATTTGTGCCATTTATGGTAACAGTTTCTGGTATTGTATTTACCGATTTATTAACTGGTATTTCGTTAGGATTAGCAGTTGGGGTTGTAGTTATTTTAATAAAAAGCTACCAAAATTCTCACTTTTTACACATTGAAGATAAAAGCAATGGGGTACATAAAATTAAAATGACTTTAGCAGAAGAGGTAACTTTCTTTAACAAAGGGGCTATTTTAAAAGAACTAGATAATTTAGAGGAAAATTCATATCTAGAATTAGATGTGAGAAAAACTCGTTTCTTGGATCATGATATCATAGAAATTCTTCAAGATTTTGCTTTTAAAGCTAAAGAAAGAAATATAAACATCAAATTAATTTCTGAAAGAGGAATCGTTGAAAATCCACCTAGTTTTATTGAGTTTTTTAAGTTAAGACCTAAAGCTGCTTAAAAATGAATACAACTAAACATAAAATTGTCGTACTATCTGATTTAAAAGATAGTACGGCTTCACTATTGGAAACAGCTATTAGTTTAGCAAAAAAAACCAATGCTAGTGTACATTTTTTTCATGTAAAAAAGCCAACAGAAATTATAAACACTGATAATCAATTATCTGCAAAAAGAGTTATCAACTCTAAGTTTGTTCAAACTAATAAAGAAATTAATGAACTAGTTTCAGAATTTTCGAAAAAGTATGATACCGATATAACTTCTTCATTCGCTTTTGGAAATGTTAAAAATGAAATTGACACTTTTATAGAAAACGAAAATCCAAATATTATTGTAATTGGAAAACGTAAAAGTAAAGGTATAGCTACTTTGGGTGATAAGATTAGTAAACATGTTTTAAAGAAAAAAGGCAAAACAATTATCATTGCTTCTTCTGAAAACAATCTTAATCCTGAGAGTGAAATTTCATTAGGAGTTTACAATGAATCTGAACCGAAAAGTAACAATGAGTTTATAAGTGAGTTTATTGATACTATCGACAGACCATTAAAAAACTTTCAAACATTAGATTCAAGCAAAAAAGATGTTGATTTATTATTGGTAAATAGAGAAACTGTAAAACCAAAATCTACAAAATCATTTAATAAATTGCTTAACAAGGTAGATGTTTCACTTGTAGTAGCTAATTAAAAATAATAATTCTAAGCATTTTAAATTAATAACCTAACCTGAGCTCGAATATTTATAAGTTATAGTTTTTTTAGTATATTTATTCCTATTCAACTCAAAAAAATATGAAACAATTATTTTCGAATCTTAAGGGAGATCTCTTTGGAGGTATTACAGCTGGAATCGTAGCATTACCTTTAGCATTAGCTTTTGGTGTTTCTTCTGGTTTAGGTCCAAGTGCTGGATTATATGGTGCAATTTTTATAGCCTTTTTTGCAGCGCTTTTTGGAGGAACTAACACACAAATTTCAGGACCAACAGCTCCTATGACCGCTGTTAGTATGGTAGTTATAGCAAGTATATTGGCTGCTAACGACGGAGATTTAAACAAAGCATTGCCTATTATTTTAACCGTATTTTTATTAGCAGGTTTAATGCAAATAGGTTTAGGAGTTTTAGGACTAGGTAAATACATCCGTTATATTCCTTATCCTGTTGTTTCTGGTTTTATGACTGCTATTGGGGTTATTATTTTAGTAACACAAATCTTACCTTCAATTGGTTATTACGCTAAAGAAGACACTGAGTTTGTAGATCAATTTAAACCACAAGCTGAAGAAATTATTTTAGAAAACATTTTAAAAGAAGAAGCTGGTGAAGGTATTTTGGTTCTTGAAGATTTTAAAGAAACTATTAAAAGAGCAGAAGCAACCACACAAGCGGATATTTTAAAAGAAAGTAAAACCTTAGCCGGCAAAGAAGCATCAGGAGTATTGGGTGCTTTTAAAGTACTACCAAGAGCTTTAAAAAATATAAATTGGCTAGAATTGGTATTAGCTTTAGGAACCATTTTTATCATCTACGGTTTTAAACGTATAACAACAAAAATACCAAGCACTTTAGTAGCGCTGGTAGTTATGTCAGCAATTGCCATACTTGGTAAATTAGATTATCGCCCTATACCAGAAATTCCTGAAGGACTTCCAGTTTTTCAAAGCGGAATTTTCACCAATTTTAATTTAGGAAGTTTAACTCCTTACATTTTTACTGCCTTAACCTTAGCGTTGTTAGGAGCTATCGATTCATTGTTAACATCGGTAGTAGCAGATAATATGACGAAGACCAAACACAATCCTAATAAAGAATTAGTCGGTCAAGGAATTGGTAATAGTATTGCTTCATTATTTGGTGGTATACCAGGTGCTGGTGCAACTATTAGAACTGTTGTAAACATTAATTCTGGAGGAAAAACAAAACTATCGGGTATGATCGCTGGTGTTTTGTTATTTATCATCTTGCTAGCTATTGCTCCGTTAGCTTCTAAAATTCCTGCAGCTGTTTTAGCCGGTATTTTAATTACTGTAGGTATCGGTGTGATGGATTATAAAGGTTTAAAAGCAATTCCTGCTTTACCAAAAGATGCTAAAATTGGTCCTTTCAAAATAAGTTCTGAAGTAATTATCATGCTAGTGGTATTAATCTTATCTACTTTCTGGAACTTAGTATATGCCGTAGGTATTGGTTTAGTAATCGCTTCGTTAATGTTTATGAAAAAAATTGGGGATTTAACCGCTGAACGTTCTGATGTAAAATCTTTAAAAGAAGAAGCTTGGGAAGACGAAGGAGGTTTCCCTGTAAACTTAAAAGAAGAAGTGTTTATTAAACACATTAAAGGACCTTTATTCTTCGGTTCTACAAGCGATTTTCAAGCATTAGCGAAACAAATTCCTAAAACCGCTAGTACGGTAATTATGCGTTTAGACAGAATGCAGTATATGGATCAGTCTGGTTTATATGCAATGGAAGATATGATTCAAGATTTAAAATCTAACGGAACTCATGTAGAAGTATTATTTGTTGGATTGTTAAAACAACCGCGTTATATGATGGAACGTATTGATATCATTCCAGATTTTATTCCAGAAGAACACATTTTTGAAACATTTGAAGATTGCCTTAAATGGGTAAAACAAAATATTAAAGACACATTTTAAAAAATTAAAAAACATTAAAAAATTATGAGAAATACAGCAATAACAAAAGAAGTTCAATCAGGTTTTACTGCTGATTCTGTATTACAAGATTTATTAAACGGTAACCAACGTTATGTTAGTAACAACTTAACAGCTTCTAATGTTACCGATTTAGTACAACAAACAACTGGTGGTCAATTTCCAAAAGCGGTAATTTTATCGTGTATTGATTCTCGTGTACCAGTAGAAATGGTTTTCGATCAAACAATTGGTGATGTTTTCGTTGCTCGTGTAGCAGGAAACTTTGAAAACGTTGATATTTTAGGAAGTATGGAATACTCTTGCGCTGTTGCGGGAAGTAAGTTAGTATTTGTAATGGGACACGAAAGTTGTGGAGCTGTAAAAGCTGCTTGCGACGGTGTTGAATTAGGAAACATTACTGAAATGTTAGCTAATATTACTCCTGCTGCAAAAGCTGCTTCTGAAGAAGTAGACGGAGAAGCAAACTCATCTAACAAAGCATTTGTTGACAAAACTATTGAAAACAATGTGAAAATGACTATTGAAAGAATCCGTGAAAGAAGTAAAATCTTACAAGAGATGGAAGACAATGGTGAAATTAAAATTGTTGGAGGTGTTTACTCGTTATCTACAGGTAAAGTAACTATGTTATAAGAGAAATCTCTTTTATAAAATAAAAAATCCGAAGTAAAAACTTCGGATTTTTTTATGCTTCTGTATTTGTTTCTTTTTGTTCATCTTCTTCTCCATCTTTTATAATTGATGGAAAAATAGTGGGTGCAATTTTCTTTACAGGTTTATATAAGATGGATTCATCTAAACTATCTTGAGATACAAACGGAATGGTATCATTCATCTTTCCGAAGAAAATAAAAATCACACTTAAAATTAAACCGATTTTTAAGGCTCCAAAAACGCCTCCTAAAATCTTGTTTAAAATTCCAAGTGATGCAAAATCAGCAATTTTTGTTAAGATTTTTCCCAATAAAGCAATTATTACTATAATTACTACAAAAGTTCCTGCAAAAGCAGCTAACGAAATGTATTTTTCATCCCAATCTACACTATCTTTTAACCAATCTCCAATAAAATATGAAAAATGAATCGCTCCGTACACTCCAGCTATTAATGCAACTAAAGATGCTACTTCAACAAACAATCCTTTCATTAATCCGCGAACAAAACCAAAAAGTAATAATGCGGCAATTATGATATCAAATGTATTCATAGTCTTTTAAATATTTTCAATGTAAATATACACAACTCCTTTATATCTTTGCTTTTTCAATTTTGATATATGCAGAAAGAAAGTAATTTAAAAGAAAAATGGGAAGCGGTAATTAAAAAATTATCACAACAATTTGCCGATGGAGACGAGTTAACCATTGATGCAATAATCTATTTAATCGGTGTTCAAGAATTAGGACAAGGGCAACGAAAGTTTAAAAAAGACGAAAAAGTAAACTTAATGCATATTGCTATTTGCAAGTTACTTGAACCTTACGGGTATTATGAATTCAACTTTTTTGATGATGATGGTTGGCCTCATTACACAACATTAACAGAATTGCCTAACTTAAAACCAGGAGAACAAACCGTATTAATGAAAGAAGCTATTATCAACTATTTTGAAGCCATTAACTTCTTTGATTAAGTTACACTTAGTTTTCGAATCATTTTTGATAATAACTTCGGATAAAAACGCTTTGCATACACTCCTAATTTTTCTTTAGCTCCAGCAATATAAACTTCTTCCTTTTTGTTTTTTATTGCTTTCAGCATCAATTTAGCAAAACGGTCTGGGTGAATTCCATTAGCTGTAGCAACATCCATCGTATTCTGCGGACTACCATCGCCAGTTAACGCATTTTTAGACACATTAGTAGTTACAAAACCAGGACACACCAACGTTACAGCAATATTATCTTTATAATGTTCAGCGCGTAAACTATCAAAAAAACCATGCAAAGCGTGTTTAGTAGCTGCATAGGTTGATCGTAACGGAGTTCCTATTTTACCAACAATACTAGTAGTTACTACAAAATGTCCTGATTTATTTTCAATAAAATGTGGCAATAGTGCTTTTGTTAATGCTACAGTTCCTAAATAATTTACATCCATTAACCTTTTATCAACCTCAATACTTGTGTCTTTTACTAACGAACGTTGACTAATTCCTCCATTATTTACCAAAACATCAACTTTTCCAAAAAAAGAAATTGCTTCTGCTACTTTACCTTCAAAATTTGAATAGTCTTCTAAATCTAATGGTAAAACATGTACTTTACCAGGAGATTTACATTGATTCTTTACTTCTTCTAAAGCGCTTTTATTTCTTGAAGATATAATTAAATTTGCTTCATTATTGGCTAACTCAATAGCTAAGGATTTACCAATTCCTGATGATGCGCCTGTTATCCAAAACGTTACTCCAGCAAGACTCATGTTATCAATTATTTAAAAATCGTTTCTAAAATACATAAGAAAAAATAAAAGTGGTACACTTCTTGGATAGAAGTTTGTAAATGACTAGTTTTAAAACCTTATTAATAACCCTTTAAAATATTATGATGAAAAAATTACTGGCTCTATTAATATTTGCTACAACAATTGTTAATGCTCAATATACCATTAAAGGAACAATGACTCCTCCAGACAAAGGTGATTGGGTAATTTTATATAAAATTGAAGGCGCTAAACAAAAGTTTGTTGCTAATACCAATATTCAAATTGACACTGTAATTATTAGTGGAGAAAAACAAGCATTGGGTAAATTTAGTTTTGAACTTCCTAACACTACCAAACCAGGAGCTTACCGAGCTACTTATAGAAACACTGGCGCTGGTTTTGTTGATTTCTTTTTTAACAAGGAAAATGTTGAATTTGTTTTCAACCCAAAATTCCCTGATCAATCTGCTGTAGTTTTTACTAGTTCAAGAGAAAACAAATTATATAGCCAATATTTACAAGCATATAACAATGTTCAAAAGAAGATAGATGCTGCACAAGCTACCTTCCTAGAGTCTCAAGGTGAAGACAAGGAAGCTAAAAAGTCTTATAAAAAACATTTAAAAGAACTTGAAGACGTACAAGAATCGTATGAAACAAAGTCTGAAGGAATGTTAGTACATAGCTTTATCAAAGCTTCTCAAAGACACAACGCTAGTAATCCTCACGATAATCTTCAAGAATATTTATCTGAAACCGTTGATAATTTCTTTGAGTTTGTAGATTTTAAAAGTGAAACACTTTACAATTCTTCTTTTTTAATTGATAAAATCAACGATTTTGTATTTTATTTAAACTTCTCTGAAGACAAGCAATTACAACAAAAATTAATTAGACAGTCTGTTATTAAAGTAATGGATCAATTACCTTCAGATAAATTAAAAACTGCGGTTGTTAATTATTTAATTAGTACACTTACTGATAAGCGTAACGGACCTGCAGTAGATTGGATGTTTTCTGAATATTACGATAAATTACCTCAAGCTAGCCAAGATGCTGAATTCAAAAAAGAAAAATTAGATATTTTACAAGCTACTGTTGGTAGAATTGCTCCTGATTTTTCATGGGATGAAGCTGGTCAAGAAGTTAAATTATCTCGATTAGATGATGGTAAAAAATACTTATTAGTTTTTTGGAGTACAGGTTGTCCTCACTGTACAAAAGAAGTACCAGAACTTTATAAATTCATGTTAAATCATAAAGATGTTTCTGTAATTTCTTTTGGTATTGAAAACGAAGATGCTATTCCTACATGGAATGAGTTTATTAAAGATTTACCAGAGTGGCATAACGCAATGGGTACTCACCCTGAGTATAAGTTTGATAACGAAACTGTTAAAAAATATAATTTATTAGGAACGCCTTCTTATTTTGTTTTAGACAGAAACAAAAGAATTATAGCAATGCCTGAGCACGCTGAAGATGTAGAAAAATATTTTGGTGGAAGTCACTAACAAACACCTTATATAAATAAAAAAGCTCAACAAATTGTTGAGCTTTTTTATTTCTTAAAAATACAAGAAGGCATCTTCAATATGTTCTATTTTAAATGAGTTTTGTTCTTTTATAACTGCAATGATGTCAAACCTAATTTCTACATCTAAATCATTCTCATTAACATAATTATCAATAGCTAGAACTAGTAACTGTATTTTTTTTGGATTTACAAACTCTTGCGGATTTCCATAATAAATAGACGATCGAGTCTTGACCTCAACAGCTATTAATACACCTCCTTTTTTAGCAATTATATCAACCTCAGCTTTTTTAAATCGGTAATTTTTTTCAACTATTGAATAGCCATTGTTAAGCAAATAATCTATTGCTAACTCCTCTCCTTTTTTACCAAGTTCATTATGTTGTGCCATTAATTCTTGAAATTTTTCTCAATATAGTTTATCGCTTCTTCTTGACTGTAAAATGAAAAGTTTTTATACCTATTATGTACATCAATTATTTCTTCAATCGCTTTAAAAACCAAATCTTTATTTTTCCAGTTGTTTAAATCGTTTATTACCGTTTCTAAACATCCTTTTTTTATATGCTATTTGTCCTAAAACATGCACTAAAGTGGATGTTACTCGTTTAGTTTTATCAAATTCTAACTCTTTTAAAAGCGGTAAAATATCTTGAGGATGAGTTCTACCTCTAAGCTCTATTCCATGACAAACTTCTCTTCTTACTTCTTTATCTGGGTGATTTAAATATTTTTTTGCCCATAGTAATACTGGTAAAGGGTTCTTTTGTCCCATTTTTTTGATTGATCCTATAACAGCATTTCTAACACTATGGTGTTCATCAAACAGACTTACATCCATATATTTTTCAATCAATAAAAAATCTGTCTTTCCAATTTCTCCAAAAGTATTCACAACTGTTTGTCTAATTTTTTCATTCTCATTTGAATGTAATTCAGATAGACAGTTAACAATAACGCTCTTGTCAAATTCTTTATTACAAAATAATTTTCCTATAATTAAATAACCGTTCTTTCTTATGTAAGTGTCTTCATCAGAAAAATATTTAACAATATTATACTTTGTAGTATTTTCTAAATCTAATCTGATATCTGAAGTCATTTTCTTAACAAGATCAACTCTTTCTTGCTTAGATAAATCATAATATGCCATTGAAAAAATTATTAATAAGCCTTATATTTGAGTAACCTTTAAACTTTTAGTCATGAAAAAAAACATGGGAAAAACCGATAAAGCAGTAAGAACTTTAATTGCTTTTGTTATCGCTGCATTGTCTTATTTTGACATTATAACTGGTATTCTTGGTAATGTTTTACTTGTATTAGCCATTGTACTTTTGGTAACCAGTTTTATAAACTTTTGTCCGCTTTATACTTTATTTGGTATGAATACGCGTAAAAACGAAGAATAATTTACTTAAATAATACAGCTGAAGTTTCTTTTTGATGAATACTTAAAGAAACTTCTCTACTCATTATCAAAGCTCTGTTATCCGCTTCGTGACCTGCGGGAAAATTAAATAGTACAGGTACATTTTTTGGAACAATTGCTAAAATTAAATCTTCAATCGAACTTCCCCAAGGAGTCGTATTTTTCTTAATTTTAGTCATATCCCCCACAATAACAGCTTTAACATTCGTAAAATATCCTGCTCGTTTTAAGCTCTGTAACATTCTATCAATCGAATATTTATACTCACCTATTTCTTCAATAAACAAAACTTTACCATCAGTTGAAATTTGACTATCAGATCCTAACATTGAAGCCAAAATAGCAATATTACCTCCAACCAATTTTCCTGACACTTCTCCATTTCTATTCTTTTTTGATGAAGGAATGGTATACGTTAACTTTTCTCCAAACAACGCTTTTTTAAAGGTCGCAATGGTTTCAACTAATTCTTCAGAATTTTCTTCCATACTAGTCCCCATCATCGCATGCAACGTTTCTACCCCTAAATTATGAATATGGTTGTGAAACGCTGTAATATCAGAATAGCCTATTACCCATTTTGGATGTTGTTTAAACTTCGTGAAATCTAACTTATCTAAAATTCGTACCGAACCATAACCTCCACGAGCCGCCCAAATAGCTTTAATGTTCGGATTGTCTAACGCATCTTGAAAATCTTGACAGCGTTCTGCATCTGTACCAGCAAAATGATTATTTTGGTTAAATAAATGTTTTCCATACACCACTTTTAACCCCCAGCTTTCAGCTAATTCTTTAGCCATATCAATAGCTTCTTTTCTATTCTTTAAAATTCCTGCAGGAGCAACTATTGCTATAGTATCTCCTTTTTGTAAATAGGGTGGTGCTGTTAACCTCATAGTATCGCTTTGTGAAAACATCGTTGAAATCACCATTAAAAAAATCGGTATTACTATTCTTTTTATCATAGTCAAGTCTTACTTCTTGATTCTATTTATTTAAAAATCTATTAACAGTAAATGTACCCAATTTAACGCAGTTTAAAAAATTGCTTTTTCGTACTTTTGCGCTTTAATTCTAGTAGAAAACATGAGTACACCTAAAAGATATACAATTACAGCAGCACTACCTTATACTAACGGACCTATTCATATTGGTCATTTGGCAGGTGTGTACGTTCCTGGAGATATTTATGCACGTTATTTACGTCAAAGAGGAAAAGATGTAACATACATTTGTGGTTCAGACGAACATGGGGTTGCTATACCTATGCGTGCTAAAAAAGAAGGTGTTACTCCGCAAACTATTATTGATAAATACAACGGAATTATTAAGCAATCGTTTGAAGATTTCGGAATTTCTTTTGATAATTACTCACGTACCTCAGCGGAAATTCATCATAAAACAGCATCAGATTTCTTTACTAAATTATACAATGACGGAGAATTTATTGAAGAAGTTACTCAACAATTATATGACGAAGAAGCAAATCAGTTTTTAGCAGATCGTTTTGTAATTGGTACCTGTCCAAAATGTGGAAATGAAGAAAGTTACGGTGATCAATGTGAAAAATGTGGAACAAGTCATAACGCTACCGATTTAATCAATCCTAAATCGGCAATTACAGGAAATGTACCTACTTTAAAAGAAACCAAGCACTGGTTTTTACCTTTAGATAAGCACGAAGCTTTTTTACGTGAATGGATTTTAGAAGGTCATAAAAACGATTGGAAACCAAATGTATTAGGACAAGTAAAATCGTGGATTGATGACGGATTGCGTCCTCGTGCGGTAACTCGTGATTTAGATTGGGGTATTCCTGTTCCTGTAGAAAATGCTGACGGAAAAGTGTTGTATGTTTGGTTTGATGCACCAATCGGATATATTTCTTCTACCAAAGAATGGGCAGAACGTGAAGGCAAAAACTGGGAAGATTATTGGAAAAAAGACGATACTAAATTAGTTCACTTTATCGGAAAAGATAACATTGTGTTTCACTGTATCATTTTCCCTGCAATGTTAAAAGCGCATGGAGATTATATTTTACCTGAAAATGTGCCAGCTAACGAGTTTTTAAATTTAGAAGGAAATAAATTATCTACTTCTAAAAACTGGGCAGTTTGGTTGCATGAGTATTTAGAAGACTTCCCTAATCAACAAGATGTATTGCGTTATACCTTAACCGCCAACGCACCTGAAAATAAAGACAACGATTTTACTTGGAAAGATTTTCAAGCAAAAAACAACAATGAGTTAGTAGCTATCTTCGGAAACTTCATTAACCGTGTAGTCGTATTAACAAACAAATACTATAACGGACTAGTACCTGCTGCTGGTGAGTTATCAGAAGAGGATGAAAATGCTTTAGAACAGTTAAAACAATTCCCAGATGTTATCGCTAAATCTATCGAGCGTTATCGTTTTAGAGAAGCTTCTCAAGAAATGATGAATTTAGCTCGTTTAGGAAATAAATACTTAGCTGATGAGGAGCCTTGGAAAGTAATTAAAGAGGACGAAGCGCGTACAAAAACGATTATGAATGTTGCTTTACAAATCGCAGCTGCTCTAGCGGTATTGTCTGAACCTTTTTTACCATTTACTTCAACAAAGTTAAAATCAATTTTAAATATTGATAACTCTTTAGCGTGGAACGATGTTGCTGAAAAAGATGTTTTATTAGCAGAAAATCATCAAGTAAACAAAGCGGAATTGTTATTTTCTAAAATAGAAGACACTACGATTCAAGCTCAATTAGATAAATTAGAAGCAACTAAAAAAGCTAATGAAGCAGAAAACAAGATAGTAGAACCTCAAAAAGACACCATTGAGTTTGATGATTTTACTAAAATGGATATGCGTGTTGGAACCATTTTAGAAGCTGAAAAAGTAGCGAAAGCTAAAAAATTATTAAAGCTAAAAGTTGATGTAGGTATGGATGTTCGCACCATAGTTTCTGGTATTGCTGAAAGCTTTAAACCAGAAGATATCATCGGACAACAAGTAACTGTTTTATGCAACTTAGCTCCAAGAAAAATTCGTGGTGTAGAAAGCCAAGGAATGATTTTAATGACGGATACTCCTGATGGTAAATTAGCGTTTGTTCAGCCTTCTGAAAAGGTGAAAAACGGAGAGTTTATAGCATAAATTTAAAATGTAATTTTATTTATATTTGAAACCTCACTTTTATGTGGGGTTTTTCTTTTCAAAACTATTTTATGCAACTCTTATCCTATATAACCTCTCGTACACAAATCTTACAAAAATCAATTCAAAATACTATTGAACTATTAAATGAAGATTGCACCATTCCTTTTATTGCTCGTTACCGAAAAGAAAAAACAGGAAATTTAGACGAAGTTGAAATCGGACAAATTGTACAATTTAAAGAACAGTTTGAAGCTTTAGAAAAACGAAAGGCAGCAATTTTAAAAGCAATTGAAGAACAAGATACCTTGACCGATGAACTAAAAGTTAAAATTGAAAAAACTGAGGATTTAACTACTTTAGAAGACATTTATCTTCCGTATAAAAAGAAACGAAAAACCAAGGCCGAAACAGCTCGAAAAAACGGATTGGAGCCGCTAGCAAAAATGATTATGAGTCAGCGAGTAAACGATTTGGAATTTACCGCTTCAAAATACCTTTCAAACGAAGTAGAACAAATTGATGATGCTTTAGAAGGTGCTCGTCATATTATTGCAGAATGGATTAACGAACGAACCGATGTTCGTAATAATATTCGTTATCAGCTAGAACGCTTTGCTACCATTGAAACTAAAGTGGTTAAAACCAAAGAGGAAGCTGCACAAAAATTTAAAGATTATTTTGATTGGGAAGAAAACCTAAGTCGCATTCCTTCTCATCGATTGTTGGCTATTTTACGTGCAGAAAAAGAAGGTTTTATTCGCGTAAAAATCAGTATCAATGATGAACGTGCGCTTCAAAAAATTGAAGACAGAATTATTCGTTCGCATAACGAATGCGCGCAACAAATTGAATTGGCTATTTCTGATGCTTACAAACGTTTGCTTTATCCTGCACTTTCAAACGAAGCGCTTTCAATAGCCAAAGAAAAAGCAGACGAAAGCGCCATTAACGTATTTGCTAAAAATCTGCAACAATTATTATTAGGTTCTCCATTAGGTGAAAAAAGAATTTTAGCCATCGACCCAGGATTTAGAACAGGTTGTAAAGTAGTTTGTTTAAACGAACAAGGAGATTTGTTGCATAACGAAACTATTTTTCCACACGCACCACAACATCAATCTAAAGAAACGATGAACAAACTTAACTCGTTAGCTGATGCCTATAAAATTGAAGCGATAGCAATAGGAAACGGGACAGCTTCAAGAGAAACAGAGCAATTAGTAAAGCGAGTATATTTTAAAAATCCTGTAGAAGTATTTGTAGTAAGTGAAGCTGGAGCTTCTATTTATTCTGCATCAAAAATTGCACGCGATGAATTTCCGAATTACGATGTTACGGTTCGTGGAGCGGTTTCTATCGGACGTCGATTAGCTGACCCGTTAGCTGAATTGGTAAAGATTGAAGCAAAATCTATCGGAGTTGGGCAATATCAACACGATGTAGACCAAACACAACTAAAAAAATCGTTAGATACTGTGGTGGAACACTGTGTAAATAAAGTTGGTGTTAATATAAATACTGCCAGTGCTTCGTTGTTGAGTTATGTTTCTGGTATTGGGCCTAAATTAGCTGAAAATATTGTGAGTTATAGAAATGAAAATGGAGCATTTACTTCTAGAGGTGAAATTAAAAAAGTTCCTCGTTTAGGTGGAAAAGCTTTTGAACAATCTGCTGGATTTTTGCGAATTAAAAATGGAGACAATCCTTTAGATGATTCGGCTGTGCACCCAGAACGCTATACTTTAGTAAAACAAATAGCTAAAGATGTAGGTAAAAAAGTTGATGATTTAATAGGGAATTCTTCCATTTTAAAACAAATCAAACTACAACAATATGTAACGGATTCTTACGGATTACCTACGCTACAAGATATTATAAAAGAGTTGGAAAAACCTGGACTGGATCCAAGAGAAAAAGCCAAAACTTTTAGTTTTAATGAACATATAAAAACTATTGATGATGTAAAAACAGGTATGATACTTCCTGGAATCGTTAATAACATTACCAATTTTGGTTGTTTTGTAGATATTGGAATTAAAGAAAGTGGTTTAATTCACATCTCTAATTTATCCAATTCTTTTGTTCAAGATGTGAATGAGCATGTAAGTTTGCATCAGCATGTACAAGTAAAAGTATTGGAAGTTGATACTTCGAGAAAACGTATTCAATTACAATTAGTTTAATGAAAAAACCAGCTGATGACACAACAGCTGGTTTTAAAATTAAGGGGCAATCATATGACACAACATGATTTATTGTTTTGTAAATATGAGCGTATCGGTTTCTGTTCCGCTATTACTTGACGCTTCTAACTTTATTTGTGTTGCTGAAATTGAAACTACTTTCCAATCATCATCATTAAGTTCTTGTAACACATCGTTTGTAGTAAACTCTAAAAAGAATTTTGTTGCTTCATTTAAAGATTTCCACATTCCTTCATCAACAGTAGTGGTAGTTTTTGCTTTTACTTGTCCTGAAGTAAAAAAGTAAAACTCATACCCTGCAAAATCTGAGGTTTCATCTACATCATTATCAAGGTATTTTTCTACTACCCAAACGCTATTTTCTTCTGTAAGCGCATCGCTTAAATCATCTCCACTTGTGTTTCCGTTATTACAAAAGCTTTCAAAACGAAGGCGATCGTCACCTAAGCGTAAATCTACTTTTACTTCTCCTTGATAATCACTAATTTCATGTAATGTCCATGTTTTGTTAAACTTGTCAAAACCATCAACATCAATTGTAACTTTTAACTCTGTTCCTTCTCCGCTTGCTTCCCAAGTTCCTTCAAAAACATCACCACTACTTTTAATGATTTTTACCGTGTTATTATCTCTAAAGTAAAAAGATGCTCCTGTATAATTATCAGTATAATCAACATCAGAAATTTCTAGTTTGTCAACTCTCCAAACTTCACAATGAGCAAAAATTTCTTTTAATTGGTTTGTTGTACACGATTCACAATCGTCATCGTCATAATCGTTGTCATCATCTTCATCACAAGTGTTTGCTACTGCTTCAATAGCGTCTTTTAACTCTTCTAAATTATTGATAGTTACAACTGAACCGCTTGCTAATTTTACTTTAATCGGGAAATTGATGGTTACTGCTGCATAGTCTTTTAAATCGTGAATTAATTTATACAACTGTTCATCATTTTCTAAAGTAATCGTTAAAATTAAATCGTTGTTTTCATTAAAAACCGATGCTGTAAATGGGTACTCAAAATCTAAACACTCTATATCATCGTCTTCTTCGTTTTCTCCTTTACAATCTAACATCAATCCTTCTAATTCACTATCAGAATTAACAGTAATAGTAGAATAATCGCTTAAAATTACTGTAACTGGATATACAATTTCTATTTTATCTACATCGTCATCAAACAAGTTAAAAATATCTTCAATTTCTTCGAATCCATCATCATCTTTTATTGTTATTTCTTTAGAATTTACAATAACTGTTACAGGAAGTTTAATACTTAAACAACTAGCTTTATCAACTATATTATCGTGTGAACCGTCTTTTAATACTGTTCTCGTCATTAATTTTGCGACAGGAGAATCTGCTTTTAGTGCGTTTTCTGTAGGAGGATTAATAATTTGAAACTCTTCTGTTCTACATGAAGAAAGAATTAAAAGAGTACTTAGTAATAACAGGGTGAATTTTAAAGTTTTCATAATTTTATTTTTAAGTTTTATGAATGTCATCTATATACTTAAAACAACTTCGTTTTTAAATGTCCCAAAAAAATTTCTATCTTTCTAATGTTTTTTTAATTCCCGATACTTTGTCAAAGTCTCTATTTAAAAATATATGTGATAAAAAACGCTTTTCATTAGTTTATGAAAAGTATGCACAAGAACTCAATAACTTCTTGTATTATAAATATGGAAATGCTTTAAATCCTTCAGATAAAGCACAAGATGCTTTTATTAAACTTTGGGAAAACTGTGCTAAAGTAACTCCTGAAAAAGCAAAGTCTTTTTTATATACTGTTGCCAATAATTTAATGTTAAATGCAGTAAAACATCAAAAAGTAGTTTTTAAATATCAAGAAGTAAAACCTAAAGATTATACAAACGAATCTCCTGAGTTTGTACTTCGAAAAAAAGAGTTTTTAAAACGTTATGAAAAAGCATTAGCTAGTTTAAAAGAAGACGAAAGAACTGCTTTTATGCTAAATAAGATTGATGGTAAAACGCACAAAGAAGTAGCTGAGCTTTTAGGAGTAACAAAAAAAGTAGCAGAGCATAAAATTTATGCTGCTTTTAACAAGTTAAAAGATCAATTAGAAGAATTAAATAAAAAATAACGGGATAATTTACTGTTAAGTTGTTCTATATATATACAGCATAATGATGGACAAAAATGAGTTAATACAAAAATGGCTAAACAATGAGCTAACATATGAAGAGCAAAATGCTTTTGATACGTTGGATGACGCTCCTTTTTTAAAAGAAATTATTGAAGAAGGAAAACGTTTTAGTGCCGAAAAACACTCAAAAACTACTGATTTTAAAACGCTTGAAAAGCGTTTAGCTGATAAAAAGAAAACTCGTTGGATTCAAATAATTCCACGAATTGCTGCTGTATTACTTATCAGTTTTGGTCTTTTTTATTTTATAAACAATCCGAAAAACATAACTTACAATACTAAATATTCAGAAAACAAAACGATTACACTTCCTGACAATTCAATTGTTGAGTTAAATGAACTTTCTAATCTTACGTACCAAGCAAAAAACTGGAAGAATAACAGAACCCTACAATTAAAAGGTGAAGCTTTTTTTGATGTGGAAAAAGGAATGCGATTCGACGTAAATACTGCTAAAGGAACCGTTAGTGTTTTGGGTACAGAATTTAACGTGTTGGATAGAGATAGTATTTTTAAAGTTTCGTGTTATGAAGGTTTGGTACAAGTTAGTTATCAAAATAAAATGATAAAACTACCAGCAGGAAAAGAATTCACACTTGTTAATGGTATTGAACAAAATACAAATACTGCTTTAGCTGAACCTAAATGGTTAAAAAACATGAGTGTTTTTGATAATATTCCTTTAGTTGATGTTATTAAAGAACTGGAATCACAATACAACGTTACAGTAGAACTTAGTATTAAAAATAAACAAACAAATTTTACAGGTGCTTTTACCAACAACAATATAGAAAGTGCTTTAAAAGCAATTACTCAACCTCTTAATTTATCATACGAAATAAAGAATAATACAGAAATTATAATTTCTGATGAACCAAACTAAAACCAATTATCTCATTTTTTTGATATCTTTTTTAGGAATTTTTGTTGTTAATGCTCAAAGTAAAATTCCATTAAAAAATGTACTCAATGAAATTACTACTCAGCATAAAATTCAATTTAATTACAATAGTGATTTAGTTGAAAATGTAGAAGTATATCCTATACAGAAAGAACTTTCTTTTAAAGAGAAACTTATTGCTATTGAAAAACAAACCGACTTTATTTTTACCCATATAGATACCCAAATAATTGGGATTTCATCCTCTACAATCATTTGTGGATATGTAAACGATTTTTCAACAAAAGCACCTTTATCAGGAGCAACTGTAAAAACAAATACAGATTATACTGTTAGCAATGATGAAGGATTTTTTGAGCTGAGAGTAAAAAACACTTCTGAAAAAGTGATTATTCAATTTATCGGCTACCAAACAATTCAAGAACAAGCTTTTGATTTAACTTCTGAAAATTGTAAAACGATTTTTTTACGTGAAAAATCAGAAACAATTTCTAACATTACTATTAACGGGTATTTAGTAAAAGGAATTGATAAAACAATTAGTGGAAGCACTGATATCGATTTTTCAAAATTCACCTTACTTCCTGGTTTAATTGAAAGTGATGTACTACAAACAGTTCAAGCTTTACCTGGTATTCGAAGTGTAGATGAAACTGTATCGAACATTAGCATTAGAGGTGGTTCAAACGATCAAAATTTAATTCTTTGGGACGATATTAAGATGTATCAAACTGGTCATTTTTTCGGACTTATTTCTAGCTTTAATCCAGAAATTACACAAACTGCTCAAGTTATAAATAACGGAACCAATGCTTCTTTTTCAGATGGAGTTTCAGGAACCATTCACATGAAAACTGATAATAAGATACAAACTGAATTTAAAGGAAGTTTAAGTTTGAATTTTATCAACGTGAATGCTTTTATTGATGTTCCTTTAGGAAAAAAATCATCACTTCAACTAGCGGCCAGAAGATCTATTGACGATTGGATTAAAACTCCAACCTATCACAATTATTTTAAACGTGTTACCCAAAGTACCGAAATTGAAAACAACGATAAAGACGTTACCAACTCTAATCAAGAATTTAATTTTTACGATACTTCAGTACGTTGGTTATACAATCCTACCGACAAAGATTTTATCCGTATAAATTTTATTTTAATTGATAACAATCTAACCTTTGACGAAACAGCAATTGTAAATAACGCTACCGAAACCAAACAAAGTAGCTTGTCACAACATAGCATTGCTGGTGGAATTAATTACCTTAGAAAATGGAATGCTAAATTTAGCACATCATTAAATATGTACGAAACCGATTATACTTTGAAGGCTTTTAACGCTAACATTCTAAACAATCAACGGTTTTTACAAGAGAATGTCATTTCTGAAACTGGATTTAAGCTAGAAGGAATTTACTCTAAAAACAACTGGAAATATAGTAACGGATATAATTTTGTTGAAACAAAAATCACCAATCTTAACGATGTTGATAATCCGAGATTTTTACGTCTTTTTTCAAATGTAATTCGAGAACATGCTATTTTTAGTCAAGTTGAATATCACAATATTGATGAAAATTTAACCATAAAACCTGGTGTTCGTATAAACTATATTGAGAAATTTAACAAAACAATTATCGAACCACGTCTCAGCATTCATAAAAAAATAAATGAAGAATTTTCTGTGGAAATTTTAGGAGAATTTAAGCATCAAAGCACTTCACAAATAATCAATTTTCAAAATGATTTTTTAGGAATTGAAAAACGTAGATGGCAGCTTTCTAGCAATGATAGTATTCCTATTCTAAAAAGTAAACAGGCCTCAATTGGTTTTACTTATAAAAAGAAGCAATGGTTAATTGACGCTGTTGGATATTATAAATTAGTTGATGGTATTACTACACAAAGTCAGGGTTTTACAACCAAGTACGAATTCAATAAAAACAAAGGAAGCTACGATGCTTTGGGTGTTGATTTTTTAGTACGTAAAAACTTTAAAAATTTAAATACTTGGTTAAGTTATTCCTTTATTAATAACACCTACTCGTTTGATGATTTAGTTGAAAAACAATTCCCAAGTAATTTTGATATTACTCATTCTTTTACCTTCGGAAGTACTTATACAAGTAAGTTTGTTATTTTTTCTTTAGGATTGAATTATGCTACTGGTAAACCAACATCTCAACCAGTTATAGGTAATGAAATTAACGACAATAAAGTAAATTTTGACACAGCTAATAACATCAGGCAAAAAGACTACTTAAGAGCAGATGCTTCTGCCATGTATAAAAAACAAATAACTGACAGAACTAGTGTAGATATTGGAATTTCGGTTTGGAATATTTTTAATAATAAAAACACAATTAATAATTACTACAGAATATCGAATGATAATGTAAATAAATATTCGCGCTATTCTTTAGGCACGACTCCAAACTTTTTATTAAAGCTAAATTTTTAAAAAACAAAAGAACCTAGAAAGTTACTTCTAGATTCTTTTATTTTCTTTTTCTAAGATTTTATAGCAAATTTCCCACTTACTTATTACCTAACATTAATAATTCATTACAAACTACTTCAGTTACGTAACGCTTGTTCCCTTCTTTATCTTCAAAAGAACGAGAGGCTAATTTACCTTCTATCATAACTTCTTTGCCTTTTTCTAAATATTTTTCAATGATATCAGCCGTTTTATTCCAAGCAACTATACTGTGCCATTGTGTATCCGTAATTTTTTCTCCATGAGCATTTTTATACTTTTCGTTTGTTGCAAGAGCAAATTTTGCTAATTTCTTTCCACTTTCTAAAGTGATAATTTCTGGATTATTACCTAAGTTTCCAATTAACTGTACTCTGTTTTTTAGTGCATTCATAATATTATTTTTTTTGTTAAACAGTTAAAACATTGTCATTCAAATGAATTGACACTGTAAAGATGAATCAACTCGCAAATTAAAATCGGTTGTAAAACATTTGTTTTCGTTTGTAATTGAATGTAATCGTTTATATTTTTGCATATTTAGCTCAAAACAAAAAAAATGGAATCAAAAAAATGTTTAGAATGTGGTGATAAAGTTATAGGAAGAATTGACAAAAAGTTTTGTTCTGATTATTGTAGAAATGCTTTCAATAATAAAGTTAATAAAGAAAGTAAAAACCTGATACGTAATACCAATAATCGTTTAAGAAAAAACTACAAGATTCTTTCAGATTTAAACGCATCAGGTAAAACAAAAGTAAGCAGACGAAAATTATTTGATAAAGGCTTTGATTTTAAATTCATCACCTCTATTTATACCACAAAAACAGGAAACATCTATTTTTATGTTTATGATCAAGGGTATTTAGAGTTGGAAAATGAACTATATTTATTGGTTAAGCAAGATTAACTACTTCCACGTATTTCCATTTAACTTTATAGCTGCCTTTAACACATCTTTTTGGCTTATTTGCCCAACCAATTTACCGTTTTCAACAATAGGAAAACGTCTTCTCTTAGAGTCTAGAAACTTATTGGCTGCATCAAAAATATTCATGTTGCCATCAATTGTTTCAACTTCTTTTATCATGGCTTTACCTACTGTATTATTTTTATCAATAGGTAAATTATAGTACCTACTTTCAGAAATTTGCTTCATACAATCTCCTTCAGAAATAATTCCAACAAGTTCATTTTTATCATTTACTACAGGGCCTCCAGAAATTTTATTTTTTATCAACATATCTATCGCATCTTCAATAGGTTGTTCTTCTCTAAATGTAATTAAGTTTTTAGTCATATGATCTGACACTAAAATTGGTTCATTCTTTTTTTCTGGTTCTGTGGTTCTTTTACCTTGAAAACTTTTTATTGCCATGACTTTTAGTTTTAGTTAGAGTTAAATATACTGATTTTTAGCTAATTACAATTTAACAAACTAAAAATAAAATACTTACATTTATAATTGTTAAAGTCCAACTATGAAATCATCAAGAAATTACCTTTCAATAATTATCATTATTGCAGCAGTTTATTGGAGTTTTAGTGATATGAAGCCAAGTATTACTTCTACTAAAACAGCAACGAAATCAACTGATTTTTCTATCGATAATGCACTGTATCATTTAAAGAACATTTCAAAAAAACCGCATCATTCTGGTTCAAACGAACATAAAAAAGTACAAGAATATCTTGTTCAAGAATTAAAAAAACTAAACTTAGAACCAGAAATTCAATATCAAACAGCTATCAATAAAAAATGGAGAGCTGCTACTACTACAGAAAACATTGTTGCTAAAATTAAAGGATCTGGCAATGGTAAAGCCCTACTTTTACTTACACATTACGATTCAAACCCTCATTCTTCTTTAGGGGCTAGTGATGCAGGGTCAGGAGTTATAACTATTTTAGAAGGAGCCCGCGCATATTTAGCTTCAAACAAAACACCTAAAAACGATATTATCATATTGTTTTCTGATGCTGAAGAGTTAGGGTTATTAGGTGCTCAAGCTTTTGTTGAACATCATCCATGGGCAAAAAACGTAGGATTGGTTTTAAATTTTGAAGCAAGAGGTAGCGGCGGACCAAGTTATATGCTGATGGAAACTAACGGTAAAAACAAAACATTATTAACCGAGTTTTTAAAGGCAAACCCTAAATATCCAGCAGCAAATTCATTGATGTATGGAGTGTATAAAAAATTACCGAATGACACTGATTTAACTGTTTTTAGAGAAAAAGGAGATATTAACGGATTCAATTTTGCATTTATTGGTGATCATTTTGATTATCATACCGAACAAGATTCTTACGAAAGATTAGACAGAGAAACACTACTTCATCAAGCAGATTATTTTACTTCGTCATTAAATTATTTTGCTGATGCTGACTTAACAAACCTTAATAGTGACACTGATTATATCTATGTAAACTTTCCTTTTACAAAATTATTAACTTATCCATCTTCTTGGTTTTTACCAATGTTGATAGCTTCTTTAATTTTATTTATCACATTACTAGTCTTTGGGTTTTTAAAAAATAAATTAACTATTAGAGAAGTCTTAAAAGGATTCATTCCTTATATAATTTCTTTAGTGCTTTGTATAGGAATATCCTATGGTTTATGGCAATTATTATTAATCATCCACCCTCAATACACAGATATTTTACACGGATTTACCTACAACGGATATCAATATATCGTTGCATTTGTATTTTTAAATCTGTGGATGATTTTCAAAGTATATAATTCCTTTAAAAGCTTAAAAACTACGGATGCTTTTATTGCTCCAATTACTTTCGGTTTACTTATAAATTACCTTATCTATGCCAATTTACCTAGTGCTGGATTCTTTATAATTCCTGTTATTATTGCTTTGCTAATTTTAGCAATCCAATTGTTTATGAATATAAAATCAACTTCTAAAAGCACTTTATATACCATACTTTCAATACCATCAATATATATGGTTGCACCAATGCTAAAGTTATTTCCGGTTGCTTTAGGGTTAAAAGTGCTATTTATATCTGGTATTCTTTTAATCTTACTTTTCGGATTCATGCTTCCTGTTTTTCATAAAGAAAAAAAGAAAATTGGTTGGCAAACTTTAGTTGGATTTACGTCTCTTGTGTTTTTTGCCATCGCTACTTTTAATAGCGGGTTTTCAACAGAAAAAAAGAAACCTAATAGCTTGGTTTTTATTCAAAACTCAATCACAAATACTTCGTATTGGGCTAGCCACAATAAAACTTTAGACGGCTATACCAAACAGCTTATTAACCAAGATTCTCAACATAGAAATAACGATTTATTAGCTGGAAAAAGTAAATATGGAACTTCTTTTAATTATTACGAAAAAGCTGATAATAAAGATATTCCTCTATCAAAAATTGTAATCAATCAAGATACTATTACAAATCAAAAGCGACATATTTCTTTCACAATTACTCCGAATCGGAACATAAGCAAGTATGAATTTTTCAATAACACTTCAATAAAAATGAGTAATTTAACAGTAAATGGAGTTTTATTTGATTCTGGTAAAGAATTTATTGCTGATGAAGGAACCTTACTTATTTATCAAATGTCAAATACTGATAAAAACTTAACTATTTCTTTTTCTGTTGATGTAAACTCACAACCAAACATTAGTGTAAATGAGATTTCTTACGATTTATTATCGCATGAAAAATTTACTATAAAACCAAGAAGTGAAATAATGATGCCGTTACCTTTTGTGGTAAATGATGCTATTATTTGTACTCGAAAAATTGAGTTATAAAACAAAAAAAGCTCAACTAAAAGTTGAGCTTTTCTTTATATAAACATATCTTAATCTATGTGTGAAACACGTAAAGTGTTTACCATACCTTTTGCTTCTACAGGCATTGATGAAAGGTTGATAATAAAATCTCCATTTTTAACAAAGCCTTTTTCTTTAGCTATTTCGTTAATATCTTCAATGGTATCATCAGTACTTAATTCTCTATCATAAAAATAAGCTCTAACACCCCATAATAGGTTCAATTTCCCTAAGATTCTTTTTTCTGAAGAAAACGCTAAAACGTGTGATTTTGGTCTCCACGCTGAGATTTGAAAAGCCGTATAACCACTATTGGTTAATGTTGATATTGCTGCTGCATTAATATCATCTGCCATTTGAGCTGCGTGATGACAAACTGCTTTTGTAACAAATCTATTCGTACGAATGTGAGGTGGCTCTTGCGGAACTTTAATTAAATCTGAAAACTCAACACTTCCAATAATTTCAGTCATTTTTTGAATGACTCTAACTGGGTGTTTTCCTACAGAAGTTTCTCCTGATAACATTACCGCATCAGCACCATCCATAATTGAGTTAGCAACATCGTTTACCTCTGCTCTAGTAGGCACTGAATTCTCAATCATTGTTTCCATCATTTGAGTAGCAATAATTACAGGAATTCTAGCTTGTTTAGCTCTAAGAACTAAACTTTTTTGAATTAAAGGTACATCTTGCATTGGTACTTCAACTCCTAAATCACCACGAGCAACCATTAATCCATCACAATACGGAATTAACGCGTCAATATTTTCAACAGCTTCTGGTTTTTCAATTTTTGCTATTACAGGCACTCTGTAACGTGATTTTTGCTTTATCAAATCACGTAAAATACGAAGGTCTTCTGGTGTTCTAACAAACGATAAAGCAACCCAGTCTACTTCTTGCTCTAAAGCAAAAACAACATCTTTTTTATCTTTTTCTGTTAATGCAGGTAACGAGATTTTTGTATTAGGTAAGTTTACTCCTTTCTTGGATTTTAATGCGCCTCCTATAATAACTTTAGTTACTACTTCAGTATTTCTATCGGTAGAAATAACTTCAAAAAGTAGTTTACCATCATCAACTAAAATTTTCTCACCAGCTTTTACATCTTTAGGGAAGTTTTGATAAGTCATAAAAGCCTTTTCTTGTGTTCCCTCACATTTTTCGGTAGTAAATATAAAAGTATCTCCAGCTTTTAATTCTACTCCTTCTTGCATCACACCAACTCTTAGCTTTGGTCCTTGTAAATCGGCTAAAATTGCTACATTATAACCTCTTTCTTCATTAATTTCACGTATTTGACGGATACGCTCTTTTACTACTTCATAATCGGCATGTGAAAAATTAATTCTAAAAACATTAACACCTGCTGCAGCCATATCAGCTAAAATTTCTTTAGTACCGGTTGCAGGACCTAATGTTGCTACAATTTTTGTTTTCTTGTTGTGTGGCATATATTTAAAAAATTAAAAAGTCTTTCGACTTTAATGAGTTAACCTCTATATGATACGAGGTTATTATTTGTGGAATTTGATTTATTCTTTCTATCAGTTTTACGATAAACTCATAATCAAACTCTCCTTCTATCTTTAAAAAAAAATCAACTTTCTTTTTCTCTGGAATCAAATATGAATTTGACTCACTTTGATTAAAAAGACTTATTGATTCTGACTCAAGTGTGGATTTAAATACGTTAGCTATTAAAAACCATTCTTGATATAATTTCTTGTTGGCATATTCGTATACTGTGTAAGAAGATTCTCTATTTTTTTGAAGAAAATCTAAATCGTAATTAGCTCTACTAAATTTAACTTGTAAGTGCTGATTTAACAGATACGCTAACCTATAGTCATTCAAAGTAGTATGAACACCTATTAGGATATAATCATCGCCAGAAAATTCATTAATACTTACCTCATATGTTGGCATATAAACAACTATTTGGTTTTGCTAAATTAATGAATGTATCTAAAATACTATGTAAATTTTATGAAAACGTTTTGTGTTTACACGTTAAGAAGTTAGCATTTGATTTTGCATCGCATAATACACTCTTTTTGCTGCTATTTCTTCTGCTTTCTTCTTTGAAGTTGCTCTACCCTTCGCAATAATATTACCGTCTATACTAACTCGTACACTAAAATGTTTCTTATTCTGATTTCCAGAATCTTCATAAGATTCAAATTTGTACTTCTTTTTTTTCTTCTGGCACCACTCAATTACAAAACCTTTATAGCTTGAAATTTTTCCTTCTAATCTTTCAATATCTACATATGGCATTATGACTTGCTCATAGATAAATTGATGACAATAATTGTATCCTCTATCTAAATAAATAGCACCGATTAAAGCTTCAAAAATATTTCCGTGTATATTATTGCTAATATGTTCTTTAGAAATATTACTTTTTACAAACTTGATTAATTCGAGATCCTTACCTAAATCGTTTAAATGCTCTCTACTTACAACTTTAGAACGCATTTGAGTAAGGTAGCCCTCATCACCTTCAGGTACCTTTTTAAATAAATAGGAAGCTATTACCGTACCTAAAATAGCATCACCTAAAAACTCTAAGCGTTCGTAATTAATAGGGTTACCACTACTATCTACCAACTTTAAAGATCTATGGGTAAACGCTTTCTTATAGAAAGATAACTTAATTGGTTTAAAATTAAGCAGTTCTTTTAATTCGTAGTAGAAGTTTTCGTCTTCCTTGTTTTGGGGTTTGACAATTCTACGAAGAAAATTCATAAAAGATTAATCTAGTTTTCTAAAGGCTACACATGCATTATGACCACCAAAACCAAATGTATTGCTCATTGCAACTTTAATCTCTCTTTTTTGAGCTTTGTTTAATGTTAAATTTAACTCTGAGTTGATGTTTTCATCAACATTTTCATGATTAATTGTTGGGGGAACAACACCATGCTCCATCGCTAGTAAAGCAGCAATCGCTTCTACCGCACCTGCAGCACCTAACAAATGCCCTGTCATAGACTTTGTTGAGTTGATATTAATGTTTTTAGCGTGATCTCCAAAAACTTCAGAGATTGCTTTTAACTCTGCAACATCTCCCAGCGGGGTTGAAGTACCGTGAGTGTTGATATGATCTACGTCTTCTGGTTTTATTCCAGCATTTTCAAGACAGTTTTTCATTACAGCGATTACACCAATTCCATCAGGATGTGGTGCAGTCATATGGTAAGCATCCGAAGATAAACCTCCACCAATAACTTCTGCATAAATTTTAGCTCCACGAGCTTTAGCATGTTCGTATTCTTCTAATACAATTGCTCCTGCTCCTTCACCTAAAACAAATCCATCACGTTCAGCATCAAAAGGTCTTGAAGCTGTTTCTGGGCTTTCATTTCTTGTTGATAAAGCGTGCATTGCATTAAAACCGCCCATACCTGCAATTGTAACAGCAGCTTCACTACCACCCGTTACAACCACATCACAATGACCAAGTCTAATGTAATTTAAAGCATCAATCATTGCATTTGCAGATGATGCACAAGCAGATACTGTAGTATAATTTGGTCCCATAAATCCATTTTTAATCGAAATGTTTCCAGGAGCAATATCTGCAATCATTTTTGGAATGAAGAACGGGTTAAAACGAGGCGAACCATCTCCTTCAGCGTAGCTTAACACTTCATTCTGAAAAGTTTCTAATCCTCCAATACCTGCTCCCCAAATAACGCCAACTCTTAATTTGTTGACTTCATCTAGATTTAATTTAGCGTCAGCAATTGCCTCATCAGAAGCAACCATTGCATACTGCGTAAATCTATCCATTTTACGCGCCTCTTTTCTATTAATAAATTCGGTCGCGTCAAAGTTTTTAAGTTCACATGCGAAACGAGTTTTGAACTTGGCAGCATCAAAATACGTTATAGGTGCCGCTCCGCTAACTCCGTTAACCAAGCTATTCCAATATTCTTCTTTATTGTTTCCTATCGGCGTTAATGCGCCAAGTCCAGTTACTACAACTCGTTTTAATTGCATATAATCTTATTTTTTTGCGTCTTCAATATAGCTAATCGCTTGACCTACAGTACCAATGTTTTCTGCTTGATCATCTGGAATTTGAATATCGAATTCTTTTTCGAATTCCATGATTAACTCAACTGTATCTAAAGAATCTGCTCCTAAATCGTTTGTGAAGCTTGCTTCGTTAGTTACTTCGTTATCGTCTACTCCTAATTTGTCTACGATAATTGCTTTTACTCTTGATGCAATGTCTGACATAATTTGTTTGTTTTAAAATTTAAAATCGTGGCAAAAATACAAATCTTAGTTATTAATTCTAACTTTTGCCGAAAAATGTGATGTCTAAAATAAAAAAAATACCTGAATATTTTACTACAAACACCACCATTGTTAATATTTATTCTTTTTTTTGTAGTAACAAAACAACTGAATTTTAACATGAAACGCATCGTTATTTTTGCTTCGGGTTCTGGTACCAATGCCGAAAACATCATTAAATATTTCCAGTCAAATAAAACTGCGATTGTTACTCATGTCCTCTCTAACAACGAGCATGCCAAAGTTTTTGATCGTTGCGAAAGACTCAATATTGACACCTCACTCTTTGATAAAGAGAGCTTTACAAAAGATGACACAGTGCTTAATTTTTTACAAGTTGAAGCTGACATTATCGTACTTGCAGGTTTCTTATGGCGTATTCCATCCAAAATTGTAGAAGCATTCCCAAATAAAATCATCAATATTCATCCTGCTTTGCTCCCGAAATTTGGAGGGAAAGGTATGTACGGAATGCATGTACACAAAGCTGTAAAAGAAAACAATGAGTCAGAAACAGGAATTACCATTCATTATGTGAATGAAAATTATGATGAAGGCGCTATTATTTTTCAAGCAAAAACACCTATTTCTTCTGATGATACGCCTGAGACTATTGCGCAAAAAGTTCATGAATTAGAATATGAACATTTTCCAAAAGTAATTGAAGAAGTTATTTTACAAAATGAGTAAAAAGAAAAAATATTACGTCGTTTGGAAAGGTAAAAAAACAGGTGTTTTTTCATCGTGGGATGCTTGTAAGAAACAGATTGATGGTTTTACTGGCGCTCAATACAAAGCTTTCGCAGATAAAAAAGAAGCTGAACTTGCTCTTAGTAAAAGCTACAATGAATATAAGGGTAAAGACACCAAAAAAACTACTTTAACTGCTACAGAAAAAGCCAAATACGGAACTCCTATTTTAGAAAGCATTTCAGTTGATGCCGCTTGTGCTGGTAACCCTGGATTAATGGAGTATAGAGGTGTACTTACACATACAAAAAAAGAAATTTTTAAGATGGGTCCGTTTAAAAACGGGACTAACAATATTGGAGAATTTTTAGCCTTGGTTCACGGAATTGCTTTACTAAAGAGTAAAAAAATGGACTCTTACCCTATTTATTCAGATTCTAAAATTGCAATGGGTTGGGTACAAAAAAAACAATGTAGAACAAATATTGCCTTTGACAGCTCTAACAAAGAAGTTTTAGATTTAATACGACGTGCAGAAAAATGGCTACAAGAAAACTCGTACAAAAACCCCATATTAAAATGGGAAACCAAAGCGTGGGGTGAAATTCCTGCTGATTTTGGAAGAAAATAAAAAACCGAGCAAAAAATTGCTCGGTTTTTTATTTTTTAATTTTTACACAACTGACTTATTTCACAGCCAATTTTGTTTCTTCTTTCCAAGTTTGTACACTAGCAATGGTGTTATCTTTATAATCGATTTCTTTTAAACCGTCTTCTTTCCACATAAACCATTTACCAACTTTCTTTCCTGCTTCATAATGAGCGATTGTAGTTTTATTTCCTTTCATATCAAAAGACGTCCACGTACCAGTTAACTTTTTATCTTTGAAAAAACCTTGCTCTTTAATAGTACCATCTTCATAAAAATAAGTGGCTTTAACTAAATCACCAGCTTTTTCAAACTTTGGTTCTATATCTTGAGCTTGTAAAAAAGATACTGATAAAATACAAGCAGCTATTACAAATTTTTTCATGATTTTTATTATTTAATTAACTAGGTTCTACACAAATATACAAATATTTTACATATTTGAAACATTTACATAACATTAATTTAACATTAAAAAAATTCAACTAGCAATCAATTTTCGATTAAACTTTTAAAAATCGTATATTTACGTTGTATTAAC
Organism: Tenacibaculum crassostreae; assembly: GCF_964512405.1. NCBI lineage: Bacteria > Pseudomonadati > Bacteroidota > Flavobacteriia > Flavobacteriales > Flavobacteriaceae > Tenacibaculum > Tenacibaculum crassostreae. Next base: position 287,608 of record NZ_CAZELE010000007.1, read on the forward strand.
CTTAAAAAAAATTATTATGGCGGTAATGAAAGTTATTGAAATCTTAGCTAATTCTGAAAGTAGCTGGGAGGATGCGACAAAAAAAGCTGTGAAACAAGCTTCAAAGTCTGTAAAAGGAATTAAATCAGCATTCGTACAATCACAAAGTGTGGTTGTAAATGATGACGAGGTTACTGAGTTTAGAGTAAACTTAAAAGTAACTTTTGAAGTTAAGTAAACTTATATAAACTAACTACTATATGCGGTTTTGATGAATCAAAACCGCATATTTTTTAAAATTTTATTTTATGACTAATCTTCAATATGCCATCATCGGGATTGTTGCTTTTATTCACATTTACATTCTACTATTAGAAATGGTTTTATGGACAAAACCTAAAGGAATAAAAACATTCGGTTTAAAATCTAAAGAATTTGCTGAAGAAACTAAAGTACTAGCAGCTAACCAAGGTTTATACAATGGTTTTCTTGCCGCAGGTTTAATCTGGTCGATTATAACTCAAAAAACTGATGTTGCTATCTTTTTTTTAGCTTGTGTATTTATTGCTGGAGTTTACGGTTCGTATTCTACAAAAAAACCTCGTATTTTTGTCATCCAGTCTATACCGGCTTTATTAGGATTAATAAATTTACTATTCTAAGAACTACTACTAACATACCATTTATTAATACTTAAAAATTTACCATTACACATGGAAAAGTACTTAGAGAAATTTCAAGACTTACTTGTAACTTATGCTCCAAAGGCTATAGTTGCTATTCTAATTTACATTATTGGTTCTTATGTTATTAAGTTAATACTTAAGGCAGCCAAAAAAATAATGACAAAAAGAGAGGTTGACATTACGCTTCAAAAATTCTTATCAAACTTATTACACTGGGCTTTAAAAATTCTATTAATAATTACCGTTATAGCTAAATTAGGAGTAGAAACCACATCGTTTGCAGCCGTTTTAGCATCTGCTGGTTTAGCTGTAGGGTTAGCTTTACAAGGTTCTTTAGGAAACTTTGCAGGTGGCGTGTTAATTATGCTATTTAAACCTTTTAAAGTAGGCGATTTAATAGAAGCTCAAGGTGAAATTGGTGTTGTTAAAGAAATTGAAATTTTCACAACTAAACTTACTGGTTTATCTAATAGAGAAATCATCATTCCAAACGGAGCTTTATCAAACGGGAATATTATTAATTTTTCTTCGGAAGGAACTCGTAGAGTTGACTTAACTTTTGGTGTTTCTTATGATGCTGATATTAAAGAAACCAAAGAAGTATTGATGAATGTTCTTACTTCTCACCCAAAAGTATTGAAAGATCCTGCACCTACCGTAAATGTTTCTGAATTAGCAGATAGTTCAGTAAATTTTGCTGTAAGACCTTGGTGTAAAACAGAAGATTATTGGACGGTTTTCTTTGATGTTACTGAAAACACGAAATTAGCCTTAGACAAGGCAGGAATTGAAATTCCATACCCACACTCTGTGGAAATACAAAAAGAAGGCTAACGCTTTTTTTCGGGCGTTACCACAAAATCTTTTAAATAAAAAGGTTCAAAATAAGCGACATCTTCGATGTCGTTTTTTTTGAACTTGTCAAAACTTAAACTTGCCATTTCTTTAGCTGAAGGTAATTCTCCATCTATAAACACCGCATTTTCGTGTGGAATTACTTCTTTACATTTTTCTGCTCCATCACCTAAGAAATATACTTTTCCGTTTTCTAAATACTCTTTAAATGAGTTTTCATCAATAATTTCAGCTTTGATTTCTCTTACTTGTGAATATTTTGCATCGTAAACTGCTGCATATACTTCCATTCGGCGTGCATCTAGCATTGGCACAATTACTCCGTCCTTAATAGTAGTTTTATGCGCTAAAGAATGTAAAGTTTCAATAGAAATTAAAGGTTTATCGAATGCAAAACACAATCCTTTTGCTGCCGAAACACCTATTCGTAAACCAGTATACGAACCTGGTCCTTTACTTACGGCAACAGCATCAATATCTTTTAGAGAAATATTTGCTTCATTAACAACTTGTTGAATAAATGGGTGCAGTTTTTCTGCATGAGAATAGTTACCGTCATTCAACTCTTGCATTCCTAGAATTACACCTTCTTTTGCGATACTTACCGAACAATTTTTAGTTGCGGTTTCAATATTTACAATTGTTGCCAAACCTGAAATTAATTTTTGACAAAGATACATTAAAAGAAAAACCCCATTAGCAAAAAACTAACGAGGTTCCTCCAACAATAAATATTTGTTTGTTATTCTACTATCGACTCACCATAGTAAAACTTCAATACTTTAGTTTTAAATACATAATCGTACTTAGCTCTTATCATTGCTCCTTCTGCATTAACCAAACGGTTACGTACCTGATCAAAATCAAATTGTGTCATCGAACCATAATCATAACTCACCTGTGCATTTTTAAAAGCTTCTTGTTGTGCTTCTAACGATATTTTTGCCGCTTCAAACGTTTTTGCTGCAGCTTTTGCATCTAAAAAGGCTCCCTCAATTTCTTGCTGTAATTGTAATTGCTGATTCTTAAAGCTTAACTCTGAGTTCTCTTTACTAATAATAGATTTTGCAACTCTATTCTTCGTTTGAAATCTATTAAAAATTGGAATATCTAAAGATAAAACAATATTATATTGTACTCTATCATTAACTTGACTTACAAAATTATCATTAGTTTGACCTGGCAATAAATTATTAAACTGATGATAATAAGAAGTGCTTGCTCCTAATGTATAAGTTAAACTAGGTAAATATGCCCCTTTAGCAAGCTCTATGCTTAAATTAGCATTCTCAACATTTAATTCAGCTCTTTCTATTTCAGGTCTATTAGTCAATGCTTTTTTATAAACTTCATCAGCATTATCAAAAAGTAACGCAACAGAAGGAGAATCAATATTTAAGTCAGCCACATAAAAGTTATCTGAAGGAATTTGTAATAGTTGAGCTAATCGCAACAAAGCTAAATTCAATCTGTTTTGTTGCAAAACAACACTTTGTACATCATTAGCTGCAGTAGATTCAACATTTAACAAATCTCCTTTAGGTATTGCTCCTCCTTCAAATTGTGCTTTTGCTCTTTCAATTTGTTTTTTACTAATTTCAGCTTGTGTTTCTGCCACCGCTAAATTTTCTTTTGCAAATAATACATTTAAATATTCGTTAACAACATTTAAAGAGATGTCATTTTCTATTTTAGCTAAATCTAACTTACTTCCATCAACACTTATTTGAGCTTGTTTTTTTGTGTTTAAATTTTGAAAACCATTAAAAATTGTTCCTCTTGTAGAAAACGCAAAATTTGAACTAAAGTTTTGTGTGTTCTTTAAAACACCTAATTTATCTGGAGATAATCCTGAACTGAAACTAGCAGATGAAGACCCTCTTAAATCTGGCAAAAAATTTCCTTTTGCAATTTCAACATCTTTTTCTGCTAACTGAACATTTAAACGATTTTGCTTAACCGTTATGTTGTTTTGCAATGCGTAATCTACACATTCTTTTAAGGTCCATTGTTTTTGTGAAAAAGCAGCTATTGTAGTAAATACAGCTGCGAATAATGCAATTTTAGTTTTCAAAAGACGAATATTTTTTATTTAAATTATTAGCTAGTTGATATTTCTAAATAATGAAATACATAGCTTTTCTATAAAACTAGAAAAACCTTCAGCAGTTACATAATAAAACAACCAATTATTTTTAACTGCCCTTATATGACGATTAAAAATAGAATATGTTACAAAAAAATATTCTTAATATGTGTATTAACTATTAGCCTTCTTTTTGTGTCGGTAAATGAAGTAAAACAATACCCCTACCAACAAATAAGGAAACACCATTAAATAGGTAATTCCGTTATTAACACCTTCAGCCATTGTTTCGTTTCCGCCTTCAACAACTGCTTTACACATAGCACATTGTGCTGAAGTTTGTAGCGAAAAAAATAAAACTATAAAAAAAACAATCTTTTTAAACATAATAAGGTGATATCATTAAATACACTACTACCCCAGTAACTGCAACATATAACCAAAGTGGGAATGTAATTTTTGCTATTTTTTTATGCTCTGGAAAATTTCCTAATCGTGCTCTCATAAATGTAATTAACACAAAAGGTATAATTACGATCGACAATAAAATATGTGTAATTAAAATAAAGAAATACACGTATTTTATAACCCCTTCACCTCCAAACGAAGTAGAATCTGAAGTCATATGATACGCCACATACATTACTAAAAATAATGTCGAACAAATAATTGCTGTGGTGTTTAATTGCCCATGTAGCTTTCTTTTTCCGCTTTTAATTGCAATTACAGAAGCTACTAACAATACAGCTGTCAATCCGTTTATACTTGCATAAATTGGAGGTAAAAAAGATAACGGTTCTACGTTAGGTATTTTAATTCCGAATAAAGCTGCTACCGCAACAGGGATTACAACAGAAACAATTGTTATAAATCTTTTATATTTCTTTTCTTCTGTACTCATTATTCTTTTAATAATAACTTAATATCTTCTTTTAATTCTGTGATTTGATCGTCAAACCCATGCTCATCTAAAGCTCTGTAATACATAATTGGGTTTCCATTCTCATCGTAACGTGACCGGATATAACCATCTTTATCTACCAAGGCAAACAACCCAGAATGCTCAAATCCACCATGACTTACTTCTCCTTTTCCAGCATACAATTTAAATCCTTCGTTAGATAACTGGTATACGACATCATCTCCTTTCCCTGTTAACATATGCCAGTTTTTATGGTTAATTCCATTGTTTTTGGCATACTCTTTCAGTTGATTTGGCGTATCAATTTCTGGAGTAATTGAAAAAGAAGCTATTCCGAAGTTAGGATTCCCCATAAATTCGTTTTGAATAGTTACCATTTTTTGATTCATGATAGGACAAATAGTTGGACAAGTAGCAAAGAAAAACTCTACCACATACACCTTACCATCGTAATCTTTGTTAGTAATCGTTTTTCCGTCTTGATTAATAAATTCAAAAGCTGGCACTTTATTGAATTTATGTAAATCCGCAGTTTTAAAATGTGCGACTATCTTAGGTATGGCATAAATTCCGAATAATAAAACTATAAACGAAATTCCTATGTATGAATAATTCTGTTTCTTCATAATTCAACAATTGTTAAATTTCTCTATCTGCGTTGTTCTTTTTCAATGCCAAACGATATTCTGCCAATACAACTTTAACATCGTCTTTCATTTTATTATTTAATTCAGCTACCGATTTCATATTATAGCCAAATAACTTCCCTCCTGCGCTGTCTTCATCATCGGTTCTTCCTCTTAAATTTCCTTCTTTGTCAACAATAAAAGCTTTTGAAGTATGCAGTGTATTATCTAACGATTGATTCGTTTTAAAACTATCATACAGCACTTCTATTTCTGCATCATTAGCATACACAAACTTCCAATTTACCATATTTGTGTAAGCTCCTATTTCTTTTTGAAGTTTTTCTACATCTTCTTTAACTTCTGGTGAGGCAATCACAATTAATTGAAAGTTCTTAAATCCATAAAATGGTTTATAAATCTTTTCATTTAAGTTGAATAACTCTCCTTTTGTTTCTTCAATATTTTTCCCGAAAAAGGTAACAATAGAAATATTTCTCTCAAACTGATGTTTTTTATCGATTGAAGAAACATCAATCACATTTTCTGTAAGCACAGGTAGTTTTGCAAAATTATTAATACCTAGTGACAAGAATATATAAAATAATAAAGGCACTATAAATAGCGCAAACAGTACAATATGTTTTTTAGATATGTTCATTTTATTGAATATAAAAAAAGGTGGTTAACACCACCTTTTCTTTATTATATGATTACCATTTTACTAATGGCGCTAATGTTTCGTGTAAGTAATCACCTTCTATTAACACTAGTGTTACTAAGTAACAGATTAGGAAAACTGCTGTCCAAACAATTGCGCGTCTAAACCAAGTTTTTTCTCCTTCTAAGTGCATGAAAGCCCAAGCAATATAATATGCTTTTACAATTGTTAAGATGATGAATATCCAGTTTAACCAACTAGTCCCCCATCCGTGTAAGTGTAAAGCAGCTGGTTTTACAATACCTAAAGCTACTTCAACTGTTGTTACTATCGTTAAGATTGCTAAAACAATCCAAATTCTTTTTGTATTCGATTCGTGTGCGTGACCCATTTTTACTATTGTTTTTTGATTATACTAAGTAGAAGAAGGTAAATACAAATACCCAAACTAAATCTACAAAGTGCCAATATAAACCTACTTTTTCAACCATTTCGTAGTGTCCTCTACGCTCATACGTACCTAACACAACGTTAAAGAAAATAATGATATTGATAACAATTCCTGAAAATACGTGGAATCCGTGGAAACCAGTAATAAAGAAGAAGAAATCTGCAAAGATTGGGTTACCATACTCGTTTACGTGTAAGTTAGCCCCTTCAACAACCATATTGGCTTTTGCTAATTGAGCTAAACTTTCTTCTCTTGATAAAACAATTTTTTGTTTTGTATCAGGGTTTAATTTTTCAGTTCTAATTAATAAAGAAGGATCTGCTTTAAATGCTTCTTGAATTTGAGCTACTGAATATTGAGAAATCGTAGCTTCTTTTTCAAACCATAAACCGTTTGTTCTATCGTGTTGAACTCTATCGTCTTTTCTTTCACCGTGAACAAAATCAGCTAATGCGATTTGATGACCATCTTTTACAAACTGTAAAATGTGGTTGTCAGTAGTTTTAACAGCTCCGTATGAACCGTTAATAAAGTTTTTCCACTCCCATGCTTGTGATCCAACGAAAATAATACCAAAAACGATGGTTGCAAACATATACCAAGCTACCTTTTTTTGTTGCATTTTATGACCTGCATCTACCGCTAACACCATCGTTACCGATGATACAATTAAGATAAACGTCATTAAAGCTACATAATACATTGGTGCATGTACACCGTGTAACCCTGGAAAGTGTGTAAATACCTCATCGGCAATTGGCCAAGAGTCGATAAATTTAAAACGTGTTAAACCGTATGCTGCTAAAAAGCCAGAAAAAGTTAATGCATCTGATACGATGAAAAACCACATCATCATTTTACCATAACTAGCGCCAAATGGTTTAACTCCACCTCCGCTCCAGGTTTCTTTGTTGTCAGAATTTACAGCAATATTTGCTCCCATAAATCTCTTTTTGTTAATTTTTGTTAAATCAGTGCGCCAAAATTACGCATTTTTCATCATCTAATAAAATAGAAAAAGAAAAATAGATAAATCCACAGTATATCTACGAAATGCCAAAAGATTGCACCGAGTTCAAACCCAAGCATATCGGTTGATGAATACTTCTTTTTAAAATGATTATAAATAACGACTAATAACACGATTACCCCCGCTAATAGGTGTAAAACGTGCATAAAAGTTATTCCTATTATAAATGATGTTGATACTGTACTTTCAGGTCCTGTAAAATATAATCCTGTTTCTTTTAGCTCATTAAAACCAACCCATTGATACCAAACAAAACCTAAACCTAGTACTAAAGTTACTAAAAGTAGTATGAATGATACTTGCTGATTGTCTTTTTTTAATAGTTTTTGAGAGAAAAACAACGTAATACTACTCAACACGATTAATACTGTGCTGATAAAAAACGCTTGTGGTAAATCGAATGTAACCCAATCTTCACGATTCATACTTACAACATAAGCACTTGTTAATCCTGCAAAAAACATAACCATGCTCACCATAGAAATCCACAACATTGGTTTAGCTGATTTACGTTTCGCTACTTTTAATTCTTCTTGTAATGGTTGTTCACTCATTAGTGTAAAAATTTATCTACCACATATATAATGGGTACAATTGTAATATAGAAAACACTCGCTAACATTAATTTACGAGCATCAGTGTTTTTTTCTGTTTTATACAATACTATTCCGTAGTAAAGCATTAACAAACCTAACAACAATATAATAACTGCTGTTGCTGGATATATATAAAAATCTCCTGTCACCTTTAATACAGGTGCAATCGACATCAAAATCATAATACAGGTGTAAAAAATAATTTGAACAACTGCTCCTTTGTCTTTTTTATCCATCGGAAGCATATGTAACCCTGCTTTATTATATTCTTCAAACTGTAACCAACCGATTGCCCAAAAATGCGGAAATTGCCAAAAAAACTGAATCATAAATAAAAATCCCGCTTCAATACCAAACTTTCCCGTTGCAGCTACCCATCCTAACATAAAAGGAATAGCTCCTGGAATAGCTCCTACAAAAACCGCTAAAGGTGTTACTGCTTTTAAAGGTGTATACGCACTTGTATATAAAAAGATAGAAATTGCGCCAAACAAAGCACATTTCGGATTAATTGCGTATAAAATAGCAATACCCGCAATAGTAAATATAGTTGCAATGGTTAAAGCTGTTGTAGTAGACATTCTACCCGATGGCAATGGGCGATTCTTCGTACGTTGCATTACCGCATCAATATCTTTTTCAATCACCTGATTAAAAGCATTCGACGCTCCTACCATTAAATAGCCCCCAAAAGCTAATAATAAAACTGTAGTATAGTTGATAGATTCTGCTCCTAACAAGTAACCTGTTATAGATGTAAAAACTACACTTATAGACAACCCAACTTTCGTTAACTGTTTAAAGTCTTTAAAGATTGCTTTTAATGAGGGATTTGTATGTGTAGACGAAACAGAATTCACTTCTAAATTAAAAAAATTTTTGCAAAGATATTTTATTCTAATTGAACCACCATAAATTTTTATTGGAATTAAAATTGAAAAAAATTAAAAACTGCTTTGTAATTAAAAAAATGGTGTTATATTTGCACCCGCATTCGCAGTAATGCACGTTCATTAAAATAATAAATGACTACGCGAAAGTAGCTCAGGGGTAGAGCATCACCTTGCCAAGGTGAGGGTCGCGGGTTCAAATCCCGTCTTTCGCTCAAGCCTTTTTTAAAAAGAGTATGCTGAAGTGGTGGAATTGGTAGACACGTTGGACTTAAAATCCAATGAGCCGTAATGCTCGTGCGGGTTCAAGTCCCGCCTTCAGTACCAAGAAACCTCACTTGTATGAGTGAGGTTTCATTTTAAAAGTAGTCATTTAATAGTATAAACGCTGAAGTGGTGGAATTGGTAGACACGTTGGACTTAAAATCCAATGGGCCGTAATGCCCGTGCGGGTTCAAGTCCCGCCTTCAGTACAAAAGCCTTAACAAATTTGTTAAGGCTTTTTTTGTATCTAAACTTTTAGAAATATTCTTTGTAATGTATCTTTTAAGCACATATCTAAATCTAAACTTCTCTTAAAAAATAAAACCATGCTGTATAACTTACAACATGGCTTATATCTTTTTTAAAATTAACGAGTATAATTTAAAAGGCTAAACGAAAATATTAGAGTTAAAATACACAAAGCTCCTATTAAAATTCCTAAAAAAAAGTTTAGCACTCTTTTTTTCTTACTAATAGACATGTATTTTTTTCTTAACTCCTTTTCTTTTATCTTACTTTTTAATTTTTTATTTACGAAAGGAGAATACCATATAAAAGCTATATACAAAATTAAAAGCACATAAAAACCTTTCATATTGGAAGTGAAACTAAAATATGGTATAAAAACTAATGGTGCAAATAGGTTTGCTATCTCTATTTTAAATACATGACAAACACCATCTACCATATCGTTCTTATCCCACATCCCTACTTTTTGGGTACAATAGTTAATAAAAACCCATTCATTTATAATTCTTTCAACCACAATTTAACCTATATAATACTTGTTAGCATTTCCAAAAAAAGAAATAAAAAGAAGAAGAAAAGCAACAACTACCACAAACAAACTAATTAAATACCCTAAATACCTTTTCTTTTTACTTAGAGAATCAAATTCATCAAATGCTTTTATGTAATTTTCCTCTTTTAACAAAACAAAGTTATTAAACAACGATACTACAAGTACTATACCTATCATTAACTCTGTACTATGATTAACCTTCACCCCTATTAGAACTACAATAAAATTTGTTACTGTTAATGCTAATATAGATATCAAACCACACATAAGGTACGTGGCTCTAAATATACTAACACCTATTACTTTATCAAATAACACTTCGTCAACTGCTTTTTTGCATTCCTCCTTTTTTCTCTTTAAAGCAGGTATATAATACAATAGGTTTATTGGATCTACCTTATCTAACAGAACAAAACAACTTTTATCAAACTGATAAAAACTATAAAAAATTAAATACCAAAGTTTCATAACAATTAATTATACTGTAAAAGTAATATAACCTTAATAATGTTTAAACTTTATTTTTTCGGAATATTCTTTGTAATGTATCTTCTACCCGCACGTCTAAAATTCAAAATCTAAATCATGCGAACGATATTTTTACTATTGGGTTTAACTTTTTTCATGAATATAAATGCGCAAACAAGCACGTATAATTCGTTATTAAAAAAATATGTTGACGCTAAAGGAAACGTAAACTATAAAGCATTTAAAACTGACGAAGAAAAACTTCAAACCTATTTAGATGAATTAGCCGCTACCAAACCTCAAAAACCTTGGTCTGCAGCTAAAGCTAAAGCTTTTTGGGCAAACGCTTATAATGCTTATACTATTAAATTGGTTTTAGATAATTACCCTCTTAAAAGTATTATGAATATTAAAAAGAACGGAAAAAATGCTTGGGAAATACCTTTTGCTAAAGTTGGCGGTAAAACCTACACGTTAAATCAAATTGAACACGAAATTTTACGTAAAAAATATAACGATCCTAAAATTCATGTAGCTGTGAATTGTGCATCTGGATCTTGTCCGAAATTACCAAATTACGCTTTTACGGAAGACAACTACGAATCAAAAACAACTGCTTTAATGAAGAAGTTTGTTAATGATACTTCAAGAAATAAAATTTCAGAAAAAAGATTACAACTATCTAAAATATTTGAATGGTTTCAAGGAGATTTTACAAAAGAAGGAAGTTTAATTGATTTTCTCAATCAATATTCAGATGTAAAAATCAACAAAAAAGCCAAAATAAGCTACTTAGAATACGATTGGTCTTTAAACGGAAAGTAAACCCTTTTATAAAATAATAGTAAAAACAATTTGGTATTTTTACTCTCAACAGAAATAAGAAAACATGTCTAAAACATATTACGATCCTGCCGACTTACGTAAGTTTGGAAAAATAACAGAATGGAGCGAAGAATTAGGAAATAAATTCTTCGATTATTACGGAAAAGTCTTTGAAGAAGGCGCTTTAACAGCTCGTGAAAAAAGCTTAATTGCATTAGCTGTTGCACATACCGAGCAATGTCCGTATTGTATTGATGCCTATACTAAAGATGGGCTGCAACGTGGAATTACCAAAGAAGAAATGATGGAAGCTATTCACGTTGGCGCTGCCATTAAAAGTGGTGCGACTTTAGTACACGGAGTTCAAATGATGAACAAAGTGAATAAATTAGAAATGTAAAACCAATTATGAAGAAATCTCTTCAAGCGAGAAATAACGATTTAGCAAACACACAACGTCAGTTAGAAATTCTATCAAACGGAATTTTTGCGGATGGAGAACTCCCTACATTTGCTAAAAAACTCAAAGAAACCAATCAGTTTCCGTTGCGTCCTAAAAAATTAGAAATTCTTCAAATTAATTTAGGATATATGTGCAATCAAGTTTGTGCACATTGTCACGTAGATGCAGGTCCAGATAGGAAAGAAATCATGACTAGAGAAACAATGGAACAGTGTTTAGAAGTCATTAAAAAAACGGGAGCACATACATTAGACTTAACAGGTGGCGCACCAGAAATGAATCCGAATTTTCGTTGGTTTGTAGAAGAGGCATCCAAAGCAGGAATTAAAGATTTTATTGTGCGCTCTAACTTAACTATTATTAGAGCGAATAAAAAATATCACGACTTACCTGATTTCTTTAAAAAACATAACGTGCACGTAGTTTCTTCAATGCCACATTGGACTCGTGGAAAAACCGACAAACAACGTGGTAATGGCGTTTTCGATAAATCTATTGAAGCTCTACAAATGCTTAATGAAGTTGGTTATGGAATGGAGAGTTCTGGATTACAATTAGATTTAGTCTACAATCCTTCGGGTGCATTTTTACCAGGAGATCAAATGGCATTAGAAGCTGATTTTAAAAAAGCGTTGAAAGAAGATTTTAACATCAATTTTAACTCGCTTTTTGCCATTACCAATTTACCTATCAGTCGATTTTTAGATTATTTAATTGCTTCTGAAAATTATGAAGATTATATGTATGCTTTGATAGAAGCCTATAACCCAATGGCGGTAGAAAATGTAATGTGTACCAATACCCTTTCGGTAAGTTGGGACGGATTTTTATACGATTGTGATTTCAATCAGATGCTGAATTTAAAAGTAGCGAGTAAAGTAAAACATATTTCTGAATACAATGAAGAGTTGTTGCAAAACAGAAACATCATTATCAATCAACATTGCTACGGATGTACTGCTGGTGCAGGAAGTAGCTGTCAAGGAACTGTAGCTTAATGAAAAAACTAGCTTTCTTTTTCTTATTGATTTCTCTCAATTCTTTTTCACAAAAGAACTTAGAACAACTATTGAAAAAATTCAACACCGAAAACGTTCCCTATATTTCGGTTACCGATTTACAAAAAGAGACAGAAGTTGTTTTACTAGATACTAGAGAACCCGTAGAATTTGAAGTTAGCCATATTAAAAATGCGATTTGTGTTGGATATGATTTTTTCAATTTAGAAAAAGCTTTGAAAGAACTTCCACAAAACAAGAATACTAAAATTGTAGTGTATTGTTCCTTAGGAATTCGTTCAGAAGACATTGCCGAACAACTTCAAAAAGCAGGATACACCAATGTTTTCAATTTATACGGTGGCATTTTCGAATGGAAAAACCAAAACAACACCGTAGTTAACAAACAAAACAACCCAACTGAAAAAGTCCACACCTTCAATAAAGAATGGAGTAAGTGGTTACATAAAGGAGAAAAAATTTATGAGTAAGAACTTATTGTTAATCTTCACCAGAAACCCAGAACTAGGAAAAGTAAAAACACGTTTAGCAAAAACAGTTGGAGACAAAGCTGCTTTAAACATCTATACGTTTTTACTACATCACACCAAAGAAGTTACCCAAAATTTATCTTGTGATAAAGCAGTTTATTACTCTGTAAAAGTAAGAGAAAAAGATATTTGGGATGCTACAACATATCAAAAACACCAACAACAAGGAGAAAGTTTAGGCATGCGAATGCAAAACGCTTTTCAACAAGCTTTTGATAATAGTTATGAAAAAGTTTTAATTATTGGTAGTGATTTATATGATCTTCAAGAAAAGCATATTACCGAAGCATTTGAAAAACTACATACAAATGAAGTGGTAATTGGTCCCGCAGAAGATGGTGGTTATTATTTATTGGGAATGAAAAAACTTCATCCTACTATTTTTCAAAACAAAGAATGGGGAACCTCAACTGTTAGAGAAGATACCTTAAACGATTTACAAAACGAATCAGTACATTTGTTGGAAACCTTAAACGATGTAGATGTTTTTGAGGATATTAAAGACAATCCTGTATTCGATCAATTTTTAAACTAACCGTTATTACGAGGAAATATACAACCGAAGTAATCTGTCTATCTTGAAATCATAACTTAAAGATTGCTTCGCTATCACTCGCAATGACAAACACAATATAAAATGCTAAAAAAACAACAGTTACAAGAAACCGCAACGTTTCTTCAAAATAAAGGAATTACCAATCCAGCAATAGGAATAGTATTAGGAACAGGTTTAGGAAAACTGATAAATGAAATTGATATTGAACTTGAAATACCCTATTCAGAAATTCCACATTTTCCACAAGCAACAGTAGAATTTCATTCAGGAAAACTAATCTATGGAACTCTTTCAGGAAAAAAAGTTATTGTTATGTCTGGTCGTTTTCACGTGTATGAAGGCTATTCGCTTTGGGAAGTAACTTACGGGATAAGAACCATGCACGCATTAGGCATTCAAACCTTATTGATTTCTAATGCCGCTGGTGCTGTAAATTTAAGCTATAAAAAAGGAGATTTAATGTTGTTAGAAGATCATTTAAACCTTCAAGGAAGTTCTCCGTTAGCATTTAAAGGCGCTGGTGAAATGGGAGACTTATTTGCTGACATGCTTGAACCGTATTCAAAAAAATTGAATACAAAAATGAAAGCAATCGCCCAAGCCAACGACATAGACTTGAAAGAAGGTGTATATGCAAGTGTTGTGGGACCACAATTAGAAACAAGAGCAGAATACCGAATGTTACAAATTTTAGAAGTAGATGCAGTTGGAATGAGTACAGTACCTGAAGTAATTGTTGCAAAACATTTACAACTACCTTGTGCAGCTGTTTCGGTATTAACTGATGAATGTGATCCTAAGAATTTGCAACCTGTAAACATTCAAGAAATCATTGAAGTTGCCGGAAAAGCAGAACCTAAAATGATAACATTATTTAAAGAATTAATTAGCGAATTGTAACGTCATTCCTAACAAAGTGATGGAATCTTTCTAAAAGATTGCTTCGTCAAATTTCCTCGCAATGACAATAAACAAACTATTAAACCAAGACTTTTTAGACACAAGAATCAAGACAAACCCTGAACGGTCTTTAATCTTAAAAAATATGAGTTATTTAGAAACTACCAAAAACGTATATAAAGAAGCAGCCTTAACTCCTGATGTTGGCTTGTGTTGTACTACCAATCCTATTTGGGAATTACCCGGGTTAAAAATTCCAAGAATCATGCAAGAAATGAACTACGGATGTGGTTCTACTGTTCATGCGCGTGATTTAACCAACAATCCAAAAATGCTATACGTAGGAGTTGGTGGCGGAATGGAATTGTTACAATTTGCCTATTTCAACAGAAACAAAGGTGGCGTTATCGGATTGGATGTTGTTGATGAAATGTTAGAAGCCTCTCGTAAAAACTTTACAGTTGCCGAAGAACAAAACGATTGGTTTAAGAGTGAATTTGTTGATTTACGTAAAGGAGATGCTTTAAACCTACCTGTTGAAGACAATTCTGTAGATGTAGCTGCACAAAATTGCCTGTTCAATATTTTTAAAACAGACGATTTAAAAAAGGCTATCGCTGAAATGTATCGTGTTTTAAAACCTCACGGACGCTTAGTAATGAGCGATCCTACTTGTGAGCAACCCATGAACGAAACCTTACGCAACGATGAACGTTTACGTGCTTTATGTTTAAGCGGAAGCTTGCCAATTGCTGAATACGTAAAAATGCTTACAGATGCTGGTTTTGGAACTATTGAAATTAGAGCTCGTAAACCTTATAGAATCTTAGATCCTAAGAATTACCCTACCGATGAATTGATTTATATCGAATCTATTGAAGTAGCTGCGATTAAAGACCCAATGCCAGAAGACGGTCCATGTGTATTTACAGGAAAAGCTGCCATTTACTTTGGAGATGAAGATTATTTTGATGATGGCGCAGGACACACCTTATTAAAAAACCAACCGTTGGCGATTTGTGATAAAACTGCACAAGCTTTAGCTGATTTAGGTAGAGATGATATTTTTATTTCAGAATCTACCTATCATTACGATGGTGGTGGATGTTGTTAAGATAACACGTCATTGCGAGAAAACATGTCGAAACAATCTTTAAGTTGTCATTGCGAACAAAGTGAAGCCATCTCATAATAGGGTTTCTTCACTTTATTCAGAAAGACCTTGTAAAAATCACCCCTCGCAAATTGTGAGGGTTTTTCTTTATCTTTAAAATCAAAATTATTGACGTTATGAAACGCATACAACTTTTTGAATTTGAAGATTTTCATTGGCTTCCGCCATTTATCAGATCAAGTATTACCAATCTACTGGCTTTATTGCTAAAAATGTTGAAAACAAAAGATGTTGTTGCAACTCTTATCTTAGATATTAAAAAGCAATATGATTTTAACCAAATAGTTGATTTAGGATCTGGTTCTGGAGGCGTGATGATTGACGTAATTGAAGAAATCAATAAAAACAGCAATACACCTGTTAACTTATTACTTACCGATTTATATCCCAATTTATCTGTTGTAAATCGTATTAATAGTGCAAACATTAAAAACATACACTATAGAGAAGAATCATTAAACGCTACTGATTTTAAAAATGCCTCTGAAGGTTTAAAAACCATGATGAATAGTTTTCATCATATGCCACCAAAAGCTGCTCAAAAAATCTTACAAACTGCTCAAAAAAATAAGCAACCTTTATTGATTTATGAGATGGGTGAAAATAATATTCCTACATTACTTTGGTGGTTGTTATTACCTATTTCAATCGTAATTATGGTGGTAATGGTGCTTTTTATGACTCCTTTTGTAAAAAACCTCACATTTAAGCAAATAATATTTACTTATTTAATTCCGATAATTCCATTAGTATATGCTTGGGACGGACAAGCTTCTTTAGTAAGAATGTATACTTTTAATGATATTCAAAACCATTTATTAAAAGGGTTACAAAACGATTCTTACGATTGGACCGTTAATCGTGTTGAAAACGTAAAAGGTAAAAAACAAGGGTATTATATTTTAGGAGTACCTAAAAGGTAGTAATTGATTTTAATTTTCAACTAGTAACTTCACACTTCTACTTAATGTCATATTAGTGTCACATCTCTGTCAGGCAATTTACAACACGGAAATATTTTCAATCCTTACTTTTGTATCGAAATCAAATAATTATTAGTAATGAATTCAAGCACAACGAATTTAAGAAACATAAAAAAACTAAGACTAGATCGTCATTGGTCTCAAGAACAATTAGCTCAAATGAGTGGGTTAAGTACACGAACCATTCAAAGAATTGAAAATGGTGAAAATGCTGGATTAGAATCTTTAAAATCTTTAGCTGCTGTTTTTGAAACTAATATTGAAGATTCGAACAAAAAAGACGAATTAGAACAAGTTAAAAAAGAAGAAGCTTATATTCAAAAGTTAAAAGGGTTTTATAAACTTTTAGTCATAGCTTTATTCAGTTTGATTGTACCAATTATAATCGCATTAAACGACAGTTCTTTTTGGGTGATTGTTTTAGTAACTTTCTTAGGATGGCTTGTTGTGATTAGTGTTTATTCTCTAAATACTTTTCAGTTTTTTGGAGAAAAATGGGAAAAGAAAAAGATTCAACAGAAGTTTAGAGACAAAACAAATTAATAGAATTTCTACTTATTATTTAGAAAGATTACTTCACAAAAGTTTAACAAACCACCTTTTTAATAGTTACAATTTTACTTACGCTGCTTCGTTTTTAGTATGATGAAAACATTGAAAGAAAAACTACTTCAACTTAAAGAAAAAAGAAAGTTATACCTCCTATTAAAATACATATCAGGAGCTTTTCTATTTATCGTTTTTTCTATTCTTCTGTTGTTTTCACTAGTCTACTTTAACGTATTTGGTAAGTTGCCCGATAAAGAAGAATTAACTTCTATCATCAACGAAGAAGCCTCTTTAATTTATTCATCAGACGATATAGTTATTGGAAAAATATTTGCTGAGAACAGAACCAATATTCAACTAGCACAAATTCCAAATCACTTAAAAGAAGCTCTTATCGCTACCGAAGACAAACGATTTTATTCGCATAACGGATATGACGGTCAAAGTTATGCGCGCGTGTTTTTTAGAAGTATTTTGCTAAGAGATTCTTCTGGAGGCGGCGGAAGCACCATTACCCAACAATTGATAAAAAACTTATACGGAAGGCAATATGATGGGGTTTTAAGTTTACCAATCAACAAAATAAAAGAGTTGATTATTGCTAGTAGAATCGAAAAACTATATACTAAAGACGAGATATTGTTACTCTATTTGAACTCCGTTCCGTTTGGAGAAAATAGCTTCGGAATAGAATCGGCTGCGAATCGATTTTTTAACAAATCTGTCAGCGAGTTAAACATTGAAGAATCTACTGTATTAATAGGTATGTTAAAAGCAAACACCTATTACAACCCAAGATTGCATCCAAAAAATGCCTTACAACGTCGTAATACGGTTCTTCAATTAATGAAAAGCGAAAACTATTTAAGTCAAAAAACAGCAGATAGTCTTCAAAAAACACCTATTGCATTGAACTATCATAACCTTGATTTAAACACATCGGCAGGTTATTTCAACTATCAAGTAAAAAAGAAAGCTACGGAGATTATAAAAGTTGTTAACGAAAGTTCAAACAACAACTATAACTTAGAAACCGACGGTTTAAAAATCCATACAACACTGAATTATGAGATTCAAAAAATTGCAGAAAAATCTGCTAAAAAACAGCTCATCATCAAACAAAAACAACTAGACAAAGAATTAGCTTCAAACAGACTTAGAAATAGATGGTTAAAAAAGCAACAATTCACTCAAGAGGACAAACAAAACAGAACTCTCCAATTATTTGATTGGGATAGCACAAAAACCATTACAGGTAATAAAATTGATAGTCTTTGGTATTATGATAAAATGTTAAATGCTTCTGTACTGGTTACAAACCCGAAAAACGGGGCAGTAATTAGTTGGGTTGGCGGTAATAATTTTAACACCCTCCCTTTTGATATGGTGTTATCGCATCGACAAATAGCCTCTGCTTTCAAACCTTTTTTGTACGCCACTGCTTTAGAAAATGGAATTTCTCCGTGTGATTATTTTGAAAACGAGGAAAAAACCTATCCTAAATACGAAAACTGGAAACCACAAAATGCTGATTATAGCTCAACTCCCGATAAAAAAGTCGCCCTTTGGTATGCTTTAATTAAATCGATGAATATTCCTAGTGTAAACCTATACTTCAAACTAGAAAGAGAATGGTTAGTTGATACTTGTAAAAAGTTATTATTTCCAGAAATTACAGACGACGCTCCATCAATCGCCTTGGGAACTTTAGATGTATCACTTTACGAAGCTACGAGAGCTTACGGTACTTTTGCTAACAACGGTGAAATGAATGATTTATACATGATTGATAAAATTACCGATAAACAAGGAAATATAATTTATGAAAGTACCACACAAGAAGCTAAGAGAATTTTCACCAAAGAAAGTTCACAAACATTAACCACAATTTTACAAAAAGCAGTTGAACAAGGAACAGGATCGTCAATAAGAAATCGTTATAAAATTAAAAGTCCACTAGCAAGTAAAACAGGAACTGCTCAAAACTACACCAACGCTTGGTTTATGGCATACACCCCAAATATAGTTTTCGGAACTTGGGTAGGAACTTCTAAAAACGATGTACATTTTACTAGCGGAAATGGTTCGGGCTCTTCTTTAGCATTACCCATTGTTGCTAATATTTTGAAGGAAATAGAAAACAATCCTGAATTAAAAAATAAATACTTAACCTCTTTTGATATTCCTGAAGACATTGCTTCTTCAATCAACTGTTCTCCATACAGAGAAAAAGGAATAAAAGGTTTTTTTAACCGACTTTTTGGAAAGAAAAAAGAAGAAAATTAAGCAAACAACGTTGCAAAAGCTTCTTCAATCTTACTCACTAAAATCAGTTTTATAGAATGGTTTTTACTCGTAATTTTGTTGTATTTTGAAGTCACAAAGGTTTTGTACCCTAGTTTTTCAGCTTCGGTAATTCGTTGATCTATTTTAGAAACAGGTCTAATTTCACCAGCTAAACCAACCTCAGCAGCAAAACACACATCTGGATTAATCGCTAAATCTTGATTTGATGATAAAATCGCTGCTACAACAGCTAAATCGATTGCAGGATCATCTACATGAATTCCACCCGTAACATTTAAAAACACATCTTTAGCTCCGAGTTTGAATCCTGCACGCTTTTCTAACACTGCTAAAATCATGTGTAAACGTTTTAAGTTGTACCCTGTAGTGGTTCTTTGTGGCGTTCCGTAAACCGCTGTTGATACCAACGCTTGAATTTCTATCATCAACGGACGAATACCTTCTAAGGTGGATGCAATTGCTGTTCCGCTTAAATCGTCATCTTTTTTAGAGATTAATATTTCTGAAGGATTTGACACTTCTCGCAATCCGTCTGATAACATTTCGTAAATCCCTAATTCTGCAGTAGAACCAAAACGGTTTTTTTGTGAACGTAAAATTCGATACGTATGGTTTCGGTCACCCTCAAATTGTAACACTACGTCAACCATATGTTCTAAAATCTTAGGTCCCGCAATATGCCCTTCTTTATTGATATGTCCGATTAATAAAACAGGAGTTGCTGTTTCTTTCGCAAATTTAATCAGTTCTGCGGAAGTTTCTCGTATTTGAGAGATGCTTCCTGGAGACGCTTCAATAGAGTTCGTGTGGAGTGTTTGAATAGAATCGATTACCAATACATCTGGCTGAACTTCTTCAATATTTTTAAAAATTTGCTGGGTATTGGTTTCAGTAAGGATTAGGCAATTCGGATTTTTACCTTCAATGCGTTCTGCACGCATTTTTATTTGCGACTGACTTTCTTCCCCAGAAACATAGAGTACTTTTTGTGGAATTTGCAACGCGATTTGTAACAGTAAAGTAGATTTACCAATACCTGGTTCTCCGCCTAACAACACTACCGCTCCTTTCACCAATCCACCTCCTAAAACGGTATCTAATTCTTGATTTTTAGTTCCAAAACGTTCTTCTGGATTTAGTTGAATATCTTCAACACGCAACGGTTTAGAAACTCTTTTTTGTGAGCTTGATGGCGACTTCCAACTTCTTTTTTCTTCTTTTTGAATAACTTCTTCAACAATAGTATTCCATTGTTTACAAGAGCCACATTGCCCTACCCATTGCGCATGTTGCGCTCCACAGTTTTGACAGAAAAAAGTTGTTTTGGTTTTAGCCATAGCCTTTGTACGATTTACCTACAAAGAAAAGAAAACTATTTGTTTTTATTATAGATAGGAAGTAGCAAAAATGCCAATCCGCCAAAAACAATAATCATAAGTGTTTGGGCGGTCCACATAATCCAACCAAAAGCGGTTGCAGGTTCTTCTGCAATTCCAAATAAGGCTAAAGCTCCAGCAACAGCAACTGGGTACAATCCAATTCCTCCGTTAGTAGCAGCAATAGCAAAACCACCTGCGATGAATCCAATTAAAACACCTCCAATTGGAACTTGTAGCCCTTCAATTGCAGGTATCGTAGCCCAAAACATTGCAACATACATTACCCAAATAAAAACGGTATGGAAAATAAATGCCCACTTGTGTTTCATTTTGAAGATGCTAGTAACACCTTCGACTAAACCAGCAATAAAGTTTTTGATTTTTAATCCGAATCCTGATTGTGCTTTTTTAACGTATTTACTAAAAAAGAATCCGCCTAATACTAAAACTACAACTCCTATTCCAATTTTAGCAGGGTCGAAGTTTTTAGTAAGTAATTCATAAATAAAATCAAATTGCACAAAAAGGGTTATGGTAATGATGCTCAACATCATTATTAAATCGGCAATTCTTTCAGCAACAATGGTTCCGAACCCTTTTTCAAAAGGAATGTTTTCATAGTTTGTCATTACCGCTGCACGCGACACCTCTCCTGCTCTTGGCACTGCATAATTTACCAAATAAGCAACCAAAACCGCCATGGTACTATTCCCAAAATCGGGTTTATACCCCATAGGTTCTAGTAAATATTTCCAACGATAGGCTCTTGATAAGTGGCTTAAAATTCCGAAGAACAACCCTAAAGCTATCCATCCGTAGTTGGCATTTTTAAAATATTGAAGCAGTGTTTCAACCGAAACTTTTGAGAGAGAGTACCAAACTAAAAAACCTCCCAATAAGAGAGGTAATGTAATTTTTGTAATCTTTTTTATTGTTATATTCAAACTATTCTAACAGGTTGTTTTCTTCATTAGGGAAGACTAATTGTGGTTTAAATTTCTTTGCTTCTTCTAACTCCATAAAAGCATATACGATTAAAATAAGTATATCACCTTTTTGAACTCTACGAGCAGCAGCACCGTTTAAGGTAATTTCACCACTTCTTCTTGGACCAGGAATTGCATAGGTTTCTAAACGTTCACCATTATTGTTATTTACAATCTGAACACGTTCTCCTTCGATAATTCCAGCAGCATCCATTAAATCTTCATCAATGGTTATGCTCCCTATATAGTTTAAATCCGCATTAGTTACTTTAACGCGGTGTATTTTAGATTTTACTACTTGTACTAACATGTTGCAAAAATAGTTGTTTTTTAATGATTAATGTTTTCTTTTTAAGCTAATGTTATCAATCAAACGAATGTCTCCTGCGAAAACAGCTATAAAAGCACGGTATTTCTTATTTGGTTCGATGATTGTTGCTGTTTCTAATGTTTGTTCATCAGCTATGGTAAAATACTCAAGTTCTAATAACGGATGTTTTTTTAACTTTTTTTCTACCCATTCGGTTAACTCTTTAGCACTTTTTGCGCCAAACTTCTTTCTAGCTTTTTTTAAGGTTTTGTAGATGAACGGAGCTGCTTCTCTATGCTCTTTTGTTAATCGAACATTTCTAGAGCTCATCGCTAATCCGTCTTCTTCTCTAAAAATAGGTCTTCCTTTAATTTTAACAGGAATATTGTGCTTTTCAACTAGTTTATGTATGATTTGTAATTGCTGAAAATCTTTCCTTCCAAAATAAGCAGTATCAGGTTCAACAATTTCGAATAATGCTTTTACGATGGTTCCAACACCATCAAAATGTCCGTCTCTAAACTTACCTTCCATTTGATGTTCCAATCCGTCAAAATCAAATTTTTCTGAAGTTATGTTTTCTGCATAAATTTCTTCAACAGAAGGAAAAAACAGCACATCGCAATTTACCGATTCTAACAACAAAACATCATTATCAAACGTTTTCGGGTATTTATCTAAATCTTCTTTGTTATCAAACTGAGTAGGATTGACAAAAATACTTACAACACCAATATCGTTTTTCTCTTTAGCTCTTTTAATTAACGATAAATGTCCTTGATGTAAGGCTCCCATGGTTGGAACAAATCCGATTGATTTTCCATCAGCTTTTTGATTTGATAAAAATTCTTTTAATTCGGATTTTTTGGTGAAAATTTTCATTCTATATTTATTGAAATGCATGCAAAATTAGCAATTTAACACGATTTTTGCATTAATTTTCGTATTTTTGCACCTCAATAAAAGAGACCGATTTTAATGAAGGATAAGAGAATTTTATATGTTTCGTCTGAGGTAACCCCTTATTTACCCGAAACAGAATTATCGTCTACCGCATTTAACGTTGCTAAAAATGCACATTCTAAAGGAATTCAAACTCGTATTTTCATGCCTCGATTTGGGGTAATTAATGAACGAAGACATCAATTACATGAAGTTATTCGTTTATCGGGTATGAATTTAATTATTAACGACATGGATATGCCATTAATAATTAAAGTTGCTTCGATTCCTAAAGAAAGAATGCAAGTGTATTTTATTGATAATGATGAGTATTTTAAACGTAAAGCTGTATACTCTGATGAAGATGATAAGTTATTTGACGATAATGACGAGCGTATGATTTTCTTTGCAAAGGGAGTTGTAGAAACAGTTAAAAAATTAAACTGGGCACCAGATATTATTCATGTTCATGGATGGATGGCTTCTTTACTTCCGTTATATTTAAGAGAATTTTATAAAGAAGAACCATTGTTTGCTGAAAGCAAGATTGTAACTTCGCTTTACAATAGCAATATTGAAAACTTGAATGAAGAGATGGCAAACAAAGTTCGTTTTGACAAAATAGACGAAACTAAAGTAACAACTATCGAAACACCAAGTCATATAAATATTTTAAAGAGCGCTATTGAAAACTCAGATGCTGTAATTAAAGGTAGTGAGGTTTTATCTGGTGAAATTGAGTCTTTTATTGAACAAACAAACACAAAAGTATTAGATTTTCAATCTGAAGAAACTTTAACCGAAGCATATTTAGAATTTTATAAAGAAAACGTTTTAGAATTAAGCGAATAATGATTAGAAAAATTGGTGTATTAGGTATTAGCCTGCTATGTTTTGCAGCTATTACATCGTGTGAAAAAGATTTTAGTGAAGTAGGAACTAATGTTGTAACCAACACAAAATTTGAAACAGGAGAAATTTTAGTAGACGTTGAAATTACTCCAATAAATATAGAGCGAGTACAAGCAGACAATATAAACGCTACCATTGGAGAATACTGGCTAGGGGTGTACAACAACCCTGATGCTGAAAAAATTGAAGCGTCAATCGTCTCTCAAGTAGGGTATGTTTCGGGATTAAAAAATACAGCAGGCACCGATACTACTTTAACTTTAGATAAAGTAATATTAAAACTTCCTTACCCAGCTACATCAACTGGTAAAGACGGGGGAAAAACATTACACAGGTTAGATTCAATACTAGGAAGCACTACTGACAGCACTTCCCTAGCGGTAAAACTGAACACTACCTTCTTAAACACTTTAGACCCTGTTGATCCTGCAAAAAACAATATCTTTAACTCTGATACTGAATATGTTGCAGGACAAGATTTAAACGAAGAGTTAAATTTTAAATTCTTACCAAACTGGAAGAATGACACAGTTTTTACTTTAAAAAGAATTGACAGGTTTAACCCATCAGAATTTTATGAAGAAACTATAAAAATGAATAGAATAATTAGTGGAGACACTATACCTGTTCCTTTTTTAGCTATCCCTTTAGATGTAACTAAAATGCAAAGTTTATTTTGGGATAAATTTGAAAGTACTGAGTTTTCTTCTAAAGAAGAATTCGACAACTATTTTAGAGGGTTAATAATTGAAGCTTTTGGAGATGATGGCTCTTTAGTTCCGTTTAATTTAGCAAATACACCTGCTCCTGTTTTAGATTTTTATTATACAAAATCTGTAAAAGATGGAACCACTTTAAAAGATACAATAAACAGCAAGTACTCTTTTCCTTTATCTGGTGTAAGAAATAGTCTTTATAAAATGACTGATGCAACAAACGCTGCACCGTCAAATAATTTTTCTATTCAAGGTACGGCAGGTACAATGGCAGAAGTTAAAATTTTAGACGAAACAAAACTTCAAGAATTAAGGAGTCAGAACCTGTTAATTAATGACGCTTCATTAACTTTTTATATTAATCAAAGCATCAATTCAGATAAGAACATTGTTCCTCAAAGATTGTTCTTATATCAAAATAAAGACAACGGATCAGGAGGAACTTCTCCTACACATATATTGGATGCATATACAGAGTCTGCATTTTTTGGAGGAGGTTTAATTTTAAATGATGACGCTCCTGAAAAATATACATTCAGAATTACTGACTATATTTCTAAGTTATTGTCTGGAGAAGATGATATAACTATTGATCCATTAGTTTTAAAAGCATATAATCCAACCGATTCACCTGTAAGCAATAATGTTTTAAACACGAATGTTAAAACTTACAACTGGAATCCAAGATCTGTTATGTTATTAGACGGAAATGAAGCTGTTAATGGCAGCAAGAGAGCTGTTTTAAAAATATCATATTCAAAAGAAAAATAAGAAATTGTTATGTGCGGAATTACTGGATATATAGGACACCGAGAAGCTTACCCAATTGTAATTAACGGATTAAAGCGATTAGAGTATAGAGGATACGACAGTGCGGGTATTATGATGTATGACGGAGACGTTATGCACTTATCTAAAACCAAAGGAAAAGTTTCTGACTTAGAAATAATCACTAATAAAGAAGAAAGTAGAAAAAAAGGTCAAATAGGAATTGGACACACTCGTTGGGCAACTCATGGTGTCCCAAATGATGTTAACTCTCACCCACACTTTTCTCAATCAGGGGATTTAGTAATTGTTCATAATGGTATTATTGAAAACTATGACACCATCAAGAAAGAATTAGTTACTAGAGGTTATGAGTTTAAAAGTGATACCGACACCGAGGTTTTAGTAAATCTTATTGAGGAAGTAAAGAAAAGTGAAGGTTGTAAATTAGGAAAAGCTGTTCAATTGGCTTTAACTAATGTAATCGGAGCTTACGCTATTGCCGTTTTTGACAAAACAAAACCTAATGAATTAGTAGTGGCTCGTTTAGGAAGTCCTATTGCTATTGGAGTTGGGAACAACAACGAAGAGTTTTTCGTTGCTTCTGATGCTTCTCCTTTTATTGAATATACTAAAGACGCTATTTACCTTGAAGATGGTGAGTTAGCTATTATCAAAAAAGATAAAGGAATTAAAGTTCGCAAAATAGAAAACGACAAAGAAATCGATGCTAATATTCAAAAATTACAATTGAGTTTAGAGCAGATTGAAAAAGGTGGTTACGACCATTTTATGTTGAAAGAAATTTACGAGCAACCAAAAGCTATTATTGATACTTATAGAGGTAGAATGTTAGCTAACGAAGGTGTTATAAAAATGGCTGGTGTTGATGATAACATGTCTAAATTCTTGAATGCAGACAGAATTATTGTCGTTGCTTGTGGTACTTCTTGGCACGCAGGATTGGTTGGAGAATATCTTTTTGAAGACATGGCGCGTATTCCTGTTGAAGTTGAGTACGCTTCAGAGTTTAGATATCGTAATCCTATTATTACACCAAAAGATGTAGTTATTGCTATTTCTCAATCAGGAGAAACTGCTGATACTTTGGCTGCTATTAAATTAGCAAAATCTAAAGGAGCTTTTGTTTTTGGTGTGTGTAACGTTGTAGGTTCATCTATCGCAAGAGAAACGCACGCAGGAGCTTATACACATGCTGGCCCTGAGATTGGAGTTGCATCAACAAAGGCATTTACTACACAAATAACTGTTCTTTCTTTAATTGCTTTAAAATTAGCACAAGCTAAAGGAACACTATCAACATCAGCGGTAAATAATTATTTACAAACCATGCAGCAAATTCCTGCTCAGGTAGAGAATTTATTGAAGATAGATTCACAAGTTAAAGAAATTGCTGCTGTATATAAAGACGCTAAAAACTGTTTGTATTTAGGCAGAGGATTTAACTTCCCAGTTGCTTTAGAAGGAGCTTTAAAGTTAAAAGAGATTTCTTATATCCACGCTGAAGGATATCCTGCAGCTGAAATGAAACACGGACCTATTGCTTTGATTGATGAGAACATGCCAGTTTTTGTGATTGCAACTAGTAGAGGTCACTACGAAAAAGTAGTAAGTAATATTCAAGAAATTAAATCGAGAAGTGGTAAAATTGTTGCCATTGTTACTGAGGGTGATGAAACGGTAAAAGAAATTGCCGACCATGTAATCGAAATTCCTGATACTGAAGAAGCATTTACACCTTTATTAACTACTATTCCGTTACAGTTATTATCTTATCATATTGCTGTAATGTTAGGTAAAAATGTAGATCAACCAAGAAACTTAGCAAAATCGGTTACTGTTGAATAACAATAGATTTATTAGAAATATAAAATCCTGAGGTTAACTCAGGATTTTTTTATACATCTTTTTCTAAAGTAATATATACAGGAAAATGGTCTGAAACTCCACCTTGATAAAAGGGTCCAATATAAGTTCTAAACGGACTTCCTTTGTATTTTCCTTTATAGATTTTTAACCATTTTTTCTTGAAAATTTTAGCTTCTAAAAAAGTATGGTGACTTTTTCCAGCATCAAAAAAATCTCTTGAAAAAATAATCTGATCAAACAAATGCCATTCTTTATAATGAGTTAACGTTCCATTCCCTTTTTTATAAAGCGATTTCATTGGATTATATAAATCATCGTTCATCAAATAATCCTGTATACTTCTGCTAGTAGGATTATCATTAAAATCACCCATAATAATGAATTTAGAATCCTTTTCCTTCTCTTTAATTTCTGAAATTACCTTTTGAACCAACTCAGCTGCTTTAATTCTATTTATAGCTGTTACTTCTTCACCATCTCTTCTAGAAGGCCAATGGTTAACCAATACATACACTTCTTCGTTATTTAACTTCCCTTTTACCACCAATAAATCACGAGTATAATCAACCTCTCCTTCTTCATCTTTTAATAAAAGCGAATGAGTTTTAGATGAAATTACTTCAAAAAAATCGCTATTATACATTAAGGCTACATCAATTCCGCGCTCATCTAGAGAATCGTAATGAACATACTTATAATTAAATTTTAATACGTTTTTATGCGTAGTAATATCTTTAATCACTTTTGAGTTTTCTACCTCAGCTAAACCAATAATAACTGGTGGAATAGAAGAACTCTCTAACCCTATTTGACTAATTATTGAAGTTATTTTTTTTACTTTATGGTTGTACTTTTTTAAGTTCCATCTTCTCTTTCCGTTTGGAGTATAATCATCATCAACAGTAAACGGATTGTCAACTGTATCAAATAAATTTTCTACATTATAAAAAGCTATGGTAATCTTATTCTTTCTTCTGCCCATTAATCGTAAAATTTGTAACTCATCGAAAGTACAAAAATTGAATTTACCGAAAACAAAAAACCTCATAGCTAAACTATGAGGTTTTAATAATATATATAATAATGTTATTATACTGCTCCTTGATCTAACATTGCGTCAGCTACTTTTACGAAACCTGCAACGTTTGCTCCTTTTACATAATCAACATATCCATCTTCTTGTGTACCATATTTTACACAAGCTTCGTGAATATTGTTCATGATTGAATGTAACTTAGCATCAACTTCTTCACGAGTCCAAGATAAACGTAAAGAGTTTTGAGACATTTCTAAACCAGAAGTTGCAACACCTCCAGCATTAGATGCTTTTCCTGGTGCAAATAAAATCTTAGCTTTTTGGAAAACCTCAATAGCTTCTGGTGTAGATGGCATGTTTGCTCCTTCAGCAACACAAATACATCCGTTATCAACTAATGCTTTAGCCTCTTCACCGTTTAATTCATTTTGAGTAGCACATGGTAAAGCTACATCACACTTAACTCCCCAAGGTCTTTCCCCTGCAAAGAATTTAGCTGATGGATATTTTTCAACGTACTCGCTAATTCTTCCACGTTTTACATTCTTTAACTCCATAACAAAAGCTAATTTATCAGCATCGATACCAGCTTCGTCATAAATGTATCCTGAAGAATCAGACATTGTAACAACTTTTGCTCCTAATTGAGTAGCTTTTTCGGCAGCGTATTGCGCAACGTTTCCTGAACCAGAAACTACAACAACTTTACCATCAAAAGAATCTCCTTTAGTTTTTAACATGTTTTCAGCGAAGTAAACATCACCATAACCTGTAGCTTCAGGGCGAATTAATGAACCTCCCCAAGTTGCTCCTTTACCAGTTAAAACACCAGTAAACTCGTTACGTAAACGCTTATATTGTCCAAACATGAAACCTATCTCACGTCCTCCTACTCCGATATCACCTGCTGGCACATCTGTATCAGGACCAATATGACGAGCTAATTCAGTCATAAAAGATTGACAAAACGCCATTACTTCACGATCAGATTTTCCTTTAGGGTTAAAATCAGATCCTCCTTTACCTCCACCCATTGGTAAAGTAGTTAATGAGTTTTTAAAAACTTGTTCAAATCCTAAGAATTTTAAGATTGATAAGTTTACTGATGGGTGAAAACGTAAACCACCTTTGTAAGGTCCAATAGCAGAGTTAAACTCTACTCTATACCCTCTGTTTACTTGAATTTCTCCGTTGTCATCAACCCAAGGCACTCTAAATAAAATAGTACGCTCTGGTTCTACCATACGCTCAAGTAACTTTTTACCTTGATATTTTGGGTTATTCTCTATAAACGGAATTACAGTTTCTGCTACTTCATGTACAGCTTGCAAAAACTCTGGTTCATATGCATTACGTTCTTTAACGTAATCCATAAATGCATTTATCTTAGATTCCATAAACTTAGTTGTTCTGTTATTATAAATTTATCTACAAATTTTGCTTTGCAAATATAATTAATTTACAATTCGTTAATTTTATTTTTTTGTTTAATTTACTTGTTTTAGTACCCCTAAATCAAACACTTATAAAAGCCCTTTTATTTTCGCAAAAAAACGTAAATTTGCAGCTTAACTTTTGGAAAGATTATGTTAGATAAGGTAAAAGAACTGATTGGTGATGTACAAGCTTTTAAAGCAACTTCGAAAGAAGAAGTAGAAGCTTTTAGAATTAAGTATTTAGGAAGTAAAGGATTATTAAAAGATTTATTCGCTGAATTTAAAAATGTTGATGCTGAACTTCGTAAAGATTTCGGACAAGCGTTAAACAACTTAAAAAACTCAGCAGAAAACAAAGTTTCTGAATTAAACGAAGCTCTAGAAAATGCTGTTGAAGATAAAGGAGTTTATGGTGATTTAACTCGTCCTTCTGAACCAATTGAATTAGGTTCTCGTCATCCTATATCTCTTGTAAAAAATCAAATCATCGAAGTATTTAACCGTATTGGTTTTACCGTTTCTGAAGGTCCTGAGATTGAAGATGATTGGCATAACTTTACTGCGTTAAACTTACCAGAATATCATCCAGCACGTGATATGCAGGATACTTTCTTCATTGAAAAGAATCCAGATACCTTGTTAAGAACACATACATCTTCTGTACAAGTACGTTATATGGAAAATAACGAACCTCCAATTCGTACCATTTCTCCAGGACGTGTATTCCGTAATGAAGATATTTCTGCACGCGCGCACTGTATCTTCCACCAAGTAGAAGGTTTATATATTGATACTGACGTTTCTTTTGCAGATTTAAAACAAACGTTGTTATACTTTACTAAGGAGATGTTTGGAAAATCTAAGATTCGTTTACGTCCGTCATATTTCCCTTTTACCGAACCAAGTGCTGAAGTAGATATTTATTGGGGATTAGAAACTGAAACCGATTACCGTATAACCAAAGGAACAGGTTGGTTAGAAATTATGGGGTGTGGTATGGTAGATCCTAACGTTTTAAAGAACTGTAACATCGATCCAACAAAATATAGCGGGTATGCTTTTGGTATGGGAATAGAACGTATTGCAATGTTATTATACCAAATTCCAGATATTCGTATGTTCTATGAAAATGATAAACGTTTCTTAGAGCAGTTTAAATCGGTGATTTAATTTTAAGAAAATAGAATAAAGATACAAGAGAAGAGACAAATTGGTCTCTTTTCTCGTTTCTTATCTCTCTAATCTCAATAAAAATGAAAAAAGATATTCATATCCCTACAGTTACAGGCGTAGAAATTGCAGTTGTTTTAGATAAAAATGAAACAGACAATTCAGATGAATGGGGTGTTTATATTATCAATAGAAAAGAAGTTGCTTTAGAAATGGTTGTAATCGTTTCTCAAGGATTTTCTGAAACAAAAAAAACATCTTTATTCCGTAGAAAAATTGATGCACTACCTGCAAACTCTTTTTCTAAGTTTGAAATTATGCAACCTGAATTGTTTGCATTAGACAATCGTTTTCAAGTAACATTTTTTGAAAACAATCAACTGCACGATAAAACCTATATTTTTCAAGCAGAAACTATTCAAAAAGGATTTTTAAAAGATATAGATATTTTAGGCAAAAAAGGAATATCAATTAAATAACAATTTAAATTCTTATGAGAAAAATAGTTTTTACTTTTTTGTTTGCAATTTTCACTTCATTTTTAGTGCAATCACAACAAATACAAAAAGAAAAAGTTTTTGGAGGCTACCAATATTCGGTTGACGGAAAAGCTCTTTCTATGAAAGAAATGATAAATCTAATGGAAAGTAACACCAAAGCTTTGGCGTTAATGAAAAAAGCAAAATCAAATACTACTTTAGCAACTGTCCTTGGAGGAGTTGGTGGAGCATTAATAGGGTTTCCTATAGGAACAGCAATAGGAGGTGGTGATGCTAACTGGACCTTAGCTGGTGTAGGAGCAGGTTTAGTTATTGTAGCAATCCCTATCGCTTCTGGAGCTAACAAGAAAGCTAATCAGGCTGTAGAATTATATAATTCGTCTTTAAATACAACTTCGTATAATAGTTTTAAACCACAATTCAACATGTTATTAAATGATAATGGTGTTGGAATTTCTATGACTTTTTAAAAAAATAATTTTCATATTAAGGCTGAATAGTTATGTGCTATTCAGCCTTTTTTATTGCTATTAATTCCGTAATTTTGCGCAGCTAAAAATTTCAAGAAATGTATAGAACGCATACTTGTGGCGAGTTAAGAGCGTCGCACATCAATACAGAAGTTACCCTTTCAGGTTGGGTACAAAAATCACGTGATAAAGGATTTATGATTTGGGTAGATGTACGTGATCGTTACGGAATTACACAGTTAATTTTTGATGAAGAGCGTACCGCAAAAGACTTAATGGAAAAAGCAAGAACTTTAGGTCGCGAGTTTGTAATTCAAGTAAAAGGAACTGTTATTGAGCGTGCTTCTAAAAATACTAACATCCCAACCGGGGAAGTTGAAGTATTGGTTTCTGAATTAGAAATTTTAAACGAAGCAAAATTACCTCCATTTACTATTGAAGATGAAACTGACGGTGGTGAAGATATTCGTATGCAATATCGTTATTTAGACATTCGTCGTAATCCGGTAAAAAACAGTTTGATTTTCCGTCATAAAGTATCGATGGAAGTTCGCAAATATCTTTCTGATAAAGGATTTATTGATGTAGAAACTCCATATTTAATTAAATCTACTCCAGAAGGAGCACGCGATTTCTTAGTGCCTTCTCGTATGAATGCGGGTCAGTTTTACGCCTTACCACAATCGCCACAAACCTTTAAGCAATTGTTAATGGTAGGTGGAATGGATAAATACTTCCAGATTGTAAAATGTTTTAGAGATGAAGATTTACGTGCCGACCGTCAACCAGAGTTTACACAAATAGACTGTGAAATGGCATTTGTTGAGCAAGAAGACATTTTAGAAATCTTTGAAGGAATGACACGTCATTTATTAAAAGAGATCAACGGAGTTGACGTAGACAAATTCCCAAGAATTACGTTTGATGATGCAATGCGTAAATATGGTAATGATAAACCAGACATTCGTTTTGGGATGGAGTTTGGTGAGTTAAACGAAGTAGCACAGCACAAAGATTTTAAAGTATTTAACGATGCTGAATTAGTAGTTGGAATCGCTGTACCAGGAGGAAATGCTTATACTCGTAAGGAAATTGATAAATTAATTGAATGGGTAAAGCGTCCGCAAGTTGGTGCTTTAGGAATGGTGTATGTAAAATGTAACGAAGACGGAACATTCAAATCATCAGTAGATAAATTCTACGATCAAGAAGATTTAGCTAAATGGGCAGAAGCTACAGGAGCAAAAGCGGGGGATTTAATCTGTGTACTTTCAGGAAATACCAATAAAGTTCGTGCTCAATTATCTGCATTACGTATGGAAATGGCTGAACGTTTAGGCTTACGTAAATCAGACGAATTTGCTCCGTTATGGGTAATCGATTTCCCGTTATTAGAATTAGATGAAGAAACAGGGCATTACCATGCAATGCACCACCCATTTACTTCGCCAAAACCAGGTCAGTTAACCTTATTAGATACAAACCCTGGCAAAGTAAAAGCAAATGCGTACGATTTAGTATTAAACGGAAACGAAATTGGTGGAGGTTCTATTCGTATTCACGATAAAGAAACGCAAGCAATTATGTTCAAGCATTTAGGATTTACTGAAGAGGAAGCAAAAGCTCAGTTCGGATTCTTAATGGATGCTTTCGAATACGGAGCACCACCTCACGGAGGTTTAGCATTTGGTTTAGACCGTTTAGTGGCAATATTAGGAGGACAAGAAACCATTCGTGATTTCATTGCATTCCCTAAAAATAACTCAGGACGTGATGTAATGATAGATGCACCTGCAACAATTGACAATGCACAGTTAGAAGAGTTAAGTATTCAATTAGACATTAAAAAGTAAGAAAGTTATTGCAAGCATTAGCGAAGCAATCTCAAAATATAAATCCCGTTCTAAATTTTTAGGATGGGATTTTTTATTATTTTTAATCCTATGAAAAAACTAACTATTCTTTTTGCTTTTTTACTAACTACTCATCTATTTTCTCAAGAACTCACAGGAATAGAATTATTAGATAAAACAATCCAATATCACGATCCGAATGGAAATTGGGAAACGTTTAATGGTACTTTGTTCGTTACTATGCAAACTCCTAAAAACCCTAAAAGAGATAGTGAAATAAAAATCAATCTGCCTGAAGAATATTTTTACGTAAAAGCTTCAAGAGGAGAGAATACAACTGAATATACAATTGATAAAGGAAAATGTAAAATTAGTTTTAACGGACAAGAAAATCCTTCCGAAGAAGTTTTAGAAGAACATAAATTAAACTGCAACAGAGCTAATCTGTACAAAAACTATTATACCTATTTGTATGGACTTCCGATGAAATTAAAAGACAACGGAACGATTATTCATGATAAAGTAGAGCGTAAAACTTTTAAAGGAAAAGAATACTTAGTACTTAAAGTTACGTATGATAAAAAAGTAGGTTCTGATGCTTGGTATTTCTATTTTAATCCGAAAACCTATGCGATGGAAGTGTATCAGTTTTTTAAAGAAACTCCTACTAGTGGAGAATACATTTTACTTTCTGATGAAATAACCATCAATGGAATAAAGATGCCTAAAAATAGAGCGTGGTATTACAATAAAGACAACGGTTATTTAGGAACGGATTTTTTAACTAATAAATAAGTGTTTTTATCAGAAGGATGCCAAACTCAAAACAACTATTCAAAAAAATTCTTATTTGGAGATATAAACATATCTCCGAACGTCAGTTTGTATACGTATTGAGTGTATTAGTAGGTTTTTTAGCAGGTTTGGGTACATTAATCCTTAAAAACTTAACCTTCTTTTTCCACGATATTTTAGAAGGAAAATTCATTAAAGACATTCACTATTTACTATATTTTATTTTCCCAATCATCGGATTATTTTTAGTGTATTACATTAAGAAAAAAATTATAAAAAAAGAGATTGGTCATGGTATCTCAACCACCTTACATGCTATATCTAAACGAAGCGGAATTATTGAGCAGTATAAAATTTACGCCTCTTTATTAACCGCTCCAATTACGGTAGGTTTTGGAGGTTCAGCAGGATTACAAGGTCCTGCAGTAAGTACAGGAGCAGCTTTGGGTTCTGGAGTTGCTCAATTATTTCACATGAACACTAAAACACGTATGCTGTTAATTGGGTGTGCTACAGCTGGTGCAATGTCTTCAATGTTTAAAGCACCTGTAGCAGCTATTATTTTTGCAGTTGAAATATTTAGTTTAGACCTTGCTTTCGCGTCGTTAGTTCCGTTGTTACTAGCTTCGGTTTCTGCTGTGGTAACTTCTTATTTTTTCTTAGGAAAAGATGTTTTGTTAGGCTTTAAACTACAAGATGAATTTCAAATAAACGATCTGATTTTTTACGTCTTATTAGCAATCGGAACAGGAATAGCATCTGTATATTTTTCAAAAATTTATTTTACAATTACCAATTTTTTCAAACGAATAAAAAGTGATTTTCACCGACTTATTTTTGGTGGATTAGCAATAGGAATTATGCTGTTTTTTCTTCCATCTCTTTATGGTGAAGGTTATGGTTTAATTAATAATTTACTAGAAGGAAATACACAAGAAGCACTAAAAGACGCTGGGTATTCTTTAGATTTTAATAATGTTTGGACAGTGATTTCTTTTCTTCTACTAATTACTATTTTTAAAGCCATTGCCATGACTACTACTTTCGCCGCTGGTGGTGTCGGAGGTATTTTCATTCCAACTCTAGTGATGGGAAGCGCTTTAGGAAACGTGTTTGCAAAAATCATCAATCAGTTTGGCGGCAATGTTTCTGAAAGTAATTTTACCTTAATAGGGATGACAGGTCTAATGGCTGGGGTACTTCACGCTCCTTTAACAGCTATATTCCTAATTGCAGAAATAACTGGAGGTTATGAACTATTTGTTCCTTTGATGCTAGTTGCAGCCATTTCTTATGCGTTTACAAAGTATTTTGTTTCCAACTCTATTTACACCGTAGAATTGGCTGAAAAAGGAGAACTAATAACACATGATAAAGACAAAAATGTGTTGATGATGTTGCAAATACATAAGCTCATCGAGAAAAATTTTAAACCTATTCACCCTGATATGACTTTAGGTGAAATGTTGAAAGGAGCCGTAGCTAAATCATCTAGAAATATATTTCCAGTATTAGATAAAGAGAAACACTTTTTAGGAATTGTGCTACTAGATGATATTCGTCCATTAATGTTTGAGCAAGAGATGTACGATAAACTTACAATTCAAGTACTAATGAAAAGTGCGCCAGCTATTATTTTTCATAACGATTCTACCGAGCAAGTAATGCAAAAATTTAAAGAAAGTGGTGCATGGAATTTACCTGTGGTAAAAGATAAAAAGTATGTAGGTTTTATCTCAAAATCAAAATTGCTTTCTGCTTACCGAACTAAATTAATTGAGGTTACGGTTTAAAAAATCTACCATTTTATCAGGAAAATCGGTAAAAGCTCCGTCGATATTTGCTTCAAAAAACAATACCTGCATCATTTCTTCAAAAGTAGAAAATTCATCTAACTGATCAGCTCTAAAGGTATACGGATGCACTTGTAATCCTAATTTATGAGCATCCTCAACTAGTGAGGTAAAAGTGAACTCCCCTTCAACCTTACTCGATACAATTTGTTTGTACCAAGGTCCTATTCCGTTGGCGTAGGTAGCATAATAATCGAGTTGTGTTGTTTCTTCAGGAAACTCAATTAATTGCACTAAAAATAACTCAGACTTCAATTCTTTTCGAACTCGTTCCAATTCCTTTGCGTCAAAACATTGAAAAATGCACTTGTCTTTTTGAGTTTTGTAGCCATAATTCGATAAAATATCTAACGTAATTTTAGCAATGTCTTTTCCGTGTTGATGATGAAATGCTGGGTTTTTTATTTCAGGATAAATTCCAATATTTTTTCCTGTAGAAAAGTTTAATCCTTGAATCATTTCTATTTCTTGCTGAAGAGAATGCAACTTAAAATTACCTTTCCCTTTTGGAAAACGTTTTGGATAAAACTGCTTTCCTGTTTTAGGATTAAAACGCTCGGTAACTTGAAGTTTTTGCAATTCTTCAAATGTAAAATCTATCACATAAAAACGACCATCTTCTCTTTTTCTATCAGGAAAAACTTCCGCTACATTGGTAACATCGTCTAGCTCTATATCATGAATTACAATTGGAACATTGTCTTTGCTCAATACTAAATCTTGCTCAATATAATCAGGGTTCATAGCATAGGCCATTGCTTTGGCTTCCATAGTATGTTCTGGTAAATATCCTGATGCTCCACGATGAGCAATCACAATTTTCTTATTCATTTTTGTTGATTTTTTTACAGGTGTACATCCGAAGAAAAATATTAAAAAAAGAAAAACACTAACCTGTTTCATCAATTACAGATATACTTGAGCTGTTAAAACTATCATAGTAAATACAGTTAAAATAATTACCAACGGAATTACAAATTTTAACCATTTATCATATCCTACTTTTACAATTGCCAAGGATGCTAAAATTAGCCCTGTTGGGTTGATAAAAGCAAACAATCCCATTCCGTATTGATACGCGTTTACAATCACTTCTCTACCTACTCCAACAGTGTCAGCTAACGGCGACATAATTGGCATAGTCAACACCGCCATACCCGATGAACTTGGAATAAAAAAAGACAACCCAGAATAAATAAACAACATAACATTTGCAAAAATTCCTTTTGGCATGCCTGTAGTAAACTCACTTGCGTGTTGTAAAATAGTGTCACTAATCAACCCTTGTTCCATTAATACTGAAACCCCACGTGCTATACCAATAATAAACGCAACACCTAATAAATCGCTAGCTCCTTTAATAAAAGTATTTACAAAGTTTTCTTCTTTCATTTTAGCTAAAAAACCTATAAGTATCGCCCCTATTAAAAACACAACTGTCATCTCTTCAAACCACCATCCTAATCGAGAAACACCATAAATCATAACAACGAAACACATTGCAAAAACTGTTAATATTACGCGTAATCTACCAGTTAAAGTATGTGTATTAGATGTTGAACTACCAAAAAGACCTTCTATCATTTCTTTTTGATCATAAATAATTGATTTTGTGGGGTCTTTTTGAACTTTATTTGCATAACGAAGAATGTAAATTACACAAATCACAATTCCTCCAATCAGCATTAATAATCTGCCTGTAAAGCCTGTCGTCCAATTAATCCCTGCTGCATCAGAAGCTATAATTACACTAAACGGGTTTACTGTTGAGCACATTGTTCCTATAGATGAACCTATATAAATACAAGCTAAAGCCACAATAGCATCATATTTAGCTGCTAAAAATATGGGTATAAGAATTGGATAAAAAGCTATTGTTTCTTCTGCTAATCCAAAAGTAGTACCTCCAATAGCTACCAACGTTGTAACAACAAAAATTAACCAGTACTCTTTTCCTTTTAATGTTTTTGCTAACCAAGCAATACCTGCATCAAAAGCACCTGTAAAATTCATTACACCTATAATCCCCCCTAAAATCAATACAAATAAAATAATATCTGATGATTGAATAATTCCTTTAATAGGCGATTTGAAAAAATCTAAAAAACCTTGAGGTTTCGGGTCTAGTTTAGTATATGTACCTGGTACGCTAATGGGTTTTCCGATATCTCCATTGGTGAATTTTTCTAGCGGAATTTTTACTCCTAATTCTTCAAGTGTTTCTTGAGTAGCTGGAATAAACTTTTCTTCTTCTAAATGTTTATATATAAAAGAATTTGATGATTCTTGGTATTGCAATGTATCAAACTTACCTGCTGACACAAACCAAGTTAAAATAGCTACAAAACCTGCTATTAATAGTAAAATTGAGTGCGGTGTTGGGAATTTAATTTTCTTCAAGGTTTTTCAAATTTATTTCTGTTATAAAAATAGAAAAAAGCCAAGAGATTTAAATCTCTTGGCTTCATAATCTTAAAAACTATTCTAATTTAATTAATCATAGATGATCTAACACCACCAGGTTGAAAGATTGCTCTCATTCTGTTACGCTGACCATCTGTGAACATATACATACATGCATCATCAGTATAATCCATATAGTTCATTGTCATATCAGCAGATTTACAGCTAACATCTGGATAAGAAGGACAACCATAATTTGCCGCATCAGAAGCTGGAGTGTCTTCCACAAAATCGTCTTGACGACATCTTCCATCACCCCAAATATGACGTAAATTTAAATAGTGTCCTATCTCGTGAGTTAACGTTCTTCCTTGGTTATATGGTGCTGCATTCCCTCCAGGTAAAGTTCCTGGTAAAATTACCACACCATCTGTTGAAGAGTTTCCACCAGGGAATTGCGCATACCCTAAAATTCCACCTCCAATATTACATACCCAAATATTTAAATGAGTTTCTGGAGTAATTGGTGGATACGCAGATTTTACAGCATTATTAGTTCCCCAAGAAGATCTAGAGTCATTATATCTAAATGTACCCGCTAATGTAAATGTGATTTCCGTGTTTGTAGCATCGTTTATAAAGTCTGTTGCCCCAGAAGGTAATTGATTTGTATTTGGGCTTGTAAAATCGCTATTAATCACATTCATTTGTGATTGAACATCGGAGTTAGACACATCGCTTGCATTTGGCATCACAATATGAAAATATACAGGGATTGATATATTCAATCCATCATCAATTGGCAATACATCAACATCTCCATCTCCTCCATTATTTCCTCCACCGCCTCCTCCAGGAGTACCATCGGGTTTTTTACCGTTTAAAAACTTTCTTGTTGCATATTCAATGTCGTACATTTTTTTATACAAGCCTGGGTTTTCTTTTAGTTGTTGATTTAAAACCCTCATTGAATGGCATTTGTCTGAATCGACACCCTTGCCTAATGTTTGATCAGTTTCTACATAAAAGTCACTCATATCTACAGCAACTTCTTGTGTAATTTCTTCATTACTTTTTTCTTCATTCTGACAACCGATTAATAGACCTGCAACCACAGCAAGCCCTAGAAAAATTTTCTTCATTTTTTAAAATTTAAAAGTTAGTTAATTGTTTTTGTAAAATTTTCATTTTATAGCTAACTAATATATAAATAATAAAAGCATGTAAAAAGGGGAAAACAACTGATAACCAAATAAATAAAGACCTTAAGTTTAAAAAACCAACATATCTAAATAAAAAAGCCAAGAGATTTAATCTCTTGGCTTCATAATAATTATTATAATTATTGAGAACGTCTTTTAAAAAAAGACTATTGGTTTTCTTAGTTTAACATAGAAGATCTAGCACCACCAGAAGCGAATAAAGCTCTCATTCTGTTACGTTGACCATCAGTAAACATATACATACAAGAATCGTTTGTATAATCCATGTAGTTCATAGTCATGTCAGCAGATTTACAGCTAACGTCTGGGAATGTAGGACATCCGTAGTTTGAAGCATCAGAAGATGGAGTATCAGCTACGAAATCGTCTTGACGACATCTTCCGTCTCCCCAAATGTGACGTAAGTTTAAGTAGTGACCAACTTCGTGAGTTGCAGTTCTACCTAAGTTATAAGGAGCTGAATTACCACCTGGTAAAGTTCCAGTTAATAATACTACACCATCAGTAGCAGAGTTACCACCTGGGAATTGAGCATATCCTAAGATACCTCCACCTATTTCACACACCCAAATGTTTAAGTGAGTTGAAGGAGTAATTGGAGGGTAAGCAGCTTTTACAGCATCGTTAGTTCCCCAAGAAGATCTAGAATCGTTATGTCTAAAAGTTCCTGCTAATGTAAATTGAATTCCTGTGTTAGTTGCATCGTTGATAAAGTCAGAAGCACCTGAAGGTAATTGATTAGTGTTAGGACTACTAAAATCATCATTTAACACATTCATTTGTGCTTGAATTTGTGAATTTGAAACACTATTAGCGTCTGGTAAAACAACGTGTACATATACTGGAATATTGATAGTTCCTAATCCATCTTCGATTGGTAATACATCAACATCTCCTGATCCTCCTGTGTTACCTCCTGGTTTACCCTTAGCAGTTGTTAGTTTTCTTGTAGCATACTCAATATCATACATTTTCTTGTATAATCCTGGGTTTTCTTTTACTTGTCTGTTTAAAACTCTCATAGAGTGACATTGCTCAGATCCTCCTTTTGATGCAGACTCTTCAGTCTCTACATAGAAGTCGCTCATGTCTACTGCTTCTTGAGCTTGGATTGTTTCGTCTTTAGCGTTTTCTTGACATCCTACTAAAACAGATGCTGCTACAGCTAGTGTTAAAAAAATTCTTTTCATGTTGTGAAAAATTAAAAAAATTAGTTAATCAATAAATAACCCCTTATTTAAGGTTATAAAACTTTGCTAAAAAACTTAGGATAACAGTTTCGTTAATGAAGGTGTTAAACAATTGTTATTTTGATAACAATCTGAAGGGTTTTTTAACGATTCGCAATATATAACTTTTTTTTAATGACAAAAAAAAGTTAACAAAAAGTTAAAACCTTAGTGTTTATCACTTCTAAGCTGTCTTTTTTGGCTAAAATTAGAATGTTAAATTTTAACAAAACAGTTAACAAAACGTCAATTTTAAACACTTTTGTCAAAATAGTCTGCAATTTTAATGTTTGAAAATTGTGATTTTAACAATACCTAAACATCAAACTAAAAGAACATCAAAAAACTATATATTTACCAAAACTTAAAAATTAATTATGGAAAACTCATTTAACTCAAAAGTACTTGTTGCACAAGTTTCTGAAACCGACAAAATTGCTTTTTACAAAAAAACATACGCACACGTAGCTGGCGGTGTATTCTTATTTATTTTATTTGAATATCTTTTTTACAAAGTGTCACTATTGTAGAGTTTGCTTTATCTATGACACAAGGTTATAAATGGTTATTACTATTAGGTGGTTTTATGTTGATAACAAATTACGCTGAAAGCACCGCTTTAAAAACATCTGATAAAAACCTACAATATTTAGCTTATACTGGTTATATTTTTGCAGAAGCTTTTATTTTTATTCCGTTAATATACATCGCTATTACTTATACTAATAACTTTGACATTATTAAACAAGCAGGTATTGTTACTATCGGGTTATTTGCAGGAATCTCATCTATTGTATTTATTACTAAAAAAGATTTTTCATTTATTAGAGCAGGATTATCAGTTGGCTTTTTTATTGCTATCGGATTAATAATTGCTGGAACTTTATTCGAATTTAATTTAGGATTATGGTTCTCTGTTGGAATGTGTGTTTTAGCTGCAGGATCTATTTTATACCAAACTTCTAATTTAGTTCATAAATTTTCTACGGATGATTATATTCCTGCCGCATTAGGGTTGTTTGCTTCTTTAATGCTACTATTCTGGTATGTTTTACAAATATTTATGTCGAGAGACTAAAAAATCATATAAATAGAAAAGCCTCCATATGGAGGCTTTTTTATAAAAATATATTGTGTGATTTAACTCAACATCATTTTAGCTTTCTTAACAGCATTGATCAATACATCAACTTCTTCCTTGGTGTTATAAAAAGAAAAAGATGCTCTAACTGTTCCTGGAATACAATAAAACTCCATAATAGGTTGTGCACAATGATGACCTGTACGAACAGCTACCCCTAATTTATCTAAAATAGCGCCAACATCATACGGATGAATTCCTTCTAAATTAAAAGAGATAACAGAAGTTTTATTAGTTGTTCCGTAGATTTTTAATCCTTCTATTTTTTCTAATTCTTGTGTTGCATATGATAATAGCTCGTTTTCTTGTTTTTCAATATTTTCAAAACCTACAGAGTTCATATAATCTACAGCAGCTCCAAAAGCGATCCCTCCACAAATATTAGGGGTTCCTGCTTCAAACTTATGTGGTAAACCTGCGTAGGTGGTTTTTTCAAACGTA
Source organism: Tenacibaculum crassostreae (assembly GCF_964512405.1). NCBI lineage: Bacteria > Pseudomonadati > Bacteroidota > Flavobacteriia > Flavobacteriales > Flavobacteriaceae > Tenacibaculum > Tenacibaculum crassostreae. Next base: position 330,683 of record NZ_CAZELE010000007.1, read on the forward strand.
ACCGTTTCAATCATTTCTCCCCCTCCTTGATAAGGCGGTAATAATTGTAGCAATTCTTCTTTACCATATAACATTCCAACTCCAGTTGGCCCACACATTTTATGTGCTGAGGCTACATAAAAATCAGCATCTAATGCCTGAACATCTGGCTTTATATGTGGAACCGCTTGCGCACCATCAATTAAAACATAGGCTCCAAATTTATGAGCTGCATGAATAATTTCTTTTACTGGATTGATTGTTCCCAAAGCATTTGACACATGATTACAAAAAACCAATTTCGTTTTTGGGTTTAATAATTCATGATAAATATCCATACGTAAAGAACCATCTTCATCCATCGGAATTACCTTTAAAACCGCGCCTGTTTTTTCACACAACATTTGCCAAGGCACAATGTTAGAATGATGCTCTAAAGCAGAAACAATCACCTCATCTCCTTCGTTTAAAATTGCCGAAAAACCTGAGGCTACAATATTAATTCCGTGTGTTGTTCCAGAGGTTAAAATGATTTCATATGAATGTTTTGCATTAAAATGCTGCTGAATTTTAATTCGTGCTTCCTCGTATTTATCGGTAGCTTCTTGGCTAAGAGTATGCACACCTCTATGAATATTCGCATTGTAATTAGAATAATAATCAACAATTGTATCAATTACTACTTGTGGTGTTTGTGAAGTTGCTCCGTTGTCTAAATACACTAATTTTTTTCCGTGTATTTCTCTATTTAAAATTGGAAAATCAGCTCGAATTTTATCTACAGTAAACATATAAAAATCAAAATTTAAGGCAAAGGTAGGGCTTGCAATTCAAATACGAATACCAAACAATTAAATTCTTACATTTGTTAAAAAAGAGTTCCTCATGAAAATTTTAAAAAGAACACTTTTACTTGTTTTAATAGCGTTAACTATTGCTATTTACTACAACTACCCAAAACTGAATATCCTTGCAGGGTATTCAGCAAAAAATACTGCTTCATCTGTTTTTCTTGCTGAAAGAAGCTTGGAGTTTACCGATACTAATGACAATAATTTTTCACCAATCAATTTAACTTCTGATGAAATTAACGCAGGAGAAAAGTCTGCAACAGGTTCGGTTTATGGTTTGTTAAAAAGGAAAGCAATTTACAGAGAAGGCTTGGGTGCTGTTTTAGTTACAGATGATTTTGATACTTCAAAACCTCAACTTACTCCGAAACGTTCAAAAGCTGATAATACAACTCCATTTCCTTATGGAAATGCAGATCATAAAGACACAATTTTCAGCAATATTGATTATAAAAAACTGAAAGAAACTATTGATACTATTTTCAATAGTAGAAATCAGACTCGTTCTGTTCTTGTTGTTTATAAAGACAAGATAGTTTTTGAAAAATACGATGCTGGATTCACCAAAGAATCAAAACAATTGGGATGGTCTATGACTAAAAGTATTACGAGTACTTTATTTGGAATTTTAAATTGTCAGAGAAAAATCAATTTTCAACAAGACAATTTATTTCCAGAATGGGAAAATGATGATCGTAAGAATATCACCATTCATAATTTATTGCAAATGAATTCTGGTTTGGAGTGGGAAGAAGATTACAACACGATTTCTGATGCAACCAAAATGTTGTTTTTAGAAAAAGACATGACCAAAGTTCAAGTAAACAAACCTTTAATAGGAAAACCCAACGAATCTTGGAACTATTCTTCTGGAACCACCAATTTGCTATCAGGTATTTTACGTTCGCAATTTGATACGCATCAAGAGTATTTAGATTTTTGGTATGAAGCGTTGATTGATAAAATTGGAATGAACTCTATGATTATTGAAACTGATATGAGTAATCACTACGTTGGTTCTTCATACGCATGGGCTACAGCAAGAGATTGGGCGAAACTAGGTTTATTATACCTTCATAATGGTGAATGGAACGGAGAACATTTGTTCGACCAAGATTGGGTAACTTATGCTACGACACCTACCCCAACTTCTGATGGCTGGTATGGTGCTCAAATTTGGTTAAATGCAGGAAGCAGATATCCTGATGCTCCAAAAAATATGTATTCTTTTAATGGTTATAAAGGTCAAAATGTATTTATTTTGCCAGATCAAGATTTAGTAGTGGTTCGCACAGGACTTACCAAAAATGCTGATATGAACACCTTACTAAAAGGAATACTAGAATCTATTAAAAATTAAACCATGAATCCTTTTTATTACGTGCTTTCTGTAAACGGAATGCTTTTCTTTTTTAGCCTTATTTTTTATTTCTTTCCACCTAAGAAAATAAATGCTATTTATGGTTACAGAACCAATAAAACCATGAAAAATGAAACAATTTGGCATTTTGCAAATTCATTTTTTACAAAGCAATTCTTAATTTATTCAGCTATTTCTTTAGTTGCAGTCTTAGTTTTAGCTTTTTTATCTAAAGAACTAACATGGCAACCTATGGCAATCATGCTACTTTCATTGGCTGTATCAGTAATTAAAACGGAGCAAGAAATTAACAAGAACTTTGATGAAGACGGAAAGAAGTTAAAGTAATTATTTAGCGTATTCTTCTTTCAACAAAGTAATGTCATCAATAATTTTTTGCATGTTTTCTTTTTTGGTTCCGTCATAAGAACCTCTAATGCGACCTTCTTTGTCTATTAACACAAAGTTTTCGGTGTGAACCCAATCGTTCTCACCTCCGTCACCTTCGTCTAAAACAGCAAAATAATGTTTACGTGCTAAATTGTAAATGTGCTTTTTATCTCCTGTGGTAACATTCCATTTTCCATCGATTACTCCTTTTTCATCAGCATATTTACGTAATTGAGGAACGCTGTCCATCACCGGAGTTACCGAATGCGATAAAAACATAATATCATCGTCATTCTTATAATGCTCTTGGAGTTCGCTCATATTATACGCCATGGCAATACAAATTGTTTGACAGCGTGTAAAAAAGAAATCAGCTATATATATTTTATCTTTATAATCAGCATTTGTTATCGTATCTCCATTCTGATTTATCAACCTAAAATCTCCTATTTTATGATTCTTTGTTTTATTTCTTATAGAAGCATCTACCAATTTCGGATTAATATCAGCAGGATTATAAATAGGTAGTTTAGTATCCACTTTTACCAAATGATAAAACACCGGAATTCCAACAGCGCAAAAAACAATGATAAAAATTAGGGTGCTTTTAGATTTTTTAAAGAAATTAAGATCCACAGTACATAAATTTTATGCAAAAATACGACTAAAAACAAGGTTTGTAAACCGCTAGCGTAAAAACTTTGTTAAAACAAACCGCCAACTAAGGTGCAAACTTTTAGAACTGTACTGAAAAACGTACATTTGTCAGATTTTAAATTTTAGACAAAACCCTTTTATGGAAATTTTAATAAAAGCATCTCAATTTATTTTAAGCTTATCGCTCTTAATCGTATTGCATGAATTAGGGCATTTTATTCCTGCTAAATTATTTAAAACACGTGTAGAAAAATTCTACCTATTTTTCGATTATAAGTTTTCATTATTTAAAAAGAAAATAGGCGAAACAGTTTACGGTATTGGTTGGATTCCGTTAGGAGGTTATGTAAAAATTGCGGGTATGATTGACGAAAGTATGGATACCGAGCAAATGAAACAACCTGCACAACCTTGGGAATTCCGATCTAAACCTGCGTGGCAACGTTTAATTATTATGTTAGGTGGAGTTTTTGTAAACTTTGTGCTTGGTATTTTAATTTACATCTGTTTAATGTGGGCGTATGGTGAAAAATATTTACCAAACGAAAGTTTAAAAGATGGAGTTTGGGTACAAGACCAGTTAGGAAAAGATTTAGGCTTAGAAACTGGAGATAAAATTTTAACTATTGATGGTGAAAAAGTTGAAAAGTTTGGTGAATTACCTTTAGAATTCATCAACGGAAATAAATATACTATTGAAAGAAATGGAGCTGTTATTGAAAAAGACATTCCTACAGATTTCATTTCTAAATTAGTTGATAGAGGTAGAGACATTGGTCCTTTCATTACTTACAGACAGCCTTTTGTTATCGGTCAAATTCCTGATGACTCACCAAATAGTAAAAGCGGTTTACAAAAGAAAGATATTGTAAAAGCTATAAATGGTACTCCTGTAAGCTATTTTGACCAAGTTCAATCTGTTTTAGAAAATAACAAAGGACAAGAAATTAGCCTTACTATTTTAAGAAACAATCAAAACATAACATTTCCTGTAAAAGTTACAGAAGAAGGAAAACTAGGAGCTTATGCGACTAATTTACCTTTAACCGATTTAGAAAAATTAGGGTACTATACATTAGCAGAAAAAAGTTATTCTTTTGGTGAAGCTATTCCTGCTGGTACTAATAAAGCTTGGACCACTTTAACGAACTACATTAAGCAAATGAAAAAGATTTTAAATCCGAGTACAGGCGCTTATAAAGGTTTAGGAGGGTTTATTTCTATCGGAAGTATTTTCCCATCAGAATTTAGTTGGTACACTTTCTGGAACATTACTGCATTCTTATCAATCATGTTAGGATTTATGAATTTATTACCAATTCCTGCGTTAGACGGTGGTCACGTAGTATTTACCTTATGGGAAATGATTACAGGTAAAAAACCAGGAGATAAATTCTTAGAATATGCGCAAATAACAGGGTTTATCTTATTAATTGCATTGTTACTATTTGCCAACGGAAACGATATTTTTAGGTTATTCAAATAATCTAAAAACTAAATAAAAACAAAAAAGCATCGTACTTAGTACGATGCTTTTTTATTAGCTAATATTTATAATAAATTACTTATTTAAATTTTCTGCTGCACGACGTTCTAATTCTTCCTGAAATTCTTCCATAACAGGTTTTACAGTGCTTTCGGGTATATCAGCAACCTTAATATACATTAATCCGTCAATTGCGTTGTTAAACTTCGGATCTACATTAAAAGCTACCAAACGTGCATTTTGTTTTACATACTTTTTAATTAAAACCGGAATACGTAATTCACCAGGTTCTAGTTCATCAATAATTTTATCAAACTTTTGCATATCAGCTTCAGTAGCATCAAATACAAAATCTTTATCTGCATCTTTTAGTTTTACTTTAAATTCTTTCTTCGGATGAATGTATTGCGCCACATACGGATCGTAATAATGCGACTTCATAAACTCAATCATCAACGATTTAGAAAACTCAGAAAATTGATTACTAATACTAACTCCGCCCATTAAATATTTATGCTCAGGATAGCGTAGCGTAACGTGCACAATACCTTTCCATAGCAAGAAAAGAGGCATTGGTTTTTGTTGGTATTCTTTGATGATAAAAGCACGTCCCATTTCGATGGTTTTTTCCATCATTGGATTTAATTCTGGCTCCACTCTAAACAAAGTTTGAATATAAAAACCATTGATTCCGTACTTCTTAAAAATTTCTTTCCCCAAGCCCATTCTATAGGCTCCAACCAACTTTTTTTGATCGTTATCCCATAAAAACAAATGGTGGTAATACTTGTCAAACTTGTCTAAATCTATTGACTTATTTGTTCCTTCACCTACTTCTCTAAAGGTAATTTCACGTAAACGACCTATTTCATGTAAAATATTTGGTATTTCTTTCGCTGTAGCAAAAAACACTTCGTAATTCTTACTTTCTAAAAGTCTGCTTCCTTTTTCTCGTAAAGCATCCACCTCTTTCACAAATAATTCTGGAGACTTTTGCGAAATGATATTTTTAGCTTTCTTCGGAATTTTAAGGTTTTGTGTTGACAATATTTTTTGAGCTCCTTTCTCAAACGGATTTGCCAACATATAGGTTTTTCTACGTAAGAACTGATAAAAATCTGGAATTTCAGCATACGAATCTTGATCTTTTACAGAAATCGGTTTTCCAATTCTTACCTTAATAACTCTATGCTTTTGTGATAATAATTCCGAAGGTAATTTTGCTGTTCTTAATGTATCGCTAATTCTTGAAAGCGTATAAAACAGCTTGCTGTTTTTAGCATGAAAATAAATTGGAATTACTGGAACCTTTGCTTTTTTTATTAATCTAACTGCTCCTTGTTCCCATTCTTTATCAACCATTAATTTACCATCACGATAGGTCGAAACTTCTCCTGCTGGAAAAATCCCTAATGGTTTTCCTTCTCGTATGTGTGATAATGCACTTTTAATACCTGCAACACTCGATTTTGCATCCTTATGATTTTCAAAAGGATTTACGGGCATTACATATGGTTTTAAAGGCTCAATTCTATGTAATAAGAAATTTGCGATTATTTTATAATCGGTTCTATGCTCTAATAGTAGTTTTAGCAATAAAATACCATCTATACCTCCTAGTGGGTGATTAGAAATGGTAATAAATGGTCCTTCTTTAGGAATACGCTTTAAATCTTCTTCTGGTATTTCAAATTCTATTTGAAACTCATCAAGCAAACCGTTCAAAAAAGGCAAATCTTTTTTGTGTTTGTGCTTGTTGTAAACTTCATTAGCTGTAGAAATTCGCAAAACTTTCATCAGCAACCAACCTGAAAACGTCCCGAAAACTCCGAACTTATCAGTCCCAATCGCTTTTGCAACTTCCTTAGGTGTTACTAATCCCATAAACAGTTATCAATTGACATAACTGCAAATATAATTTATTTTTCGCTAGCTTTCCAGCTTTTCTTGAATGACAAATTGTGCAGTTTCGGTATTTATTTGTCGTATGATAGATTTTCCTCGCTTTTTAATAACTTCAATTGCATCGTCGTTAAAATGGCGAATGGTATAAAGCGTAGTGTTCTCGTAAGCTTTAATTTTATAAGCAGCTTTTAAGTCGTTATAAAAATTTTCAAAATTATGGTACTTGTCTTCTACACAAACCGAGAAGCTAATAGCTGAATTTTGAATAAGGTTAACTTTTAATTTATACTCATGCAATTTTTTAAACACATCGCTTATATTATCTTCAACCATAAACGAAAAATCTTTTGCTGAAATAGCCACCAAAATTTGATTTTTCTTTACAATAAAGCATGGAATTTCTGGTGTAATTTTCTTTCCTCTGCCTACACATGTTCCAGACTTCGTAACATCTTCAAAAGAACGAACGTATAACGGTATTTTCTTTTGTTCTAATGGCTGAATAGTTTTTGGATGAATTACAGAAGCTCCATAAAACGCCATCTCTATTGCTTCTGTATATGATATTTCTTCTAACAAAGTGGTTTCAGAAAATACTCTAGGGTCAGCATTTAAAACGCCTTCAACATCTTTCCAAATGGTAACACTTTCTGCATCTAAACAATATGCGAAAATTCCTGCAGTATAATCAGAACCTTCTCTTCCTAACGTAGTGGTTTCAACACCAAAACCTCCTAAAAACCCTTGTGTGATGTTAAGTTTTGACTCATCAACTTTTTCACTTATTTGTTGTTGAGTTTGTTTCCAATCAATTTTAGCATCGCGATAACTACCATCGGTTTTAATGTATTCACGCACATCTAACCATTGATTGCTCACCCCTATATCAGACAAATAAGCACTCACAATAGTAGTTGATAGTAACTCACCAAAGCCAACCATTTGATCGTACACATAGTTATAATCTTTTGAGGTGTTTTGAATCATGAACCCACTTAATTCACCAAAAAGGAAATTTACTTTGTTATAAACTTCATGATTTGAAGAAAACAATCCGTCTAACATATTTTGATGGAAAGTTTCAACATAATTCAATGCTTCTTTTAACTCTTCTTTTTTATAGAAATAGCCATCAACCACACGTTCAAAAGCATTGGTCATTTTTCCCATAGCTGAAATTACCACTAGTGTGTTTTCAGTTCCTTCGTATTGCAATACCTTAGCAAGGTTTTTTACTCCATTAGCATCTTTAACCGACGCTCCTCCAAACTTAAATATTCTCATTACAATATTGTTGTAAGTTTTGTTCATTCATATGACAAACTCTCCACTCATCATATACTGTTGCACCTGTACTTTTGTAAAAATCAACCGCACTTGTATTCCAGTCTAACACTTCCCAAGCAACTCTTTTACATCCTTTTTCATAAGCGTATTTTAAAACAGCTGTGTACAATGCTTTACCTGCTCCTAGGCCTCTTTTAGATTTAGTTACCATTAAATCTTCTAAATGAATTGCTTTTCCTTTCCATGTAGAATAACGTTCATAAAATAACGCCACACCTATAATCTTATTATTTTCTTCAGCAACAAAGGTTTTAAATTTCGGTGTATTTGACCAACCATCTTCTATTAGGTCTTCAATAGAAATTTCAACCGCATTAGGCTCCTTTTCGAACACTGCTAACTCTATGATTAAATCTAAAATAGCTTGCGCGTCCTTTTGTTCACCTTGTCTAATAATAAAACTCATTTCTTATTTTTTTGGTAAAGATAGTTTTAAAAAAAATCCTCTAAAAGCAAAAGGAAAATTTAAAACACATCAAGATTTTTTGTTGAAATTTTTAAGGCTCTAAATAATTGTAGAAAAGCAAAAAAGTTGGCATCTTTGTACACACAACACAAACATGTAAAATGGACAATAAACACATGACTCTGGGTGAGTTTATCATAAGTAAACAAAAAGATTTTAAATATTCTTCTGGTGAATTATCTCGTTTAATAAATTCTATTCGTTTAGCTGCCAAAGTAGTAAATCACGAAATTAGAAAAGCTGGTTTAGTAGATATAACTGGAGCTGCTGGCGACATTAATGTTCAAGGAGAAGCACAGCAAAAACTAGATGTTTTAGCCAACGATTTATTTAAACAAACATTGATAAACCGTGAGATTGTTTGTGGTATTGCTAGTGAAGAAGAAGACGATTTTGTTATTGTTGAAGGTCAAAATAAAGCTAACGAAAACAAATATGTATTGTTAATGGATCCTTTAGACGGATCTTCAAACATTGATGTAAATGTATCGGTAGGGACTATTTTTTCTATTTACCGAAGAATATCTCCTGTGGGAACTCCTGTTACTAAAGAAGATTTCTTACAAAAAGGTAGCGAACAAGTAGCTGCGGGTTATGTAGCTTACGGTACCTCAACCATGTTAGTTTTCACTACAGGTAATGGAGTAAACGGATTCACACTAAATCCTGCTATTGGTACTTTTTACTTATCACACCCAAATATGCAGTTCCCAGAAATTGGTAAAATATACTCAGTTAGCGAAGGATATTTTACGCATTTTCAAGAAGGAATGAAGCGTTTCTTAATTCACTGTAAAGAATTAAATGAGGCAGATAACCGTCCGTACACAGCACGTTATATCGGATCATTGGTTTCAGATTTCCATAGAAATATGATTAAAGGCGGAGTTTATATTTATCCTGCTACAGCAATCACTCCGAAAGGAAAATTACGTTTGTTATACGAATGCAATCCTATGGCATTTATTTGTGAGCAAGCTGGAGGAAAAGCTTCTGACGGCTTTACAAGAATCATGGATATTAAACCTACAGAATTACACCAACGTGTTCCTTTTTATTGCGGAAGTAAACAAATGGTTGAAAAAGCTGAGGATTTTATGAATGAATATTCTTCAGCCGATAAACCAGCATACTAAAGAATAAGTATTTTTTATATCTATATAAATTATCCATAAGGCAAACTTTTGTTTGCCTTATTTTTTTGGGTTAAATTTACATTCAGAAAAACGAAAAATTTAATCTATTAAAAAACAAAAAATTATGGCTTTCGAATTACCAAAATTAGGATATGCTTACGACGCTTTAGAACCACATATAGATGCTAGAACTATGGAAATACACCATGGTAAGCACCATAACGGATATACAAACAACTTAAACAATGCCATTGCAGGTACTGATTTAGAAGGAAAATCTATCGAAGATATTTTAACTAATTTAGACATGAGCAACGGAGCTGTCCGTAACAATGGAGGTGGATTTTACAACCACTCTTTATTTTGGACAGTAATGAACCCAGAAGACAGAGGATATTTATCAGGTGAATTAAAAGATGCTATCGAAGCTGAATTCGGATCGAAAGAAGCTTTTATCGATGCGTTCTCTAAAGCAGCTGCTACACAATTTGGTTCAGGATGGGCTTGGTTATGTGTACACAAAGGAGGTAAAGTAGAAGTTTGCTCTACTCCTAACCAAGACAATCCATTAATGCCAGGTGTTACTTGTGGCGGAACTCCTATTTTAGGATTAGACGTTTGGGAACACGCTTATTACTTAAACTACCAAAACCGTCGTCCAGATTATATTGAAGCTTTCTTTAAGGTTATCAACTGGAACGAAGTAGAAAGAAGATATGCAGCAGCTAAGTAATTAGTTCCTATCATAAATTAAGAATAAAAAATCCCGCAAATTGCGGGATTTTTTAATTTTATATCTTAACTCGTCTTCGTTCTATTTTTTCAATGCTTGTTCTAAATCAGCCAATAAATCGTCTATATCTTCTACCCCAACACTCAAACGAATTAAAGAATCTGTAATTCCTATTTTTAAACGATCAGTTTCAGGAATAGAAGCATGTGTCATCGTTACTGGATGACTTACCAAACTTTCTACTCCTCCTAGCGATTCAGCCAACGTAAATAGTTGAGTGTTTTCTAAAAAAGTTAAAGCTGCTTGTTTACTTTCATCTTTCAATCGGAAAGAAACCATACCTCCAAAATCATCCATTTGCTTTTTAGCTATTTTATGATTTGGATGATTTTCTAATCCCGGATAAAATACCTCTCTTACTTTTGGATGCGCTGATAAGTATTTAGCTACTGCTTTCCCATTTTCACAGTGACGTTGCATACGTAAATGCAGAGTTTTTACTCCTCGAAGCGCTAAAAACGAATCCATAGGTCCTGCAATTGCTCCAGCTGCAAACTGAATAAAGTGCAATTGTTCTGCTAACTCAGCATTTTTAGTCATTAAAGCTCCCATGACCAAATCGGAATGCCCTCCTAAATACTTTGTTGCTGAATGCATTACGATATCAACACCCAAATCTAACGGACGCTGTAAATACGGTGTTGCAAAAGTATTATCAACCGCTACTATAATAGCTGGTTTTTTATTTTTCACTGCTTTGGTAATTTCCTCTACATCCGCAATTTTCATTAGCGGATTAGTTGGTGTTTCAATCCAAATTAGTTTTGTTTTTTCAGAAATAGCATTGGTTACATTCGCCACTTCATTCATGTCAACATACTGAAATTGCAATCCATATTTTTCAAACATGTTCGTAAACATGCGGTAGGTTCCTCCGTAAATATCATCTCCTGCAATTATCTCATCACCTGGATTTAAAGTTCTCAACACACAATCTATCGCTGATAAACCAGAAGAAAAAGCAAATCCGTGTGTTCCATTTTCAATAGCTGCAAACGCATTTTCTAAAGCGGTACGTGTAGGATTTGAGGCACGCGAATATTCATACCCTTTGTTAACTCCAGGACTTGTTTGCGCATACGTAGATGTTTGAAATATCGGAGTCATAACCGCCCCCGTTGCTTCTTCGTGCTTTTGACCTCCGTGTATGGTTTTGGTATTGAATTTCATCTATAATTTATTTCAGAATGAATTTTTCAGAAAAATTACACCAATTTAGTTAAAGTCATAATCATTCCCAAATGCATTCCTTCGTGTAAATTATTAAAAGCTATAGCACTTTCAATTGAATCTAAAACAAAACCTGTACTTGTTTCATAGGTTTGGTAATCTGTAAAAATTCCTGCTTCAAAATCTTCTTGCATCGTATCTGGTAAACCAATTAGTAATTCTTTTACCTCATCAAATTCTTCTTCGGTAAAATCTTTCGTTGGTACGGTTCCTTTTTTGTAATCTTCTATCAATTCATCAGGCGCTAAACAATCTAATCCCGACAATTTATAATGCAATAATTGTTGCGTAACTACTAAGTGTGCTACATTCCATGCAATATTATTATTGAATCCTTCAGGAATGATATGCAGTTGTTCTAAGGTTAACCCTTCTATTCTTTTTAAAACTAATTCTCTCGATTTTTTTAAAACTTCAAATTGTTTGTTCATTTTTCTAGTTATTTTAGCTATTTCAAAGATAGCTATTTAACCTATAAAGCTTGTACTTCGTATTTGTTATTTAATGGTTAAAACCAATAACAATAAAAGTTTATACCAATGAAAAAAGTTTATTTTTTACAAACTTGTGATACGTGCCGAAGAATTTTAAAAGAAGTAAATCTTGATGGATTTGAAAAGCAAGAAATAAAAAACAATCCTATTACTGTTGCTCAACTAGAAGAAATGCGTGCGATGACCGATAGTTACGAAAGCTTATTTAACAAAAGAGCAAAATTGTACAAGGAAATGGACTTAAAAAATCAAAATGTTACTGAAGCTGATTACCGCCAGTACATTTTAGATGAATACACATTTTTAAAGCGCCCAGTTTTTATTGTTGAAAACCAAATTTTTATTGGTAATAGTAAAAAAGTAGTTGAAAGCTTAAAAAGCTTGATTAATTAAAAAACTCCGACATTTTTTGTCGGAGTTTATATATAATTTAGTTCGAAGCAATATTATTCTTTGTTGATGCTTCTACCATTGCTGATAGTTCATCCATAGTTAGGTTTGTTTTAATCCCTAATAAAACTAACTCATCTTTATTGTCGTGAACATTCACTATAATTTCTTTAATACGGTCTTTTGTTTCTCTAAAAAAGACCGTTACTCTTTCCTTTCCGTCTTTAACTTTTACTAAAGTTTTTAGGTTGTTTTTTCTAACAAACTTTTTAAAATCATTTTGAACAGATGATAAATTGTTATTAAACACCATAACCTTATAATTACGTGCTTTCTTTAAGAACACAGCAAATTCATCAGTATCTTCATCAGAAATAAATAGGTTTGCAAAAAAACTAGGAATGTTTAAAGATACTTCAGCTCTATCTTTATTAGATTTATAAAACTCTTTAAAGTTTTGTTCTTGTGCAAATGATGTACTTAATACAAAAAGACAGAAAAAAATTGTTGCAATACGTTTCATAATTGTAGTGTTTTAATTGAAGACGACACTTGCTAAAATTTGTTACAAATAAAAAAGTCTTAACGAAATTCGTTAAGACTTTTAAGAAGTTACCCCACTAGGACTCGAACCTAGAATATCGGTACCAAAAACCGGTGTGTTACCATTACACCATGGGGCAATTTTAGTTGAAAACTAAAAACAAGCAAAATTAGTTGGCCCACTAGGACTCGAACCTAGAATAACGGCACCAAAAACCGGTGTGTTACCATTACACCATGGGCCAATTGCTTATTGCGGGTGCAAATATAATTCTATTTTTTTAATTTCAGAAAAAATAAGTGTATTTTTTAACACAACTTTGGTAGTATACATACCTGAGTAGTTTGTGTAAAATTATATTTTTGCTTACAACGAAAAAATCGTTTGTAATTAATACATTCGTACTTTATATCTAGATAAAAAACTATGACTGAGCCTAACTATAAAAAATGGAACATCATTTTAGGATGGGTTTCATTTGCAATAGCATTAATTACCTATACATTAACTCTTGAACCTACGGTAAGTTCTTGGGATTGCGGAGAATACATCGCAACTGCAGTAAACCTAGAAGTAGGACATCCACCTGGAGCTCCTTTGTTTCAAATGCTAGGAGCATTTTTTGCAATGTTTACTAGCGACCCTAGTCAATTAGCTAAGATGGTCAACTTTATGTCTGCTTTAGCAAGTGCTTTCACTATTTTATTTATGTTCTGGACTATTACCAGTTTAGCTAGGAAAATGGCAGTAAAAAACGGCAAGTTCAGTAAAAATGAAGCAATTGCTATATTAGGAAGTGGTTTAGTAGGTTCGTTAGCGTATACTTTTTCTGACAGCTTTTGGTTTAGTGCTGTTGAAGGCGAAGTATACGCAATGTCATCTTTCTTGATGGCAATTTTATTTTGGTTAGGATTGCGTTGGGAAACCGAATTAAACACTCCGAGAGGTAATAAATGGTTAGTACTTATTAGTTTTGTTGTAGGATTGTCTTTTGGTGTACACATATTGTCATTGCTAGTAATCCCTTCAATAGTTTTATTGTATTTCTTTAAAACTTATAAAAACATCACTTTAAAAACAGCTGCAGTTGCTACCCTAGTTGCAATACTTGTATTAGCTTTTGTGTTTAAGTTTTTATTTCCTTTTACATTAAAATTCTTTAGTGTTGCTGAATTATTCTTTATTAATCAAATAGGATTACCTTATAACTCAGGAACTATCATTGCAGGGTTACTATTGGTAGGATTATTTGTATACGGATTAAAATATACACGCAAAAAGAACTTAGTTACAGCAAACACTTTAGTTCTTTCTGTACTATTTATAATGATTGGATTTTCATCTTGGTTAATGTTACCAATTCGCGCAAATGCCGATACAATTATCAACGAGAACAACCCATCAAGTGCTCGAGAATTATTAGCGTACTACAACCGTGAACAATACGGTGATGCAAATGTTTTTTACGATAATTACTATTCTGTTGCTTATGATAGAGAGCAAGATGCTGAAAAGCCTTATAAAGATGATAAACCTAAATATGAAAAAATAGACGGTAAATACGTTATTGTAAACAGATATAAAAATGTATTACCAAACTACTCTAGCAAACACAAAGGGTTTATACCTCGTATGGTAAATCCTGCTTCAGATCAACAATACAAAAGCATTGCTGGAATTCCTGCAAGAAGTAAAAGACGTCCGACCTTTTTAGAGAATGTAAAATTCATGGTCGATTACCAATTCGGATATATGTACGGACGTTATTTTATGTGGAATTTCGTAGGTCGTCAAAACGACATTCAAGGAAATTTAGATATTGAAAGCGGAAACTGGTTAAGCGGTATTGATTTTATTGATGAAGCTCGCTTAGGCTCTCAACAAAATTTACCAGACGATGTAAAAAACAACAAAGGACGTAACACCTACTTCTTTTTACCTTTCCTATTAGGGATATTTGGGTTGTTTTATCAAGTAAACAAGGATAAAAACAACTTTTATGTACTAACACTATTCTTTTTATTTACAGGATTGGCAATTATATTCTACACCAACCCAAAACCATTTGAACCACGTGAACGTGATTACGCAGTAGTTGGTTCATTCTACGTTTTTGCTATCTGGATTGGTTTTGGTGTATTAGCACTATATGATTACTTTAAAAAATACGCTAGTAAAAAAATAGTTGCTTACGCTGTTTCGGCTGTATCATTATTTGCAGTTCCTGCATTAATGGGCTTCCAAAACTGGGATGATCATGATAGAGGAGATCGCTATTTGGCACAATTAAATGCACAAACCTATTTAGAAAGTTGCGATCCTAACGCTATTATATTTACTATTGGTGATAACGATACTTTCCCACTTTGGTATATGCAACAAATTGAAGGTGTTCGTAGAGATATAAAAATTGTCAATACAAGTCTTTTTCAAACTGATTGGTATATCGATCAAATGAAAAAGAAAACCTACACAGCAGATCCAATTCCGTCTCAATTAACACACGATCAATACAAGTACGGAACCTTAGACATGGCATACTACTACCCTATTCCGCAGTTAAAAGATTCTGTTTTGTTGATTAGTGATTTTATGCGCTGGATAGCTAGTGATAACGATGCAACTTATTTAGATGCTGGTGATGGTGCTAAAGAGAAATTTTATCCAACCAATAGAATCCGTATTCCTGTTAACAAAGAAAACGCTTTAAAAACAGGATTAGTAGCACAAAAAGATGCTGATAAAATGGTTGATTATATCGATATTACTGTGGATGATAGAGGCTTGTCAAAAGCAAGATTATTGATGTTAGACATCTTAAATAATTTTGATTGGAAGCGTCCTATTTACTTTACTGGTGGTGCCAATGCTGATGAAGAGTACATCTGGTTAAAAGACTACTTACAATTAGACGGAATGTCATACAAATTAGTTCCTATTAAAACTTCTAATAAAGGAAAATCAATTTTTGACATGGGGCGTATCGATCCAGAAAAAATGTATGCAAACGTTAAAAAGTGGGATTGGAAAACTATTAATAACGGAGAAATTTATTTAGACGAACAAAGCAAGCGTAACGCTATTTCATTACGCAATAACTTAATGCGATTATCAGAAGAATTTTTACAAAAAGGAGATTCTGTAAACGCTAAAGATGTGTTAGATTTATCATTGTATAAAATGCCAATTGAAGACTTTGATCATTACAATTTCTCATTAGGATACCCTGAGTTATATTATCGCATTGGTGATATTGACAAAGCACATCAAACTACTGAAACTTTAATTAAAATTTTCCAACAAAAATTACAATACTATATTACTTTTGACTATGATGATTTACATTTAGTTGAAGATAACATACTTACAAACCTATACATGTATGAAAACGTAATACAACAAATTGTTCGTTATGATAAAGACGAAGAGTATAGTAAAAAAGCTTTTAAAGAATATAAGATTCACGAAGGATTTTTCAGAGCACCTTCCAAAGAAGAAGAATCAGATTCGCAAGAACTAGACACAATCAAACCTTAATTAATGAGGTTGTATTTTATAAAAACACCACGTATACTTAAACAACTTTTTGCTAAGTATACGTGGTCTTTTTTTACCCATAAAAAAGAAATTTACGTAACTTTTGATGATGGACCAATACCAGAAGTAACAGAATTTGTACTCGATCAATTGAAAGAGTATAATGCAAAAGCTACCTTCTTTTGTATTGGTGATAATGTTCGTAAATACCCTGCTATTTTTTCAAGAATTGTTAGTGAAGGACATACCGTAGGAAACCACACTTTTAACCATTTAAACGGATGGAAAACTAGTAATGACACTTATTTTGAAAACACAAATAAGTGTGAAAAATTACTGAATCAGAAAACAAAACTCTTTCGTCCTCCTTATGGAAGAATCAAAAAAAGTCAAGCGAAACATCTTTTAGCAAAGGGTTATAAAATTATTATGTGGGATGTACTTTCAGCAGATTTTGACACAAACATTTCAAAAGAAAAATGCTTACAAAACGTGGTAAAAAACACAAAAAAAGGAAGCATCATCGTTTTTCACGACAGTATTAAAGCGAGTGATAAATTATACTACGCGTTACCTAAAGTTTTAAAAGAATTTTCGGAAAAAGGATATGAATTTAAGGCGATTTACTAAACGTATTGTTGTACCAAACCTATTAGCGTATTCGCATCTTGCTCGCCAGTTTGTCGCCACTTCATTTCTCCGTTTTTATAAATCATAAAAGTCGGATTTCCTTTTACACGTAAAGCTTCAGCAAGAATTTCATTTTTAGCAATGTCTATCTTTATAACTTTAGCTTTATCACCTAAGGCAGCAGCAACATCACGAAGTGTGTCTAAACTTGGTTCAAACTCACTCCAATCTGCGTAAAAATCGATTAACACTG
This sequence comes from Tenacibaculum crassostreae, assembly GCF_964512405.1. Taxonomy (NCBI): domain Bacteria; kingdom Pseudomonadati; phylum Bacteroidota; class Flavobacteriia; order Flavobacteriales; family Flavobacteriaceae; genus Tenacibaculum; species Tenacibaculum crassostreae. The sequence continues at coordinate 348,131 of NZ_CAZELE010000007.1, forward strand.
GTTTGTTAATACTTATAATTTCACCAAACTTTGTCATCTTTTGCATAAGTTTTATCAGTAAAGTGCCTAAAATTACTAATTTTTTGTTATGTAGTTGTTATGTAAACCTTAAAAATACTGAAAATCAGGCTTTTTTTAATTCAATTACGGTAATTTCAGGCCAAATTCCTACTCTACCAGGAAAGGCATGATACCCAAACCCACGGTTTACGTTAATATACCTACCAAATTCTTCGTACAATCCTGCCCATTGTTTGTATACGTATTTAGCAGGACTCCATTTAATCCAACCTGGAATTTCTATACCAAATTGTAATCCGTGAGTATGACCACTTAACGTTAGTTGATAGTTAAAATTGTCTTGCTTTACCTTATACTCCCAATGACTTGGGTCATGGCTTAAAAGAATTTTAAAATCTTCTTGCTTTATTCCTTCAGAAGCTACTTGTAAATCTCCTGCTTTGTTAAATCCTTTTCCCCAGTTTTCTACACCAATTAAAGCTATTTTTTGTCCGTCTTTTTCAATGTAACGGTTTTCATTCAATAATAAATCAAATCCAATTTTTGGGTGAATATCTTTTACTGCTTGAAAATTCGCTTTCTTATCTTCTGGAGTTTTCCAATCGGAATAATCACCATAATCATGATTTCCCAAGATTGAATATTTTCCCATTGATGCTTTTAACTGTGAAAAAACAGGAACCCAATCGTTCATTTCATGAGCAAAATTATTTACAATGTCACCGGTAAAAAAGATAATGTCTGATTGTTGCTCGTTAATTAAATCAACTCCGTACTGAATTTTTTCTTTATTATCAAAACTTCCTGAATGAATATCGGTAATATGCGAAATCGTAAATCCATCAAAAGCATCTGGTAAATCTTTGAACGCTAATTGGTACTTTACAACTTTGTAATTAAATTTCCCTTTAAAAACACCGTATAATAAACTCGCTAAAGGTATTGATGCTAATCCTAAAGCTAGCTGCGATAAAAACTTTCTGCGTCCTGCGAGTGGTTTGGTTTGCGAAGTAAAAAAAGAAACAATTTTTTGCCCTCCTCTAAACACATCTTCTCCAAAAAGCAACAACATTACAAATAGCTTTGGCACCAATGCTATTAACAACCAACCAAATGCCCATTGAAAAGTAATTGTTTGCCCATCTGCTCTACTCATTGAGGAGATTGTATAGAAAAAATTAATATAAATCAGTAAGCTTACAGCAAGAAGAATCCATTTTAGAGGTTTAAATCTAGTTACTGTTTTTAACGCTTGAAATGTATAATATTCTGATATAAAAATTAAAATACCAATAATGGCAAAAGTGATTATAACTCTACGGGGCATATAAAAAATTTTGGCAAATTTACTTCTTTTAAAACTTTAACAGTTTGATTTTTAGAAGAGTTTAACAATATATTCCTTTTCCTGTAAATTGATTTTTAACATCTTTTAAAGTTTCGTAGCTTTACCTTCAGAATACTTACAAACTCTGGGTACTAATTTCACAAAACAAATCGGTACCAAATAGTTTATTTCAACCAGCTTAACAAACCATGGCAGACCAAAAACGACTTTTTTTACTCGACGCTTACGCACTTATTTTTAGAGGTTATTACGCTTTTATAAAAAATCCGCGAATTAATTCTAAAGGGTTAGATACCTCAGCAATTATGGGGTTTACCAATTCTTTATTAGACGTAATTAAACGTGAAAAACCTGATTATTTAGCGGTGTGTTTTGACAAAGGAGGAAGTGTAGATCGTGTTGAGGTTTTTCCTGAATACAAAGCCAACCGACAAGAAACACCAGAAGCTATTCGAATTGCGGTTCCGTATATCGAAAAAATATTGGAAGCTATGAAAATTCCTGCCATTGTAAAAGAAGGCTACGAAGCTGATGATATTATTGGTACACTTGCCAAAAAAGCTGAAAAAGAAGGGTTACAAACCTACATGGTAACCCCTGATAAAGATTATGCGCAGTTAGTTTCCGACAATATTTACATGTATCGTCCACCACGTATGGGTAACGGATACGAAAAATGGGGAGTTGAAGAAGTAAAAGCTAAGTTTGAAGTTGAAAATCCGTTGCAAGTAATCGATTTTTTGGGTATGATGGGAGATTCTGTTGATAACATCCCTGGGCTACCTGGTGTAGGTGAAAAAACTGCTAAAAAATTCATTGCTGCCTATGGTTCTATGGAAGGTTTGTTAGCAAACACCCATGAACTAAAAGGAAAAATGAAAGAAAAAGTTGAGGCAAATGCCGAACTTGGCTTGCTTTCAAAACAATTAGCAACTATTATGCTTGATGTTCCTGTTGAATTAGAATTAGATAAACTCATTTTTGAGCAACCAGACATTGAAGCTACAAAAGAAATTTTTACTGAGTTAGAATTTCGTCGTTTGATTGAAAATTTCTTAAAAACGTTTGCTACTTCACAAGAAAATCAAGAAAATACTACGGTAAGTGAACAACCAAAAGCTGCAAAAACTACTACTTCTGGTCAGTTCGATTTATTTGCTGCTCCTGGTAGCGGAAATGTTTCCGAAGAAACCAATAGCAACGGATATAAAACAATAGACAACACCAATCACTTCTATCAATTAGTTGATACACCTCTTTCAAGAAAACTCTTGTTAGAAAAATTATTACAACAAAAATCTGTTTGTTTCGATACCGAAACCACTGGTTTAAAAGCCTTGGAAGTCGAATTAATTGGAATCGCTTTTTCTTGGGAAGCTGGCAAAGGTTATTATGTTGCCTTTCCAGAAAATCAAGAAGAAACCACAGCTGTTTTAGAAGAATTCCGTCCATTTTTTGAGGCAGAGAATATTGAGAAAATAGGTCATAATTTAAAGTACGACATCAAAGTATTGTCAAATTACAATATGCCAGTTAAAGGTAAGTTGTTTGATACAATGATTGCGCATTACTTAATCAATCCTGATATGCGTCATAATATGGATGTGTTATCAGAAACTTACTTGAATTATCAACCTGTTTCAATCACTGAATTGATTGGTAAAAAAGGGAAAAATCAACTTTCTATGCGAGAAGTTGACTTACCAAAGCAAACTGAGTACGCTGTTGAAGATGCCGATGTAACGTATCAGTTAAAAGAACATTTTGCTAAGGAATTAGAAAGCGGAAATGTTACCAAACTTTTTAACGAGGTTGAAACTCCGTTAGTTTCTGTACTATCCGCTATGGAGATTGAAGGAATTAACTTAGACACCAATTTCTTAAAATCGTTATCTGTTGAGTTAACCAAAGATATTTTACAATTAGAACAAAACATATATCAGCAAGCTGGAGAAGAGTTTAATATTGCCTCTCCAAAACAGTTAGGACCTATTTTATTTGACAAATTAAAATTGGTTGACAAACCTAAGAAAACAAAAACAGGGCAATATTCAACTGCAGAAGATGTGCTTTCGTATTTAGCGAAAGACCATCAAATTGTCTCTGATATTTTAGAGTATCGTCAGTATAAAAAATTACAAAGTACTTATGTTGATGCACTTCCGAATGAAATCAATCCAAAAACAGGAAGAGTGCATACAGTTTATGCTCAAGCGGTTGCTGCTACTGGACGTTTAAGTTCTAACAACCCGAACTTACAGAACATTCCAATCCGTACCAAACGCGGACAAGAAGTGCGTAAGGCTTTCATTCCAAGAAATGAAGATTATGTTTTATTAGCTGCAGATTATAGTCAAATAGAATTACGAATTATAGCTGCGTTAAGCGAAGAAGAAACCATGATTAAGGCTTTTCAAAGTGGCGAAGATATCCATGCTTCAACTGCTGCTAAGGTTTTTAATGTTGAAATTAACGAAGTAACTCGCGAACAACGTAGCAATGCGAAAACGGTAAACTTCGGAATTATATATGGGGTTTCAGCCTTTGGATTGAGCAATCAAACCGATTTAACTCGTTCGGAAGCGAAAGAATTAATTGACACTTATTATGCAACCTATCCTAAACTGAGAAATTTTATTGCTGAACAAGTTGATTTTGCTCGTGAACACGGATATGTTGAAACCATTTTAGGTCGTCGTCGTTATTTAAAAGACATCAATTCGCGTAATGCCATTGTTCGTGGTGCAGCAGAAAGAAATGCTGTAAACGCACCTATTCAAGGTTCAGCAGCGGATATTATTAAACTTGCTATGATTAACATTCACAAACGATTTGAGCAAGAAAACTTCAAATCGAAAATGTTATTACAGGTACATGATGAATTGGTTTTTGATGCACACAAAGATGAGTTAAACATTATAAAGCCTATCATTAAACAAGAAATGGAAAATGCTTTTACAATGAGCGTTCCGTTAGATGTTGAAATTGATACAGGTATTAATTGGTTAGAGGCGCATTAAAAGCGTTATTGGTCACTTATAACAAATGTTTCGTTTTGTACCCAGTTGGCTCTTAACTTAAACTCTGCTTCTAAATAAATAATTTGCTCTGGTTGTTTTCGCAGCAAGAAGTTTCCTGTATCCCAAGCACGGTTATTGTTTTCATCAATAATAGCTCTTACCGTGTATTCCTTTGGGTCTAATAGGGTAAACTCTACTTTTTTAGATTCCGAAACATAGGCTGTTTTTACAACCTCGTCTCTACTTAATAGTTGAATAATAACTGGGTGCTTTGTTTCCTTTTTAACATCTAACACAATGCTTCCATAATCATCAACTGCACGAGTAGTAAATTTATAATCTAAGCTATCGTTAGTCGTTTCATAAACATCAACAATTCCTTTAGGAAGCCCTTTAAAAGTATATCCGTGTTTTGGTTTCTTTTCAAAGAACACCGCTAATTTATTAATCGATTGTTGTTGCAATTCAAACGCTATATCAACCGTATCATTATCTACTAATGAAAATTTAGTCTTATCGAACGAAACTATTGGGTTGTTCGTGTTAATAAACATGGTGTCTTTTAGATGTAAAACACTACCTACACTCGATGATACCGACAACGAATCTATCTTCTTTTTTCGTAAAAAAACCGTCACTGTATCTTTAAAATTCAGATTGTTAACTATAAAATTTAACGAATCTTTTTCTAAAGGTGTAAACCAATAATTAAGTGTGTCTTTATCTTTTTCAAACTGAGAAAATGATTTAAAATCTTCAGGAACTTCAGACAACAGTTCAACATTCATATTGTCTTGCTTTCCTTCAAAACCAAACTGAATTTTTCCTTTGGTTACTTCTTTTCCTCTTTTAAATTTATACGGTTGAATTTCTTTAAAAAAACGGATAGGTTTGTTTATAACACTATCAGCTGGTAAGGTAATAGTATCAGCAAAAAAACCAATTTTATCGTTTTTACTACTAAAAATATAGTCGTTTGCTTGTTCTTTTAACGCTAACATTAGGTACTTTCCTTCTCGTAGATTACTAAACTCAAAATTTGTGGAATCTAATGTACTTGTAACGTAGTTTGGTTTTTGTTTGAATATAATTGAATCGTTATACGTGCTATCTAATTTATACAACAACACACTTACTTCTTTAACTTCTTTTTTATCAAAAGCATCGGCTACAGAACCTTTAATTCTTAAAGAATCGATATAACTTCCTGTTGAAAACACATATTTAAAACTCTCTAACTTATTATTCTCATTATTGTCTTGAACTGCGTTTCCGAAGTTAAATGTATAAGTTGTATTGGGTTGTAAAGTGTCTAAAATTTTAATGTTGATGTATTTACTCGGAGTTCCTTGGGGTGTAATTAATGGTGGATTTTTCATGGGTGGTGAAACCACTAATTGTTTTTGCAGCTCTTTTAAAACAATATATTCATCAAAATAAATACGGATATTATCATCATCAAAACGAATTGTTTCATACGGTGGATTTGCAGTAACCATAATAGGAGCTGTTTCATCTTTAGGGCCTCCTTCGGGTCTTCCTTTTCGTGCACAACTTCCTAAAACAAAAGCAACAAGTGTAATTAAAATAAGGTGTTTATTTTTCACAGATTGATGGTTTTAAATCCAAACTCAAAAGTAGTAAATTAAGATGGAATGTTCTATCCTTTTTGGGTGTATGCCATGGTAGCCACACTAATGGTTATATTTTTGGTTTTTAATAGCTCATTTGCACAAGCTTCAATGGTTGCTCCGGTAGTAATTACATCATCAATTAATAAAACGTGTTTGTTTTCAAAAATTCTTTCACCAGTTAATTTAAACTTCGTATTACTGTCGGAAAACCGTTCAAATCGTTGTTTTAAGGTTTGAGTTTTTGTTGTGGATGTTCTAACGAGTATATTCGGTTTATATTCTATATCTAGAATTTTGCTTAGTTCTTTTCCAAATAAAGTTACTTGATTATACCCTCTTTTCTTTTCCTTTTGATAATGTAAAGGCACCGGAACAACATAATCAACAGTAGCAAAAACTTCAGATGTAAGAAGTTCACTCCCAAACCAGTTACCAAGAAAAGTTCCAATTTCTGGTTGATTTTTATATTTTAATTGATGAATTAGTTTTTGAGTAATTCCACCCTTTTGATAATACAAAAACGAACGAACATTTTGTAAGTGAATTCTACCGTAAAAAGTAGACTGTAATGTAACATTTACATGTTCATTATCGTTTATAATTGGTAGGTCGTTCATACAAATTCCACATAGGAATTTTTCGTTCTGCAACAAAGATGATTCACAGTTTATACATAAATTAGGGTAAAACAAATAGAATATATCTTTTAAAAATCGCATATTTACAAGCATTTTTATAGAAAGATACAAAAAGTAAAAAGAAAATATATTTTGAGTAAAAAGTTTAATTTTTTTAAAGAAGCAGTTAAAAACTACAAAACATCGGGTACAGTTATTCCAAGTTCTAAATACTTAGCTAATAAAATGCTAAAAGAAATTAACTTTAGCGCTGCTGAAGTTATTGTTGAATTAGGTCCTGGTAACGGAGCAATTACACACCATATTTTAGATAAAATTAAACCCAATACTGTACTAGTTTGCTTTGAAATAAACGACGCTTTTTACAAAGAGTTAAAAAAAATAAATCATCCACAGCTAATTGTTTTAAAAGCTTCTGCTGAGAAAATTAAATCAGAAATAGAAAAATTAGGATACTCAAAAGCCGATTATATAGTTTCTAGTTTACCTTTAACTATTATTCCTAAAGAAATTTCACACGATATTTTAGTTAAAAACTTTGAGTTTTTAGCTATTAACGGTGCTTTTATTCAGTATCAATATAGCTTAACTTATTACAAGAAATTAAAAGAAGTTTTTGGTAATTCAATCAAACTAAGTTTTGAACCTTTAAACTTTCCTCCTGCTTTTATTTATAAATGTGTAAAAAAATAATATATTAGCGCAGAACGATTTAAGTTCATCATATCCCCAATTTAATGATGATATCATCTAATTTGAAAAATAATGGCTTTATAGCCTTTTTAATTTTATTAATCTTAATCATAAGTTTTCTATCTTATGAGAACGCTAGAGATTACTCAGAGTTAAAAGAAGTTTTAAAAGTTGAAAAATTAGATTTAGAAAACGAACTTAATAGAGTTATTGATAATTACTCTGATATTACTGAAAAAAACAATCAATACTCTTCTCAAGTAAAAGACGAGCTTCAAAAGATTGTTCAATTAAGAGACTCAATAAAAAACCTAGAAGAAGCTGACTATAAGCTGATTAGTTACTACAGAAAAAGAATTGAAACTTTAGCAACACAGAATTACTCTCTTTTTTCTAAGGTAGATTCCCTTAAGCAAGCCAACGACAACCTACTTTCGATAAACGATAGTGTAAATGAAGCCTTAATTTTAAAAGAAACTCTTAACACTGAACTACAATACAAAAACCGTCATTTAGACCAAGAACAACGTATTCTTAAAGAAAAAATAGCAGTTGCTGAAGCTATAGAAATTTCTAAGTTAAAAGTTGACGCTATGAAAAAAAGGAAAAGTGGTAGCTTTACTACTACTTCTAGAGCCAACAGAACCGATGCTTTTAGGATAGAGTTTTATTTGTTAGAAAATAAAGTAATTTCTTCTGGCAATAAACCTATACACATTCAATTAACCGATGATAATTTTAATGTGATTTCCCCTCTAAAAAAAGCAAGGTTAAGTAACAATAAAACTATTATATATAGCGATTTATTAAATGTAGAGTACAACAACAAGCAAATGACTGCTATTTCTTTTATTAATGTAGATCGTAAAAAAATAAAACCCGATAAATACCATATAACCGTTTTTGTTAATGGTGTTTTTTCAGGAAAAACCACTATTAATCTCAGATAAAATTTAACCAAACAAATCCCCTAAATTATGAACAATCCCCCAAACAAGAAAAATGTCCTAATTATTTTATTAGTATTAATTTGTGCTTTCTTAGCTTATTTTTCATTTCAAAAATCAAACGAAAACAAAACTTTAAACAACATTTTTTCTCAAGAAAAGGCAGAATTGCAACAAGATCTTGATGAAATTATTAAAGACTATACAGATGTAGTTGTTAGTAAAAAACGTTTATCTGATAGACTAGAAATAGAGTTAAACAAAATGAAAAGTTTAAGAGACTCTATTAAAAACCTTAAGGATAGTAACTTTAGTCTAATTAGAAAATACAGAAGAAAAATTGCGTCTCTTGAACGTGAAAACAAAAAGCTATTCATTCAAATTGATTCGTTAAATAACGCAAATGAAGCGTTAGCCCAAGAAAATGTAATTACCAATGAAATTCTTCAGCAAAAAGATAGCGTTAACGAAACATTGGTTGAAAAAAACAAAGAACTTGAAGAAAAAGTTGCTATTGGTGGTATTATTAAAACTACACCAGTAAGAGCAATCGCTATGAAAGAACGTAGTAGCGGAAGATTAACTACAACTTCAAGATCTAGTAGAACAGATGCTTTTAGAGTTAATTTCGACTTACTAGAAAATCCGATTACAACCGCTGGTGAAAAACGCGTATATATTCAAATTATTGATGAAAACAAAAAAGTAATCGCTCCAAAAGGTAAATTCAACCTTAATGACGGAGCTAAAATTCAGTATACCGATTCACTTGAAGTAAGCTACGACAATAATCGTTTGAGCTTGGTTTCATTAGTTTTAGTGAACCGAGACGACATTAAAAAAGGAAAATATACTATAAGTGCTTTTGTAGAAGGTAATTTCTCTGGAAATACTACAATAGATTTACGATAATCGTACTATAAATTAAATAAAAAAGAGTGATGTTAAACATCACTCTTTTTATTTAATCTTACTACAAAAGTTTCTTTTGAACGATCTGAAATTAATAAGTAAGGTACTATAATTGACGTTGTGATAAACAACCTCAAGATAGTGTTAACTACGCTTGGACTCATTATATCTTTATTAGAAAGACTATTTGCTAAAAAATAATCGACAACTATAAAAACAAAGTTTGCAATTAAAAAAATCGAATATACTTTTGGAAAACTACTTCTCTTCTTAAAAAACAAAGCTATTGCTAAAGGAAAGAAAACAAGTACAAGAGAGTTAAATAAAACTTCAATAAAAAATAAAACTCCTATCATTAAGTTTGAATTCATAGAAAGTAAAATCCATTCTCCTGTTACATAAATATCATTAGAAAATAAATTAATTATAATACTAAAAGGAGATATACACAATCCAATAGCTATTAATATTAACCACCCTCCTATTTGTTTGTTTTTTTCAAAATGTGGTTCTATCACCGGTTTAGGGTCATATTTATATATTTTTACAGCTAACCACGAGTAAAAAACTAACAAGAACACAAATATTATTGGTCCTAGTATTTTATGCCAATTGCTAGAGCTATTAACATCGTGGTATTTCATGATACTATATCCCATACTTGAATCAAGTCTTTTTAAATCCGAATAGAAAGTCCCAAACTCATCTACAGTAACGTGGTCTTTTTTACTTTTAAAATCATGATCAATAGTAACTACGTTCCTTACATTATTGTAGTACACATTCATATCGTAAAAAATATTATCGTTGTTGACTGAAAAACTAGATTGATCTATATCCCAATCACCAGGTAACTTTACAATAGTTTTATGCTTTCTTTCTGCTGGATAGTTTAAGTAAAAAGGAGTTTCTCTGTTATTTTTACTTGGCATACTCAATAAATTTAGAATTGAATACGGTTGAAACTCTACAATAAGTTGTTTATCATTAAAAACAGATGATTTCCAAATACTATCAATTTGATACGACTCTATAACAGTTAGTTTATTCTCTTTTAAATCATCTATAAACTCTGGATTCTGTTTACTGTGAATATTAGAATGGTAATTTGAGTAATAGTTTTCATACTCTTTCTTTATTGAAGAAATACTATTGTTTTTATAATACTCTCTTATAGCATCAGCTTCGGAACTGTAGTAAACAGAAGTAATGTCTAAACTTGCGCCTCTTGTTTCCTTATCTAAAACATAACTATCGATTATTTCAACCAAATTATTATTAACGGGTGTAATTTCTTCTAATTCCGTATTCCCTCCTTTAAGCACCAACCCATATCTATAATCTGGAAAAGGTGTATTATTATACTTCCCTCCTTGATTCGTTATTGTAGGATCATAATAAAACTCATTCTTATTACTATCAATAATTTTTACTACACAATGATCAAAAAAGTATGCCGATGGTAATAATTCATTTATTGTACTCTTTAAATATGTATTAACTAGCATCGGGTAGGCTTCAATTCCCATTTTTTTAAGCATAGTAACAAAAAGTAAACTCTTGTCTTTACAGTCACCATAGCGTTGTTTATACACTTTATTAGGCGGAAAAGGTTTAAAAGCACCTATACCATTTTCTAAGCCTAAATACCTTATTTCGTTCTGAACAAAATCTAATGTTTCTTTTATTCTACCACCTTCTGTTTTATTTTTTTCTTGAATGTTATTAATCTTTTTCTCGAGCTCTCTCGAAAGTTTATCCTCATAGGTAAAAACATTAATACCCCAATCTATAATTTCTTTCCAATTATTACTATAACAGCTAATATTTAAAACACCAGAAGTAATATGCCATGAAGGAGTATTTTCTTCATAATCAAAAGGTTTAACATCTTTAGATTCTACTACATAAATATTCTTTCCGTTCTTTTTCTTAGAAATTATTTCAATATTACTATTAAATAGTTTTGTGTGAACTTCATTTTTTGATTGAATCTTTAAAAATAAGAACCCTACAGGTGTAGAAGTTTCTAAGTTATAAGTACATGCATACTTGCCATTATGAATAGGGTTAAAACCTTTAATAGTATAACTATACTCTATTATATCTCCTACTCTTACATCGCTAATATTTGTCATAGCCGTTATAGAGCCATCATAAATATAGTTTTCAGCATTTAATTCTCTTCTTAACAAATTAAATTCAGAAGAGTTTAGTTTGTTTATTTTCTCTCCATTTCTAATAATAAACAATGTATGAAAAAATAGCTTTTGATAATTTGGATCGTATACTACATTAATAGTGGAAGAATTTTGAATTCCAACATTATCGGTAATTTTAGTAGCTGATTTAAAGTAATCTTCCTGCGTATCTATATCGACTTGTTCATCATACAACAATAATAAACTACCTTGATCAACTTCTTCTAAATCAATTTTTGGATTCACCTCATATTCCGTTAAAGTTACCCAATCAGGTACATTAGTCTTTTTTACTTGACCATATAATACTGTAAAAAATAATGTGAAAACTATAAAAACAATGTAGTTTTTTTTCATAGGTTTTTAAAGATTTTTAATTAATTAGCAATTCTTTACAAATGTATGTTTTTGAGAATAATTATTTAGTTTAATTAATTTATTTTTGCAACATGGCAAAACAAGAAGATCAATTTAAAAAAGTTTTATCGCACGCAAAGGAGTATGGTTATGTGTTTCAGTCTTCTGAAATTTATGACGGATTAAGTGCGGTGTATGATTATGCTCAAAACGGAGTAGAATTAAAGAAAAATATTCGTGATTATTGGTGGAAAGCAATGGTGCAAATGCACGAAAACATTGTAGGTATTGATGCCTCAATCTTAATGCATCCAACTACTTGGAAAGCTTCAGGTCACGTTGATGCTTTTAACGATCCATTAATCGACAATAAAGATTCTAAAAAGCGTTATAGAGCAGATGTTTTAGTAGAAGATTATTGCGCTAAAATTGAAGCTAAAATTGATAAAGAAGTAGCTAAAGCTTCAAAACGTTTTGGCGATTCTTTTAATAAAGAAGAGTTTATATCTACAAACGGTAGAGTTTTGGGATATCAAGAGAAAATTGATACAATTTTAAGTCGATTAGCAAAGTCGTTAGAAAATGAAGATTTAGCTGATGTAAAAGCGTTGATTGAAGAGTTAGAAATTGCTGATCCGCTAACAGGAAGTAAAAACTGGACAGAAGTAAAGCAGTTCAACTTAATGTTTGGAACGCAGTTAGGAGCTTCTGCCGATAGCGCTATGCAAGTATACTTACGCCCAGAAACTGCACAAGGAATTTTTGTAAACTTCTTAAACGTGCAAAAAACGGGTCGTATGAAAATTCCTTTCGGAATTGCACAAACCGGTAAAGCTTTTCGTAACGAAATTGTAGCACGCCAGTTTATTTTTAGAATGCGTGAGTTTGAGCAAATGGAAATGCAATTTTTTGTGAAGCCAGGAACTCAAAAAGAATGGTACGAACAGTGGAAAGAAACTCGTTTAAAATGGCACTTATCATTAGGTATGGGAGAAGACAATTATCGTTTCCATGACCATGAAAAGTTAGCACATTATGCTGATGCTGCTGCGGATATCGAATTCAAATTTCCATTCGGATTTAAAGAATTAGAAGGAATTCACTCTCGTACCGATTTTGATTTAAAAGCACACGAAGAGTTTTCGGGTAAGAAATTACAATATTTCGATCCAGAAGAAAACAAAAACTATGTGCCATACGTAGTAGAAACTTCAATAGGGTTGGATAGAATGTTCTTAGCTGTTTTTTCAAATTCATTACAAGAAGAAGAATTAGAAAACGGAACATCAAGAACTGTATTAAAATTACCTGCGGTTTTAGCTCCAACAAAGGCAGCAGTTTTACCTTTAGTTAAAAAGGATGGGTTACCAGAAGTAGCTCGTAAAATCGTTGATGACTTAAAGTGGGATTTTGCAGTTTCTTACGATGAAAAAGATGCTGTAGGAAGAAGATACCGTCGTCAAGATGCGGCAGGTACTCCTTTTTGTATTACTGTAGATCATGATACTTTAGAGGATAACACTGTTACCATTCGTCATAGAGACACTATGAAACAAAAACGTGTTAAAATAGAGGAATTAAGCGACATTATTAACCAAGAGGTAAATGTGCGTTCTTGGTTGCAAAAAATGGAAGCATAGCTCCTAAAAACAATAAATAAGTAAAAATCCTAAGCGTTATGTTTAGGATTTTTATTTTTACAACAGTAAACAATAAAACTTATGAAAACCTTACTTAAAATATTATTCATCATCTTTTTGTTATGGATGATTGTTGGAGCATACCTACTAAACTCTGAACACCCAAAAGCTCAAATAATTATGGGGCTTGGTGTATTGTACATGTCTTTTATACTAATGCCGCTCTTTATTTATTATAGATATAAAGACGGTAAGTATAAAAAATATCAAATAGACGATCAAAAAATGAATGAATGGCGAAAAAATGCAAATGATTTTTAAATAAAAAAAGCTGAGAATTAATTCTCAGCTTTTTTTATTTATATCGCTATCAATAACTATTGTAAAGTTGGCGAATAGTTTGTTGGATAATCATCAGGTTTAGCTAAACCATCTTTACCAACTGTAAAGTTAGATCCATATGTTTTATCAATAGCTTCTAACATTTTATTAGCCATTAAAGCATATCCTCTACCAGTTAAATGAATCCCATCTAAACCAACTAGACCTCCTGTTACTAAACTAGTATTCATATTGTAATTTCCAAATTCTAAACCAACTGTAGAAGCTTCTTGTAAAATAGCTTTAAAGTCGACAAAAGCATATCCATTTGCATCTGCCATTGTTTTAAGGCTTGTGTTATAAGCGTCCGTTGCTACTTTTATTTCTGCCTGTTCACTAGGAATCAAAACCCACTTATCTTCCAAAGGTAAAGACACACCTTCTACAGAAAACATTCCTGCCAACTGTTGTGGTAAACCTTGAGACATTAAAAATGCAACTGAATCAGTATTCACCTCTCCTATCACATTCTTACTTGGTAACACTAACAAATCATCAGCAGTCGCTTGTCTTGCTTGACCATAATAAGTACCTAATAAACCTGCTACTTTTTGCAATGTAGTTGCATCAGTAGGTAAACCAAAACTTGCTACAAAAGGAGGGAAAGTAGGACTTGCCAATAGAGCACCAACAATTTGAGCGGTTTTATTTTCTAACGATTCATCTTTAATCACAACAGCACTTGCAGCATCTGCAGCAAATACAATTGATCTTTCTGGAACACCAATAGCTTCAAAAACTCCATTTATCGCTCCAAAAACATTATTTAAAGTAGGTATTTGTGGTCCAAAATCAGGGTTACTAGGATCTAATGGTGCGTGTGGCACTGTTGTAAAGTGAGGCAAACTTGTAATATATGGTAAGTTTGCCACTACACCTTTTGCTCCTGTTAATTTTAAGGCTCCTTCAACTGTACCTAAAGCAAAATCAAAAGTTGCTGTAGCTGTAATTGGGTTTGAACCATCTCCTCCAGAGATAGCGTATCCCAACACATCATTTCCTCCAAATTCAGACAATGTAAAAAACGTTGGGTTTTGACCAACTGCCAATCCAATAATAGAAGCATCTGTATTACCTGCTACTCTTATAGCATAAGGATTTGCAGCTGCTGGGAAATTAGCTAAATTACCATACCCTGGTGCAATAAAATGCGTACTCTTTGCTCCTGGCACCCCTACATTATTAAACGGTCCTGTTGGGTTATTCAGTGCAAAATCTGTAGTAGATATCGCCATTGGATTAACGTTACTTAAAGAGGTTGGACCTTCACCATTGAAAGTTAATCTTACATCAAATAACCTTTCTCCTGTTACTGGATGTAATACAGGATTTCCTGCTAAAACTAACCCTCCATAATTATCATTCATCAACGGCTGAGTAAATGTTCCTCCACCAACTAAAGCAAACTTCTTAGCCAACGTATTTGGAAAAGAATTTTCTTGCCCCGCTTTAAACAAAGCGTTATCTGTAAAACCTGCTGTAAAAGAAGCTCCAATAGCAACATATTTTGAAAAGTCTGCACTACCTTTTTCTAATGCTACAGTACTCTCTGCTTCTCCTTTAATTTCAGGTAAGGTATTATCTACATCACAGGCAGCAAAACCTAAAAATAATGCAGATAAAAAAGTATATTTTATTGTATTTTTCATTGTTTCTTTTTTTAGTTATTGATAGTCCAAGAAATGTAGTACTGAGAACCAACTGCTCCAACACCTGGAGCACTTAAGTATTCTTTTCCTGTTAAATTAGAACCTCCAACTTTAAATACTGATTTAATTGAAGGAACAGAATAATTTACCTGTGCATCAATAACAGTTCTTTCTTCAATAGTACCTTCTAAGAAAGTAGATTGCCAGTAAAATTCATTTTGCCAACGAGCACTTACGTTAAATCCAAAGTTTTCAAATAAGTTCGGGTGACCAAATTGAGCTTTAACTTTATGTTCTGGTGTGTTAAACCCTGCCTCAAAATCAGGATCTTTTGCTTGATCAAAATCAAATCTAGACCAAGTATAGTTTAACCCCACGTCAAAGCCATTAAAAATTTTAGTATTTAATCCTAAACCAACTCCGTAAGAATCTACATCCACTGTAGAGTTTGTCTTAACACTAAACGTTCTAACTAAATCTCTGTTAGTTAAATTACCAACTGTTACTGGTGTATTAGGATCTACTAAAACTACTACGTCTTTATTAGAAATAAAGTCTGAGTACATGTTATAGTATGTACTAAAATCAACTGATAATTTATTATCTCCTAATGGAACCGCAGCACGATAACCTACCTCAAAAGATTTTACTTTTTCTGGCTGTACTAAGTCAGTAGTTGCTAATGTTGGGTTTCCTTCTTTTATTGAAGCAGCAGAATATCCTCTATTGAATACATCATTTCCAGTTAAAGTAAATGTTCCTGTAGTTGTAACT
Organism: Tenacibaculum crassostreae; assembly: GCF_964512405.1. Classification (NCBI taxonomy): domain Bacteria; kingdom Pseudomonadati; phylum Bacteroidota; class Flavobacteriia; order Flavobacteriales; family Flavobacteriaceae; genus Tenacibaculum; species Tenacibaculum crassostreae. Next base: position 364,346 of record NZ_CAZELE010000007.1, read on the forward strand.
GCTTGAGCAGAAAAACGATCAGCATTATCTGGAGCTGTTCCTAAAATGAATCCTGCACCAGTAGCTAATCCGATGTACTGATCTTGAGTCGTTGGATTACGGAAACCTGTTTGGAAAGATGCTCTGAAGTTATGATTCTTGTTTTCCCCTGCAGCATATGCCAACGATACTCTTGGTGTAAAGTTACCATCAAAATTATCTGACTTATCAAAACGACCAGATAACGTTAATTTTAAACGATCATCCATCATTTTCTTTTGAAGCTGTGTATAAACACCGTATTCTCCATACTTGATAGGACCATTAGCATCTGTATAAATTGTTCCGAAAGAGTTCAATCTATATTGTCTATATGAACCCCCTACTTGTACTTCAGCCCAATCGATATAATCACGTAAGTTTAAGTTACCATCCGCATGGTAATAACTAGTATTATCTCTAAACTTTGAACCAGTTAGTAAATCTGGATCAGCTGTTACTTCATTAAAAAGCCTTGTAAACTCTGCAGAACCAGGTTCTGGTCTATTTCTGTCAGCAAAAGCTCTAGCATGAGCATGATTACTAGCTTCTAAACCAGGTACTGCAATTGCACCATAATAAAGACCTGCATATTCCTTATACCAATTTTCGTTAGAACTCCATTTATTGTTCATGTTAATTGCAGCAAAACGAGTATCATACGAATCTCCTGCATCTTCACCTGCATAATAACCTCTTACAAAGAAGTTTTTACCTCTAACTTCTAATTTGTGTTGCTCCATAAAGAAGTTAGCTAAGTTGTAACGGTTTTGTCCTTGATAAATAGTATTACCTGTACCATATTTAGAATTCCAGATAATTTCAACCCTATCATTTCCTAAAGGACGGTAGTGTAATGCTCCGTTAAATCTAACACTCTTCGCTTCGTTAGACATCAAGTCAATTTCTCTATATCCAGTTCTACTAACTTTACCAATCGCTCCACCTAAATCAACAGAAACTTCATCACCATACACATTAGCTCCATCATAATTTGGATCATCAGCATGACTTGTACCAGGGATATACGTTCCTCCAATACCTGTAGTATTTCTATAATCTGTTGCATGCCACTCTTCTCCTTTTAAATAAGAAAAACTAACTTTAGCAGCAAAATAGTTATCAAAAGCATGTGCCATTTTAATAGTTGCATCATAGTAACCATTATCTCCAGCAGCTTCTTGACTTGTGATACCTGCTTTTAAACCAACACTAATTCCTTGCTCGTTAAATGGGTTTTCACTACGCATTAGCATGATACCATTGAATGCATTGGCACCATATAAAGCCGATGCAGCACCTGGTAAAATTTCAACACTCTTAACGTCTACCTCAGAAATACCTAAAAGGTTTCCAATAGCAAAGTTTAAAGCTGGTGATGCGTTATCCATTCCGTCAACTAACTGAACAAAACGCTCGTTACCAAAAGTAGCAAAACCACGGGTGTTAACCGTTTTAAATGTTAAACCTCCTGAATTAACATCAACTCCTTTTAAGTTTTCTAATCCGTCATAATAAGAAGCAGAAGCTGTGTTTTTAATCGCTCTTGAATCAAAACGCTCAATTGTTACAGGTGACTCCATAACACGTTCTGGTGTTCTAGATGCCGATACAACAACCTCGTCTAAAGAAGTAGCGTTTTCTGTTAAACTAACCTCAACAACTTGATTGTTTTGTGTTATTTCAACTGTTTGAGTTTGATACCCTAAAGAAGAAATTTCAAGGGTAAACGGTGGGGTATCTGTTACTGTCATAGTAAACTTACCGTCAAAATCAGTAGATGTACCTACTGCTTTTCTTGAAACTTTAATGTTTGCTCCCGGTATTGGCTCTCCCAAAGAACCATCTTTAACCGTACCTGAAACGGTAGTTTGAGCAACCATTATTGCTGTGCCAAATAACACAAATGCAACAAGTAATAGCTTTTTCATCATAATGTAAAATAATTTGTTAACTGTTGTGCAAAATACAATTTTTTTTCATTTGCTAAATATATAGCGTTGTTTTTTATGGCTCTTCTAATTAATTAAGAGAAATTTTTACTAAATCTAAATTTTAAGATTTTATTCCTCGATAATTATTTATCCTATTTTACAAATTGTATTTTTGCTTAAATTTAATGTAACATTGGAAATTACCCATTCAATTTTTGACTTTGTCCCTACTCAAAAAACAATAGTTACCATTGGTACTTTTGATGGTGTACATATAGGACATCAAAAAATTATTGAAAAGCTAGTAGCTGAAGCAAAAGCTAGCAATAAAAAATCGGTATTACTTACTTTTTTTCCACACCCTAGAATGGTTTTACAAAAAGATGTTTCTATTAAATTAATCAATACTATTGATGAGCGAGCTCAACATCTTAAAAAATTGGGGTTAGATTACCTAATTATTCACCCGTTTAGCAAGGAGTTTTCAAGGCTTACAGCTTTAGACTTTGTTCGTGACGTTTTGGTAAATCAACTTAACATTTCTAAACTTATTATTGGTTACGATCATCACTTCGGAAAAAATAGAGAAGGAAATATTGAACAACTTACCGAATATTCACACTTATACGATTTTATCGTTGAAGAAATTCCTGCTCAAGACATTGATGAAGTTTCAGTAAGTTCTACTAAAATTAGAAAAGCGCTTACAAATGGCCAACTTAAAACTGCTAACAACTATTTAGGTTATAATTTTTCATTAACTGGAAAAGTGGTGAATGGAAAACAATTAGGTGGAAAAATAGGGTTTCCTACTGCCAATATAGATATTACCGAAGCTTATAAACTGATTCCAAAAACAGGAGTATACGTTGTAAAATCGGTTATTAACAACCTTACTATTTATGGAATGATGAACATTGGAAATCGCCCAACTGTTGATGGTGAATACCAAACTATAGAAGTTCACTTTTTCAATTTCAACCAAGATTTATACAACAAAGAATTAACCATTGAGTTATTGTACTTCTTGAGAGAAGAACAAAAATTCGACTCTGTTGCTGAATTAACAGCACAACTAAAAAAAGACAAAGAAACTTCGTTAAACTACCTTAAAAACAATTAACCTTAAGCATTGTTTAAGTCTGTTGCTTCTTTTATCTTTGCCTTTCTAAAAAAATAAAAAGATGTTACAGGTTCAGTTTATTAGAGAAAACAAACAAACTGTTTTAAACGGATTAGCAAAACGTAACTTTGCTGATGCCGAAGCAATTATTGAAGAAGTGTTAAACACTGATGAAACTCGTAGAGCTACTCAAGTTTCATTAGACAATATATTGGCTGAATCTAACAAAATATCCAAAGAAATTGGTAATCTTTTTAAATCTGGTGAAGTACAAAAGGCTAACTTATTAAAAGAAAAAACAGGTCAGTTAAAAGAGCAATCTAAACAATTAACTGAAGAATTAGCTACCGCTACTGATAAGTTAAACGACTTATTGTATCAAATTCCTAACATTCCTCATGCTTCAGTAAAAGCAGGAAAGAATGAAGAAGATAATGAAGAAGTTTTTAAAGAAGGAATTATTCCTGATTTAGGAGAAAACGCATTACCTCATTGGGAGTTAGCTAAGAAATACGACATTATTGATTTTGACTTAGGTGCAAAAATTACAGGTGCAGGTTTTCCTGTATATAAAGGAAAAGGTGCTCGCTTACAACGTGCTTTAATCAACTATTTCTTAGATAAAAATACCGCTGCAGGATATAGCGAAGTACAAGTTCCGCATTTGGTAAACGAAGCTTCAGGTTTTGGCACCGGTCAATTACCAGATAAAGAAGGGCAAATGTATCACGTAACTGGTGATAATTTATACTTAATTCCAACTGCAGAAGTACCAGTAACCAATATGTTTAGAGGTGATTTGGTTCAAGAAAGCGATTTACCTATTGCTGTAACTGGTTACACACCTTGTTTCCGTCGTGAAGCAGGAAGTTACGGAGCGCACGTTCGTGGATTAAATCGTTTACATCAATTTGATAAGGTGGAAATTGTTCGTGTTGAGCATCCTGATAATTCATACAATGCTTTAAATGGAATGGTTGAACATATTAAAGAGATTTTACGTGAGTTAAAATTACCGTATCGAATTTTACGTTTATGTGGTGGAGATACAGGTTTTACTTCTGCTTTAACGTTCGATTTTGAATTATACTCAACCGCTCAAGAACGTTGGTTAGAAATTAGTTCGGCTTCAAATTTTGAAACTTTTCAAGCAAACCGCTTAAAATTACGTTTTAAAAACAAAGAAGGAAAAAGTCAGTTGGTACATACTCTTAACGGAAGTTCGTTAGCTTTACCAAGAGTATTAGCAGGTATTTTAGAGAACTATCAAACAGAAAATGGAATTAAAATTCCTGAGGTGTTAGTTCCTTACTGTGGTTTTGATATGATTGATTAATCATTTAAGAAAATAAAAAAGAAAATCCCAAGCCTCAACTAAGAGCCTTGGGATTTTTAAATTAATCAATCCCCATTGAAAAAAATATTTTTAGTTGGCAACAACCGCTACCATTAATCTTTTGTATTTGTTCATTTCTAATAATGCTTCAAAATATTGAGTTATCTGACCTTTTCTCATAAACTCATTTGCATTTTGCTTCGCTATCTCGTATTGTTTAGTAAAGTTTTTCATAATTGTAAGGTTTAGTTCTTTTTACTAATAAGACAAAGTTCGTGCCAAAATGTTACAAAGCTTTTAAAAAAACCACCTCTTTTAATAGTATTTTAACAATTTTGTTACGTATTTTTGATAGATGAAAAAAGCCATTATTCTATTTAATTTACTGATTTTAAGTTTGTTTTGTTATTCGCAACAAAACGAATTTGTTATTGCTGAAAATTATTTTAGAAATAATGAATTTGAAAAAGCAATTCAGTTGTACAAAGACTTATATGATAAAAGTCCGTACAATACTACTTACTTAAAAAGGTTAGTTACCTGTTATCAGGAAACCGAACAATTTGTAGTTGCAGAGAAATTACTTCAAGAAAAACTTCAAGAAAAACCTAATTTAACCTATCTGCTTGTTTTTATTGGCTACAATTTTGAACGACAACAAAAAACTGAAGAAGCTAACAAACAGTATCAACTAGCTATACAAGCGATTGAAAACAGAAGTAATTACGGTTCTTTAATTGCTGGTTTATTTAAAAACTACAACAAATTAGATTTTGCCATTGAAGCTTATCAAAAAATAATGGCTGTCAATGAAAAAGCTAATTATGGATTTCAACTAGCGCAGATTTATGGTGAAAAAGGAGATTTTGAGCAAATGTTTGAATCTTATGTTGATTTAGTTGACAAGAACCCCGATTATCTTAACAATGTTAAGCGATATGCTGGAAGATATATAAGCGATGATGCCGAAAACGAAGCCAACATCTTATTTAAAAAGGCTTTGTTACGCAAATCTATTAGTAATCCAAAAGATATTTGGAACGATTTATTGTCATGGCTATTTATTACTCAAAAACAATACGGAAAAGCACTTATTCAAAACAAAGCTTTATTAGCTAGAGACGTAGATAATTTAGGAAAAATAAACGACCTTGGTAAAATAGCATTAGAAAATAAAGATTATGAAACCGCTAAAGAATGTTTTGATTTGGTTATTGAAAACACCAATTATCCGCAAGATAAATTCAAAGCAATCAATAACAATTTAAAAATCGCTATTGCTACAAAACAACCCGATATTGAGCAACAGTTTGATGTTATTTTTAAAGAATATGGCATAAACACCAACACTTTTTTTACACAAATCGAATATGCCAACTATTTAACTTTTGAAAAAGGAAACCCTGAAAAAGCAGTAATAGTTTTAGAGAAAGCACAAGAATTTGCAAACTCAAAACTTTCAAAAGCAATGATAAAACTAAAACTAGGCGAAGTGTTAGTTTACACGGGTAAATTTAACAAAGCGCTGATTTACTTTTCTCAAGTGCAAACACAATATAAAAACCATTATTTGGGGCAAGAAGCTCGATTTAAAGTTGCACAAACCTCTTATTTTAAAAGTGATTTTACCTGGGCGAAAGCACAATTAAAAGTATTAAAAAGTTCGGCAACACAACTAATTGCTAACGATGCTGCCGATTTATTTTTAACGATTTCCGACAACGAACCAAAAGACAGTATTTCTTCGGGATTAGCAACCTATGCAAAAGCCGATTTATTAGCGTTTCAAAACAAAAACGACGAAGCTATTGCTATTTTGGATGATATTATACAAAACTATAAAGGCCAACCCATTGAAGACGAAGCGTTGTTTAAACAAGCAGCATTGTATGTTAAAAAGCAAAAATTTGATGAAGCAATTTTAAACTACGCTAAAATAATTGCTTTAGATAAAAACGGAATTTATGTTGACGATGTGTATTATCACATGGCAGAATTGTACAATAACGAATTAAATAACCCTGAAAAGGCAAAAGAATACTATCAAAAGATTATTTTTGACCACCCATCGAGCATCTATTTAGTTGAAGCTCGAAAAAAGTACAGAAAACTAAGAGGAGACGATATCAATTAAAAGAATCGACTCGCAAAAAATCATTACAAAAATGTACATATATAATGTAACTATAAATATAGACGAAAGCATACATGCAGAATGGCTAACATGGATTGAAAGCCATATACCAGAAGTATTAGCCACAGGGCATTTTTTAAGTGCTAAAATGACGCAAGTTTTAGTTGAAGAAGAAATGGGAGGTATCACCTACTCTATTCAATACACCGCAAGAACACGTGAAGATTTAGATAATTATTATAAATATAGTGCTGAAAAATTACGTAATGACGGACTAAAAAGATTTGCTGATAAAATGCTTGCTTTTCGTACTGAGCTAAAAGTAGTAAACGAGTTCTATCCAACGGTAAATAGTAATTAAAACTGACAAAAGAACCAAGATAATAGATGCTAGACATTTCTTTATTCTAGCCTCTAAACATCTTTCAATCTTAAACCATGACTGTAAAAGCTAAAAAACATTTAGGACAACATTTTTTAACCGATGAAAACATCGCAAAAAAAATTGCAGATTCACTTACCGAAAAAGGATATGATAATGTACTAGAAATTGGCCCAGGAATGGGGGTTTTAACTAAGTATTTATTAGAAAAAAAGCCAAAAGTTACCGTAATGGAACTTGACTCTGAATCGGTTGAGTATTTACAAGAAACTTTTCCTGTTGAACATATTAAGTTAGACACTTCTAAAGATAAATTCACCATCATTGAAGGTGATTTCTTAAAAAAGAATTTCGTTGAAACCTTTAATCAACAACAAGTAGCAATTATTGGTAATTTTCCATACAACATCTCTTCTCAAATTGTTTTTAAAGCAATTGAAAACCGTGAATTTGTACCTGAATTTTCAGGAATGTTTCAAAAAGAGGTTGCTGAGCGAATCGCTGAAAAAGAAGGAAGCAAAACTTACGGAATACTATCAGTTTTAACACAGGCTTTTTACGATGCAGAGTACCTATTTACAGTACCTCCATCCGTGTTTAATCCGCCACCAAAAGTAGATTCAGGAGTTATTCGCTTGATTAGAAAAGAAAATTACACACTTCCTGTTGATGAAAAACTATTCTTTAGAGTCGTAAAAACTGCTTTTAATCAACGAAGAAAAATGCTTCGATCTAGCTTAAAGTCTTTCAATCTTTCGGATAGCTTAAAAGAAGACCCTATATTTGCGATGCGTCCTGAGCAGTTATCTGTAGAAAAATTCATTGATTTGACGCAAAAAATAGCTCAAGACACGAATTAGAAATCAATTTCTGACATAAAAACTTCATTTTTGTTTCAGAAAAGTTAATCTCGACTATCGAGTAAAATCGCAAACGATGGCATTAGAAATTACAAAAGAGTTACTAAACAATGTTGAAGACATGATTCAAAATCAGAAAGACGCAGCTCTTTCTGAATTGTTTGCAGACATTCACCATGCCGATATTGCCGAAGTGTTAGACGAGCTTTCTTTTGACGATGCCGTTTATATTATTCGTTTACTTGATAGTGAAACTACTTCTGATGTATTAATGGAAGTAGACGAAGAAGTTCGTGAAAACATTTTTGAACAACTTTCTACCAAAGAAATTGCCGAAGAAATTGATGAATTAGATACCGATGACGCTGCCGACGTTATTGCTGAACTTCCTGAGGAACGTAAACAAGAGGTAATTCAGCAAATTGAAGACCGTGAACACGCCAAAGAAATTGTTGAACTATTACGCTATGACGAAGATTCTGCTGGTGGTTTAATGGCAAAAGAGTTGGTAAAAGTAAACGAAAACTGGAACGTACTTACGTGTGTTAAACAAATGCGCCAACAAGCAGAATATGTTACCAGAGTACATTCTATTTATGTGATTGATGATGAAGGAAAATTAAAAGGTCGTTTGTCTTTAAAAGACTTGTTAATGGCATCAACTAGGGCTAAAATTTCTGATGTATACATTCCTAATGTTGATTTTGTTAACGTAAACGACAAAGCAGAAGAAGTAGCTAACATTATGCGTAAGTATGATTTAGAAGCAATTCCTGTAATTGATGAACTAGGAGTGTTAGTAGGTCGAATTACCATTGATGATATTGTAGATGTAATTAAAGAAGAGGCTGAAAAAGATTATCAGTTAGCAGCAGGTATTACACAAGATGTAGATTCTGAAGATAGCATTTGGGATTTAACCAAAGCGCGTTTACCTTGGTTGTTTTTAGGTTTAATTGGTGGTGTAGGTGCTTTTTTAATTATGGAAGGTTTCCACGAATCTTTTAGTGAAAATGCTGTGTTATTCTTTTTTACTCCTTTAATTGCGGCTATGGCAGGTAATGTTGGGGTACAATCATCAGCAATTATTGTACAAGGCTTAGCTAATGACGATGTAAAAGGAAGTATTAAAAATCGTTTAATAAAAGAAATGTTACTAGCCGCACTAAATGGTTTTATGCTAGCATTGGTTTTATTTGCTTTTATTTGGGGATATAGTGGTGAAGTTCAAAAGGCTTTTGCTATTTCAGTTTCTTTAATTGTAGTGATTATTGTAGCTGGATTAATAGGGACTTTTATCCCTTTATTTTTACATAAAAGAGGAATTGATCCAGCAATTGCAACGGGTCCGTTCATTACAACAAGTAATGATATTTTTGGAATTTTAATTTACTTTACAATTGCCAAAATGATTATTGGCTTTTAATTTATTGATTCTACTTTTTCAATCAGATTGTCAATTTTTTCTTCAGGAATAAACCCTTTAAGCATTAATACAGCTCCAAAAACGATTAATAAGACTCCCATTCCTCGTTTTATACGATAAATAACCAATGGTGTTAATCTGCTTTTTAATTGTTTTGCTAGCAAAATCTTACATAAATCGGTAAGAGCATAACCAGTAATAACCGTTGCAAAATACCAAAACAAATACTTCGGATTCATATCATAAGTAGGTCCTACAACAACGATTAACCCAAGCCAGAAAGCTAATACACCAATATTTATGAAGTTTAAGAAGAATCCTTTTAATAAAAGCTTTAAGTAGTTATTACTTTCAGGAAGTAAAACATCTGGAGCTTCTGCTTCTTTTTTATTATTCTTATCTAAATAAGTAATTAATCCGTAAACGATTAATACCAGTCCTCCAATTAAAAAAAGTCGAGGATCATCTTTTATTTTTTCTAACAGACTTCTACTTCCAAAATAGGCAATTAACATAAATGAAATATCACCTAAAATTACACCTATATCAAAAGCAATAGCAGCTCTTGCTCCTTTTAAAACGCTTGTTTTTAAAAGCATAAAAAACACTGGCCCAATCATAAAAGCCATAAAAACACCCACTAAAAAAGCGTTTTTAAAATCGTAAAAATCCATAGCTATAAAATTACGATTTTACTTACACATCATCAAAATCTATCACCACTTTTGCTGTGGTTGGATGAGCTTGACACGTTAGTACTAATCCTTCTTCTAATTCATCATCTGTTAAAATAGAGTTTTTAGTCATTACAGCTTTACCCTCGGTAACTTTAGCAATACAACTACTACAAACCCCACCTTGACACGAATAAGGAGCGTCTAATTTATTACGCAAACTCGCTGCTAAAATCGTATCGGTTTGTTTCATAGAAAAAGTGGTTTTCTCGTCATCTAACAACACCGTAAGCTCAGTTTCTCCATCTTTAATCTGATCTGTATTTTCTTCAGAAGTCGTAGCAGTAAACAATTCAAAATGTATGTTTGAACCCTCAAAACCATTTTCTTTTAAAGTTTCAGTAGCTGTAGTAATCATTTCTTCAGGACCGCATAAATAAGCTGCATCAAAAGAAACATCTTTGTGTAAATTCTTTACAAAATAGTTTACATGTCCTTTGTCAATTCTACCAAACAACGAATTTTCTTGTTGTTCTCTACTATATACATAGTGTAAATTGAATTGATTAGGATATGCCTGCTGTAATAAGTTTAAATCGTTGAAAAAAATAGTATCGTTAATACTTTTATTTCCATAAACCAACGTAAATGTTGAATTCGTATCCTCTAAAACAGTTTTAACCATTGATAAAACAGGAGTTATTCCACTACCTGCTGCAAAAGCGATATAGTTTTTGTCATCTTCTGGTAAAAGTGTAAATTTTCCTTCGGGTATAGCAACTTCTAAAACGTCAGCTTCTTTAAGTTGTGTAGTAGCGAAAACTGAAAACTTACCGTTCTCAACAGCTTTTACTGCCACTTTTAATTGGTTACTTTTTGGAGAAGCACATATAGAATACGCGCGTCTTATTTCCTCTCCGTTTATCGTTGTTTTTATTGTAATATATTGTCCTGCAACAAACTGAAATTTCTCTTTTAATTCTTCTGGAACCTTAAAAAGAATTGAAACTGCTTCCTTAGTTTCTTTTATAATCTGTTTTATCGTTAGTTTATGAAAAGTACTCATGTAGTCAAATTTGAAACGCAAAAATAACAAACTCAACACGAACAAAAGTTAGGGTTTTTATAAAATACATACCTAAGAGTTTTATACATAAGAAAATTATGTATATTTGTTTCGAGTCACAAAGACTTAAAAATTGCCCTAATTTAACTATTAAGTGGATCTATAATGGGAAATCAGAAATTATATAAAGGATCATTACAAACTATTATTTTGAAATTATTAGCTCAAAATGATAAGATGTATGGCTATGAAATTACGCAAAAGGTAAAAGAATTAACTAAGGGAGAATTGCAAATTACTGAAGGAGCTTTATATCCTGCACTACATAAGCTAGAAGCTGAAGGCTTGCTAGATGTTGAAGTGGCTAATGTTGGAAATCGTTTACGCAAGTATTACAAACTCACTGAAAACGGAACCAAAGAAACGGTTAATCGTCTTTCAGAAATGCAAGAGTTTTTAAACACCATGCAGCAATTAGTAAATCCTAAGTTTGGTTTAGAATAAAATGGAAAAGAAATATACAATAACCGAAAAACAATTGGCTTTTTTAGATAGCTTTTTAGACAGAAAAGGTTATACAAATAACGAAACAAAGTTCGAATTAATGGATCATTTAATTTGTGATTTTGAAGAAAATGGTAATGGAAACTTATCCCAGTTTCTTTCAAATAAATTGTATTTCATAGAGCAACAAAAATTTAAGAAAGAAAAGATTTTTAACAGATTATATTTCAAAGAGATGTTAAAAGAATTTGTTTCATTTTTTATAGACTTTAAAAAGATATCTATTACAATTTTACTTTTCTTTTTATTTTACTTAACTACAGTGTTTTTTTCTGAAAAAGTGGTACTTATTGTATTTGCAATTAGTTTAGTTTCTATCCAATTATATGGTCTTTACACATGTTTTGTAGAAAAAGAGCTAAGAAAATTAGAAGAATTCAGAGCTTTGGCTGCAGCTGTTTATTTGCCTTCTATCGTGGTTCATTTTTTCCCTTTTTTCAAAGGTTTACTAAATTATAAAATAGCTTTCAGTATTTTTTGGGCGCTGGTTTTTATACTTATGTTATCTTTTAGTGTTTATACAAAAAGAAAAAAGGATGAACTTGTAGATAAATACAAGTATTTAATAAAGAAATAGCTATGAAATTAACAAAAGAGCAAGTACAAAGAATTGATTCTTTTTTACAAGGAATAGGAGCTGATTATATTGATATTCGATTAGAAATGGTAGATCATATCGCTTCTGAAATTGAAGAGAAAGTTGAAGATGTTGAAGAGTTTTTTGATAACAAAAAATTCCAAACTCACTTTGTTAAATACATGCTAAGTAGAAAAGACAAATTAATTGACCAGTACAATAAACAAGAGAAAAGACTAACGTGGTTTTGTTTAATATTAATTTTTAAAGACTTTTTAAAGCAATTAGCTAGAATTCAAAATTTAAATCTTATCGCATTAATATCTGTTCTTTGCTTTATAGTTGGTCCAAATTTTTTAAAAGCAACAACAATTATCATGCTTTGTTTGTTGTTTGGACTTTTGTTTTTTGGAGCTAAGAGAACATCCCTTTTTTATAAAAAATATAAAGATGTAAAGATTATTAGAACATACATGGCTTTAATTTCATTTATAATAATTATTCCCATGCAATTCACTAATTATATAGACATTTTATATAAAGGAAATTACAACTTAAATACAATTTATATGTACTATATTTCTTTTGTACTAGGCTATTTATTAAATCAAAGTTTTTTATCTAAAAAAAGAGAAATTGAAAATAAATACCAATTCTTAATTAACTAGTTATGCAGGTAACAGAACAACATATCCAACAATTATACAAGTTTACACGTCAGCACTATGTTGAGCATTACGACGTACAAACCGAATTAGTAGATCATTTGGCTAACGATATCGAACAAATTTGGTCAGAAAACCCTATATTGACTTTTGAGCAAGCGCGTGACAAATCATTTAAAAAATTTGGTGTATTCGGTTTTATGAATGTGGTTGAAGAAAAGCAAAAACAAATCCAAAAAAAGTACTTCAAGCTAATTTTCTCTTTTGTAAAAGAATGGTTTTCCTTACCTAAAATTATTTTAACAGCAACAATGGTTTTCAGTTTTTATCTTCTTTTACATTTTTCGTTTGCTGAATATTTATTTATAGGATTTTTCTTTTCTTTTTTTATAGCTGAATTAACCATAATGTTCAAAAAAAGAAAGAAACTAGATTTAAAGTTTAAAAAAACAGGAAAAAAATGGATGTTTGAAGACATCATTGAAACCCAAGGTTACGGAAATGTGGTATTTATAACATTCTATATTTTTCAATTTTTAACTCCCAATTCATACGAAAACTTAACCGAAATTGCTAGAATAACTATATCATTAGCAACTTCTTTAACCTTTATTATTGGTTATGTGAGTTTGGTAGTCATTCCTAAAAAAGCAGAAGAACTACTTGAAGAACATTATCCAGAATATAAACTAGCAAATAATTAAAAACTACTTTTTCCCTTCAACAATAATTACAATTTCACCTTTAGCAGGTTTCTCTGTATAATATGATAGTACTTCTTTTACGCTTCCTCGTTTGGTTTCTTCAAACAGTTTTGTCAATTCTCTAGAAACTGATATTTGCCTGTCTTCACCAAAATATTCAGCAAAATTGGCAAGTGTTTTTAACAATTTGTGCGGACTCTCATAAAAAATCATGGTTCGAGTTTCTTCCGCCAACAATTGTAAACGCGTTTGACGTCCTTTTTTTACCGGTAAAAACCCTTCAAATACAAACTTATCATTAGGAAGCCCCGAATTCACCAAAGCAGGCACAAATGCTGTAGCTCCAGGCAAACACTCTACATCAATGTTATTTTGTACACAAGCTCTCGTTAATAAAAACCCCGGGTCAGAAATCGCAGGAGTACCGGCATCCGAAATCAATGCAAAGGTTTCACCACTTTGTAATCGTTTTACAATAGTTTCTACCGTTTTATGTTCGTTGTGCATGTGGTGCGATTGCATGGGTGTGGCAATATCAAAGTGCTTTAATAGTTTTCCACTTGTGCGTGTATCTTCTGCTAAAATATAATCTACTTCTTGCAAGATTTTTAACGCTCTTAGCGTTATATCTTCTAAATTTCCTATCGGTGTAGGCACCAAATACAACTTATTCATACAACAAAGCTACAACAAAGTTTTCTTACATTTGTGCTATGCCAAAAAAGCTGTTAAAAAATATTTATTTTCCTTCGGATGTAAGACAATTATCTCCTGAAAATCTTCCGAAACTCGCACAAGAGTTACGTGAATTTATTATTGATGTTGTAGCAACCAAAGAAGGACATTTAGGGGCAAGTTTAGGTGTGGTGGAACTAACCATTGCGCTACATTACGTATTTAATACACCTGAAGATTTATTGGTTTGGGATGTAGGGCATCAAGCATACGGACATAAGATTTTAACCGGAAGAAAAGGTGTTTTTCACACCAACCGTCAGTTTGATGGAATTTCAGGTTTCCCCAAACGCACAGAAAGTGAGTATGATACTTTTGGTGTGGGACATTCCTCAACGGCTATTTCTGCTGCCTTAGGAATGGCAATTGCTTCACAGCTACAAGAAATTGAAAAACATCATATTGCGGTAATTGGAGATGCATCAATAGCTAGTGGAATGGCTTTTGAAGCCTTAAATCATGCAGGAGATACCAATGCAAATTTGTTGGTTGTTTTGAATGACAATGCTATTGGAATTGATCCTTCTGTTGGAGCCTTAAAAGATTATTTAACCAAAATTAAATCTCCAAGGCTAGAAGTTGAGCAGCACAATATTTTTGAAGCATTAAACTTTGATTATTCGGGTCCTATTGATGGTCATAATTTAGAAGAATTAATTATTGAATTAGAGCGATTAAAAAATGTACAAGGACCTAAATTTTTACATGTAATAACCACTAAAGGAAAAGGATTACAGCAAGCAGAACAAGACCAGGTAAAATACCACGCACCAGGAAAGTTTGATAAAATTTCAGGAAACCTTCTCCCTAAAGATGCAAGTAAATACACCAAGTTTCAAGATGTTTTTGGTAAAACTATTCTGGAATTAGCACAACAAAACGATAAAATTGTCGGTATTACACCAGCTATGTTAACAGGAAGTTCTTTAAAATTCATGTTAGAAAAATTCCCAGAAAGAACTTTTGATGTTGGTATTGCCGAACAACACGCAGTAACCTTAGCCGCAGGTATGGCTACCCAAGGATTAATTCCGTTTTGTAATATTTATTCTACCTTTTTACAACGCGCTTACGACCAAGTAATTCATGATGTAGCTTTGCAAAATCTACCAGTAATTTTTTGTTTAGACAGAGCAGGATTGGTTGGTGAAGACGGAGCAACACATCACGGAGTTTTTGATTTGGCTTATTTACGTTGTATTCCCAACTTAATTGTATTTGCACCTCGCAATGAGATAGAGCTCAGAAACATTATGTACACCGCTCAATTAGGCTTAGAACATCCTATTGCGATTCGTTACCCTAGAGGAACTGGTAAATTAGAACATTGGCAACTCCCTTTTGAAAAAATAAAAATAGGGAAAGGAACCTGTTTAAAAGAAGGAAATCAACTTGCAGTGTTGTCCATTGGAACTATAGCTGATAATGTTTCAGAAGCGATAAATCAGCTTGAAAACAATGAAGCCGTAGCTCATTACGACTTGCGTTTTGTAAAACCTTTAGACACTCAACTTCTCGATATCATATTTAATACGCTTGATAAAATAATTACTATTGAAGACGGAACTATTTGCGGTGGATTTGGAAGTGCAGTGTTAGGATATGCTTCCGAAGTAAATTACAAAGGAAATATCCAACTTTTAGGTATTCCTGATGAATTTATCCATCATGGAACTATTCAGCAACTACAAGAAATTTGTGGAATTGATACTACTTCCATTAAAAACACAATTCAAGATTTATTATAAAAAAAGCGAACCAAATTTGGTTCGCTTTTTTTATATAGAAAATATATTTTCTTAGTTATTCAATGCTTCTGCACCACCAACAATCTCTAAGATTTCGTTAGTAATTGCAGCTTGACGCGCTTTGTTATACGTTAATAATAAGTCATCACGTAATTCTTTTGCGTTATCAGTTGCTTTGTGCATTGCAGTCATACGCGCTCCGTGTTCGGCAGCAAATGAATCACGAATTGCTTTGTATAATTGCGTTTTTAACGACTTAGGAATTAACTCTAAGATGATTTCTTCTTTAGAAGGCTCAAAAATGTAATCTAAGTTTACATTTGCATCGCTTTCTACTGGTTGTATTGGTAAGAATTGCTCAACTTGTGGTATTTGAGTCGCTGCATTTTTAAATTGGTTGTAAATAATCTCAATCTTATCATAAGAACCATCTACAAATAATTTCATTAACTGCTCAGCAATCACTGCAACGTTATCAAAAGTTAAATCATCAAAAACGTCGTTTCTGTTTTCAATAACGGTATACTCTTTTGATAAAATATCGTTTCCTTTTTTACCAATCGTTAATAACTCTACAGCAACACCATTGTATTTTTCATTGATTGTTTTAACTGTTTCTTTAATAATAGACGAGTTAAAACCACCACATAAACCTCTGTTTGAAGTTACGCTAACCAATAAAACTTTGTTTACTTCTCTTTGGTTTGAATATACTCCACCTGCATCGCTATCTAAAGTAGCACTTAAGCTTTGTAATAATTCGGTAAGCTTAGATGAATATGGGCGCATAGCTGTAATTGCATCTTGAGCTTTTTTCAACTTAGCAGCCGACACCATTTTCATGGCAGAAGTAATCTGCATTGTTGATTTAATCGAAGTAATTCTGTTACGTATTTCTTTTAAGTTTGCCATTTACTTGAACTTAAAATTTATAAAACCCCCGTTGTTACACGGGGATGTTGTTTTTAGTATAATTAAGCTGAAAATTTAGCTGAAATTTCTTTAGCAGCATCTGTTAAAGTATCAATTACTTCATCAGTTAATTTTCCTGCTTTTAAAGTATCTAAAGTATCTCTGTGCTTAGCGTTTAAGTACTCTAAATAATCTCTTTCGAATTCTTTTACCTTGTTTACAGGTACATCTTTTAACAAGTTTTTAGAACCTGCATAAATGATAGCTACTTGATCTTCTACAGTATAAGGATCGTTTTGAGCTTGCTTTAAAATTTCAACATTACGTTGTCCTTTAGAAATTACATTCATTGTAGCAGCATCTAAATCAGAACCAAACTTAGCAAACGCTTCTAATTCACGGAACTGGGCTTGATCTAACTTTAACGTACCAGATACTTTTTTCATTGATTTAATCTGAGCAGAACCTCCTACACGTGATACCGAAATACCTACGTTAATTGCAGGACGAACCCCTGAGTTGAATAAATCAGACTCTAAGAAAATCTGTCCGTCAGTAATCGAAATTACGTTTGTTGGAATATATGCAGAAACGTCTCCAGCTTGTGTTTCAATAATTGGTAATGCAGTTAAAGATCCTCCACCTTTTACTTTACCTTTTAATGATTCTGGTAAATCGTTCATATCAGCAGCAATAGCATCATCGTTGATAACTTTTGCAGCACGCTCTAATAATCTTGAGTGTAAGTAGAATACATCCCCTGGATATGCCTCACGTCCTGGTGGTCTTCTTAATAATAAAGATACCTCACGATACGCTACTGCTTGTTTAGATAAATCATCATAAACAATTAAAGCTGGTCTACCAGTATCACGGAAATATTCTCCAATTGCAGCTCCTGCAAATGGCGCATATACCTGCATTGGTGCAGGATCAGATGCGTTTGCAGCAACTATAGTTGTATAAGCTAAGGCTCCTTTTTCTTCTAACATGTTAGCAATAGCTGCTACTGTTGAAGCTTTTTGACCAATAGCTACATAGATACAGTACACTGGCTGTCCTGCATCGTAAAATTCTTTTTGATTTAAGATCGTATCAATAGCAACAGTTGACTTACCTGTTTGACGGTCTCCAATGATTAACTCACGTTGACCACGACCAACTGGAATCATTGCATCGATAGACTTGATACCTGTTTGCATTGGCTCAGTTACAGGCTCACGGAAGATAACCCCTGGTGCTTTACGCTCTAAAGGCATTTCAAAAGTTTCACCTTCGATTGGTCCTTTACCATCAATTGGTTGCCCTAACGTATTAACAACACGTCCTACAATTCCTTCTCCAGCTTTTAAAGAAGCAATTCTTTCTGTACGTTTTACAGTAGATCCTTCTCTTACTGATGTTGAAGCTCCTAATAATACAACCCCCGCATTGTCTTCCTCTAAGTTTAATACGATACCTTCTAATCCGTTATCGAATTCAACTAATTCACCATATTGTACGTTAGATAAACCGTAAACACGTGCAATACCATCACCTACTTGTAATACTGTCCCTACTTCGTTTAATGAAGCTTTAGACTCAAAATTTGTTAATTGTTCCTTTAAAATTGCTGATACTTCAGCTGGTTTAATTGCTGCCATCTTATTTCTTTTGATGTATAATTAAATTTTTGGAATGTAATGACTGTTGTCAAACTCTCTCCTTAACTCATTAAATTGGTTAGAGATACTTGCATCGTACTGCACGTCTCCAACACGTAAGATAAATCCTCCTAAAATATCTGGATTTACTATGTTTTCTATACTAGCATTGTTACCTGTTAACGCAACAATTTTTGCTTGTATTTTATCTTCTAACTCTTTTGATAAAGCTACTGCAGTAGTAACTTTAGCAACTTGCATGCTCTTATGATAATCATAAATAATAGAGTATTGCTTTGCAACAGACTCTAACATAATCATACGCTTATTTTCCTCTAATAAGTTAAATAACCCTTTAACAATGTTATCTACTTTATCACCAAAAAGTGCAGCTAAAACTTTACGCTTATCTGCAGCTTTTATGATAGGACTTTTAAGCATCGCATCTAAATCAGCGCTTTCTGCAATAGTACTTACGATTGACTTCATGTTATCGTTTACTAAAGACTCGTTTCCTGATTCTTTAGCTAAGTTTAAAATTGCTTTTGCGTAACGTAATGCTGGTTTTGCTTCTTTCATCTACTGATTAGTTTAAAGTAACCTCTTCTAACATTCCTTCAACAAGCTTTAATTGATCGTCTTGTGAAGCTAATTCTTTCTTTACAACTGTTTCAGCAATACCGATTGATAAATCAGCTACTTTTTTCTTTAATTCTGCTACAGCTGCTTGTTGCTCTTGCTTAATTGTTGCTTTAGCGTTTTCAATCATAATAGAAGCTTGCTCTTGCGCCTCTTCTTTAGCTTCAGCAATAATGTTATCTTTAATTTCACGAGCTTCTTTCATCATTGCATCTCTTTCAGCACGTGCTTCTTTTAACAATCTATCGTTATCAGCTTGTAGATTTTGCATTTCTTTCTTTGCTTCTTCAGCAGCATCTAATGCATTTTGAATACCTTCTTCTCTCTCGCTTAAAGAGTTTAAAATTGGTTTCCAAGCAAACTTTGCTAATAAAAATAATAATACTAAAAGGATTACCATTTGCATGATAAACAACCCTGGAGAAAAATCATTTAATAACTGATCCATTATATATCTAATTTATTCTTTTAAAAATCTTTTTGTTTAATTTGAAAACATTTCCTGTAACCAACCGTTACAGGAAAATGTTTTACTGTTTTTGTTTCTTGGGAGATTATTTTCCTAAGATTAAAGCACCGAATGCTAAACCTTCTAATAATGCTCCGATGATGATCATCGCTGTTTGGATTTTACCAGCAGCCTCAGGTTGACGAGCAATTCCTTCCATTGCTTTTCCACCGATTTGACCTAATCCGATTCCTCCACCGATTACGATTAATCCTGCTCCAATTAAATTGTACATACTAATTGATTTATATAATTAAACAAATTCTTATTCTAATTAATGTGCATGATCGTGTTCATGCTCTTCTACTGCCATACCAATAAATAAGGCAGATAACATTGTAAAGATAAACGCTTGTAAAAACGCTACTAAAATTTCGATTACCGAAATAAACAATGCTAATATTAATGAAATACTTGTTGAACCAACTGCTCCGAATTGATTCTTTAGTGTAATCATTAAAGCTATTAAACTCATTACTACGAAGTGACCCGCTGTAATGTTTGCAAACAAACGTACTAATAACGAGAAAGGCTTAATTAAAACAAACCCTATCAATTCGATAATTGCTAATACTGGTCTTAATATTACAGGCACCCCAGGCATCCATAATGTGTGCGCCCAAAAATCTTTACTACCATTAGTTAAATAGATTACAGCAGTAAACAATGCTAAACATACTGTTACAGCAATTTGACCTGTTACGTTAAAACCAATTGGAGTTAACCCTAACAAGTTTAATATCCAAATAAAGAAGAACACCGTTAATAAATATGGCATAAACTTCTTATATTTTTTCTCTCCAATATTTGGTTTTGCAATCTCGTCTCTTACATATAACACTAAAGGCTCTAATACACGACCAACTCCTGTTGGTATAGCCCCTTTCTTATATCCTCTAGCTAAAGAACTAAAACCTAAAAAGATTAATAGTCCAGCTAACAACATTCCGAAAACACTCTTAGTAATAGAAAAGTCTAATACTTTATGTGCATTTGTTGCATGGTGTGTTTCATCAAAAGAAACCTCAGTAGCCCCTTCGTTTAATTCGTAAATCTTACTGTGAATCTTAACTAATTTAACATCTCCTTTATCAACAATCACATGTCCATCATCATTATGATGAAAAGCAGAAGACATAAACGTCTTTAACCCTTTGCTCGTCCAAACAATAACTGGTAACGGAAACCCAACGTGTTTACGCTCACCTGCATCGTTAGTGTACGAATACAAAGCAAAATCGTGCGAATCTGCTAAGTGATGTTTAATATATGCGTTAATTTGTTCTGGTGTATTAACTTGCCCTCCTTTTTCTGAAGAACCACCACCTCCTGCAAATGCAGTGAACGAAGAAAATACTATTGCTAGTACTGTTAAAAACTTGATAGATTTTTTTGCTATCATCATACCTTTACTAAATATAGATTTATGCTCTCTAAATTTCCGTGCAAAGGTACACAATTAATTAAAACTACAAACCCTTTTTTTATCTTAGTTTTTTAGGGTGATTTTTTTGCAGTTTTTTGAAGTCTTTTTTTCTAAAACTGTTTGTTATTCAACAGTTTTGATACCGCTATGGCTTCGGTAATTAAAAATAAGAATAACGGAATTACCAAAGATATTCTTTCTGGTTTTGTAAGTTCTTCATTTGCAAATATTGATGCCTGAAAAATTAAAACGAAGAATCCTATTTTTAAAAATATAGATGCTAAATACGCATATCCAGCTTGGTTTGGTATTTTTGCTGCAACCAATTCTACAATACCATATACTATTATTGCCGAAATTACATGAAAACCATATACCCCTAACAAAGAAAATGACACACTTATTTCTTTTGATTGTAAAATGAAATCATGTGAAAAGAAGCTAATTACAAATAATAGTAAAACAGCTATTAAAAAGAATAAAATACGCTTAATCATCTTGTGTAAGTTTTGTTACTTGTATTATTACGGATAGCATCGCTCCGAAAACCGCCACAAGTGTACAAATTTTTGTGTAAAGTTGATTATCGTTTGGGTATTTTTGATCTAACCATTCACCTAGTAAACTACCTAAGTAAATGGTTAAACCCATTTGAAGTGCGATTCCTGAGAATCGTATGTATTTGTTAAGCGGTTTTTTCTTTGAGTCCTTGCTCATTTTTATTTAATTCTTTTACCGCTCCTTTCATTGCACATGTTGCATTAAACGCTGCTCCTGGTTCAACCGAAAGTTTACCAATAACAACATCACCATTAATATTTGCTGATGATTTTACAGTTAATGTATTTGCTACTAATAACTCTCCTGAAAATTTACCTTCAACATCTGCATTGGTACATTCTACCTTACCATTTACAAAACCTGAACCTCCAATAATTACTCTACCGTTGGTTACTATGTTTCCTTCAATGGTTCCGTCAATTCTAAAATCTCCTTCAGAAACTATTTCTCCGGTTATTTTAGTGTTTTTCCCAATAACATTCCTTTCTGCTACTGTGTTCTCGCCTGCTTTTTTACTTTCTTTACCAAACATATTCGGGGAATTTAAAGATGTTTATGTTTTATTTAATCGTTCTATTATTTCTTTTGCTTTTTTTCCTTCTTCGGTAGTTGCATAACTAACCGCAACAAACTCTAACGCTTTCTTATACGTTTCTTTATCTTTGTATTTACCTATAGCTAAGGCTTTTAGGAGAGCGAATTTAGGAATTAAATTTGAATTTTTCATGCTTGATGAGAAATTATCTACCTCAGTAACAGCCTCTTCAAATTTATTTTCTTTGTACAAGTAATAAATCTCTTTATACTTATTTAAAATTTCGTCTTCTTTTTTACCTTCTTCTAGTTTCGCATCTGGGTTTGCGATTATCTGAGCAAAACTAGTGTCTGAGTATTTCTGTAAAATGATGTTTTTATATTCATTAGCTTTCGCAATATCACCTTGACCTTTATAAATTTGATATAAATGATAGCTTATTGGCAATTCCAATTCATCATCTGTAGCAACTGCTTTTAAACGTTCTAAGTTTTTAATAGCTAATGCATGATTGGTAAACTGCTCTTTATAGATCAATCCTAATTGATAAAGTGCATCGTTACGCTCGCGAACTAAATCGGCAATTACTTTTTCATCTGTAGGAATAGCATCTAGGTATGTTGACAATTCATAACGAGCATTTGCTTTGGTGTCTTGAGCACTAGCCAACGTATTATCTGTAGCACTAATTGTTTTATCAGACAATCGCCAGTTATCTTCTAACGGACGAGTTCCCCATCTTTTTTGGAACTCACCTCTACCCAATGCTAAAGCCTGAGTATTGTAAAAATACCATTTACCTCTATTTGAATTGTTGTTTATTGAAGCGCCACCACCAAAGCTATTTCCAAAGTTTTGAGCATTCAAAATTAATTGTCTTTGTGCTTCGTCTTCTTTTTTAATTTTTTCAATATAAGCTTCAAAATAAGAATTTCTTTCATTTGGAGTCATCGCTACTAACTGAAGAATACTATCGTTGTTTTTTACAGTTTCTTCATATTTTCTTAGTGTAGCTAATCCTTTATTTTTTCTTTTAATTCTTCGGATTCTTTTTTCCTGATCAAACTCTTTTGTAACCATCTGCATAACACTGTCGTAATACGAACCAGCTAACAGGTAATCTTCTTTTTGAAAAGCCATATCTGCCAAACGCTCGTAAGCATACGTTTTTTGATAATTGTTATTATGCTTTGCTACTAATGATTTTTTATAATAATCTGCTGCTTTTTCAGGATTGTTTCTTCCTTCTTCTAAAACTCCTGCTTGATAGTATAGTGCATTTAAAAACTTTCGGTTATCGGTATTTTTTATAAGCTTTTTTAATCGAGCTAACACCACGATGGAGGCAGAATCATTCGGCGTGTTTTTCGCATATTCAATATCGGCTCTAATACGAAACCTGTGTGGTAGTTTTTTGCTTTCAGCTAACTTTCTAAACACCATACGAGCAGAATCTTTCCTATCTAACTCACTATAAATTTGCCCTAAAACAAACATGTTTCGAGCCGTTTGCTCTTTGTTATATTTTGTTCGAGTAGCTAATTTTAGATTATCAATTACTTTCTGAATCGTATCAGTTTGCTCATATGCCATTGCCATGGCTGTATAAGCTTGCTCTTGTGTAGATTTATCTATTTTTTCAGTTTCATCCAAGACATCTAACAGTAACTTTAACGTTTCAATAGCACGTTTTTCGTTACCTAAACGGATGTTTGTCTTAGCTCTCCAAATTTTTGTTTCGTAGTTTAAATTTGCCTTCGGATAGTTTACAATTACATAGTTAAATGCTTCCAACGCAGGAATAAAACGCTGTGTATAGTATCTCGACTTCCCTAATAAAAAATACGCATCGTCTATTTGGCTATTTCTTTCATAGCCATTAATATTCATAGAATGAACCTGAATAGCTTTTACAGCTTTTTCTTCTGCTTTATCAAAAGGAGTTAAGTTTTCTTCCTTTTCTTCCTCATTTTCGTTAAAACCAGTTCCTGGAGATAATACTTTAGTAGTTATTTGGCTTTCATCAAACGTTATTGGTTCTATTTGAATTCGTTTCCAAAAATTATCTTCATGCTTATCTTCAATTTCTTTTAAACCTTGTAAATAAGCCTGTTCTCCATTAAAAAGCACGTTGTATTTAGTGGTTACAGCATGGTAACTTCTATTTAAAAAAGCGTCTTTTTTTACACTACACGAATAAGCGATAGCTGCTAAAACACTGAATACGATTATTTTGCCCCCTTTGTTCATAAAATAAAGCTTTACTGTACAACAACGCTATAATTGTGCTTTTTGTACGTAAGAAGGTAAAAATAATAATTATAAGGTGATTTTAACCCAGTTTTATGCAGAAAAATAGCTTTCTAACTCTTGTAATGTTTCTTGTGATGTATGAATATCTTTTACTAAAGTTCCTTTATCTAACACAACTATACGTTCACAAACCTCAGTTACATGGCTTAAATCGTGACTAGAAACAAGTATCGTAGTTTCTTTATTTTCAGTTAGTTTTTTTATCAACTGTTTTAATCGGATTTGTGTAGTTGGATCTAAATTAGCAAAAGGCTCGTCTAAAATAACTACTTGCGGATTACCCATCATAGCAGCTACAATTCCTACTTTCTTTTGGTTTCCTTTACTTAAACTTCGTAAGTATTTTTTCTTTCCTAAAATTTCGTCGTTAAAAAACTCGTTAAACTGACTTAAAAAATCTTGGATATCAGCTTTATTCATTCCTCTTAAATCACCCACGAAATCAAAATATTCTTCAGGAGTTAAGTATCCTATCAAAAAAGATTCATCAATAAACGATCCTGTAAACGTTTTCCAATCTTCACTTTTATTAACCACTACTTGATTGTTTACTATCTCGCCAGTAGTTGGTCGAATTAAATCTAGCAACAAGTTAAATAATGTTGTTTTTCCTGCTCCGTTGTTCCCTACCAATCCGAAAGATTGACCGCTAGGAATTTCTATACTTTCAAGGTTTAAAACCTGAGTTGATCCGTAAGTTTTTGAAATATTTTGTATTGAAATCATTGTTCGTTTTTTTAAGGTTGGTTACGATTTTTGGCTGAATGCATGTATTGCTGCATACTTGTTTTTAATGTATCTTTTTTCAATCAGATTCATAAAATAGTTTTTAAATGCAAGAGCTAAAATTCCTACTACTGCTATAGCTAAAACTCCTGCGTTAAAACTTATAAACTTGTTAAAAACCCAAAACAAAAGCATTGGTACTCCCATTATTGGAATGATAATTAAAAATTGTGTTGCACTTGTACCTTGATAATTACTAAAACCGCTTTTGTTTAAATCGATTCGTTTTTTATTAAAAGATCCTGCAAACAGTAAAAACAGTGAGTTAAATCCAATATTAAAAATTGCACCAGCAGTAATCATTAAGAAAATGTCCAATCCGTAGAAATAGATATATGGGATACTTAACAAGTACAATCCTACTGAAACTACCACCATTAAATACCATTTACTTTCTAAGAATTTTCGGTAACGGATATTTTGACTCATTATCATATTGTAATATTCGCTATCCCAAGCCGGAATAAACTGACCATAATTAAGTGTAAACCCTCCTGTAACAAATATGGCAGCAAACACTAAAAATGCTGGCATTTTTTCCCTGTAAGTTTCTTCTCCAAAGAAAATAGCTCCATAAAACAAAAATAGAAATGACATGAAGAACACAGTTTTAGTTCTCTTGTTTCTCCAAATCTGACGAATATCATTTTTTATAAAAGGCGCTACATCTCCTAATCTATCAACAAACGATAAATCTGCAGAATCAGCAACTTCTTCTTTACTTTTTATAGCATCATCTAAATATACTTTATTGCGTAATAATTTAAAGTTCGCATAATACAATCCTACTAATGCTACTACTCCTAAAAATGATAAAACTGGATTGTTATATACCGATTGAAAAACAGGCGCAAAAACTTCAGTAATACTAAATATTTCATATTTGTTTACTAAAAACAATGCTGCTAATAGAGCAACCATTACCCCTAAAGCGTAATTATTTTTATTGATTAAGAAGTTTATATAATTAGCGCTTAACACTAGTGTAAACATTAAAAACAACCAACCTAAAACACCTAAAACATCATAACCTTGACCTATTAGCACCACAGAAAATGGCACAAAGAAAAACATCGACATGAAGTTGAAAAATGAAAATGCTGATTTACCCAACACAAAATGTACGAGCTTCTCTTTCTTTACTGGTAAATTAAGAAATGGTTTAATGTTTAAAACCGGTAATTTTTGCATTAAATAACGGAAAATTAAATCTGCTATGAATATGAAAATCATTATTCCGTTTACAAAAAATAGTGGGTCGGTATTTGGAAATTTATCTTCAATAATAAAATACGCTCCTATACCTATCATTAAAAATGAGGCTAACATATATAATGCGAAAAATCCCATGATAATTTTAAGCGCAATACTTTTTCCAAAATAAGAAGAACGGAAAAATTGCTTCCATTCTAAATTTAAAAAATGTGTAATCATTTGGTTACTTCATTTGGTTGATTGTTTTATATGTCTTTTCTAAATGAATTTTGTTACATAAAAAAAGCATCAATTTTAAAATTGATGCTTTTTAATATTCTTTTATTCTAAAGTTTTATGCCCACTGACAGATTATTCCTCCCATTAGCGCTAAGGTAACAGTCCAATATCCAACGTTTATAAAAATGTATTTAAATGATTTTCTTTCAAACAATGCTTTTGTACCTATGATTGGCAACACAAAAAATAATCCTGTAATTACACCATGTAAAGTACCGTGTTTAAACGTTCTGAAACGATCTCCAAAATTAGCTACAAACTCTTGAAAATAGGCATAGGCACCACCTGACCCATTTAAAAACTCAGGTTCTCCTGCTAGTGTTTGAAAAACACCAAATTGATGGATAACTAAAAACTGCATAAAAAAAGCAATCATAAAGCTAAACACAAAGCTTAATCCGAAAATTAGCAACATGTTACCTCCTTCAATATCTTTTTGGGTAAAATTCATTTCTTTCATCCATGCTTTTTGAAAGAGCATTGGTCCGTACCAAAGAAATCCCATTACCATAGGTACAAAAGCGGCACCTAAAATTGCTAAATAATTTGTTTCCATAAGTTATAAGTTTATAGTTAATGTACTCAAATATAACAAAAAAAGCATCAGTTTAAAACTGATGCTTTAACATTAACCACTAAAAAACAGTGACTTAATTTATTTTTAATGATTTTGCTATAGCTTCAAGCTCAAAAACAAAATCTCTCTTATTAACAGATGGAGCATAGGTAAATCCTTCAAAAACCAATACTCTATTATTTTCTTTGTCAATTATAGAGTAGTTAATAAAAGGACCCGCCATAAAATCGTTTTTAACTTCCCATTTACCACGAGTTTCGTATGTTTTTTTACCGTCAATTTCTGCATCGTACGTAAATGGTGTGTAGGCTTGCTCGGTAATCATATACATTCCTTCTTTGCTTCCAGGGATGTACTTTTCACCGATAACATCTCTCATTGTTGTAATGTTATCTGCAACCTTACTTTCATCTTCTAAAGGATAACTATATACTAAGATATTATTAGTTCCATCACCTCTCGCAATTCCGCTTTTTAAATGTTGACGCAGCCATAAAAACTCGCCATTATCTTCAACTAAATTAAATCGTTTCGGGATAGTTAAGCTAATTCCTAAATTTTTGATTGTTTTAAATTTAGTTTCATCAATTTTTTCTTTTTTAAAGATGTTTTGAGCAAACTTTATGTCTTCATCTTTAAATAGTTGGATAATTTCTTTTCCTCTATTACGAATTAAGTTTACAAGTCCGTCTTTACCTTTAGCTGTTGCGTAAACTAATATTTGAGGACTCGCATATTTGTTTTTTTCAACTGCAATTTTTTCTTGTTCACCTTCTCTAATAATTAAAACAGCCTTACTATTTCTTACAAATCCTTTATATCCTACAGGATCAATTTGACTAACCGATAATAAGGTTTCTGGTTGTGGTAACCCAACTTGATGTTCGCCGAAAACAGTTCTAATTTCATCTCCTATTTTTCCTTCCCAATCATTTCCTTTCATAACCACCAATATTTTATTGGTGTTTCCTGTTGATGTTGGCAACACATAATTGCTTTTACCTCCCTCTGTTTTACATGAAATGGATATAAAAATTAGAGCAAATAATACTATTAGTTTGTTCATAGTTTGTGGTGTTTAGCTTTTAAAAATTTTAAGTTTCATTCCTGGTTTTAGACTTTTAGCACTCCAAATATTGTTCCATTGTTTAATTTCTTCGATAGAAACTGCTGGATATTTTTTTGAAATCGTCCATAAAGAATCTCCTTCTTTAACCACATACACTTCATGTTTACCTTTTGGGGTTTTATGAGTTTTCTTTGAAACTTCTTTCGGAATTGCCATCTTTTTAGGATAAATACTTAATCGTTGTCCTATTTTAAGATGATGTGAGCGTAAACCATTCCATCGTTTAATATCACTTACTCGCACTCCGAACTTATTCGCTATTTTACCTAAATAATCGCCATTTCGCACCTTGTATCGAATGCGTTTGTCCATTTCGAAATACTTAGGTAATGGTTTTTCTCTTTTGGCATCATCTTCATTAGCTAACGTATAAATTTCTTCCTCTTTTTCTAAGAAATCTATCATATCTCTTCTAGGTAATCGAACAGCGTAATTTTTGTCTTTAACATACGGAATGATGTCTAATTTATACGACGGATTTAAAAACGACAACAATTCGGTATCAATTCCTGTTTTTTCTGAAACCTGATCAAAACTGATGGTTCTTTTTACACGAACGGTATCTGTTTCAAAATGAAAAATTTTCGGAGATTCAGGATACAAATCGTGTTTATCAGCATATTCAAAAATATACATGGTTGCGTAAAATGCTGGAACATACCCTGCGGTTTCTTGTGGTAAAAACGGACGAATATTCCAATAATTTTTATACCCTCCTGAACGTTTTATCGCTTTCGAAACATTTCCTGGTCCCGAATTATAGGCTGCTAAAGCTAAATCCCAATCACCAAAAATTTTATATAACTGACTTAAATATTTACACGCTGCTTTGGTAGATTTTACAGGATCTTGACGCTCATCTACATACGAATTCACTTTTAAATTAAACTGTACTCCAGTACCGTACATAAATTGCCATAAACCTGTAGCTCCTACTCTAGATCGTGCATCTGGACGAAGTGCTGATTCTACGATAGCCAAATATTTCATTTCTAACGGAATGTCATATTGATCTAGGTATTGTTCAAACATTGGAAAGTAATATTTAGCTCTTGCCATTAATGCTGGATAATACTTTTTACGGTACTTTAAATAGCTATTAATTACTTTTTCTAACGCAGGATTATATTCTAGATGAAAAGGTGTTTTTAAGTTTAACTCTCGTAAGCGTTTTTTTAATAATTCCGAAGTTAAAATAGTAGTTGTATTTCCTAAAATATCTTTGTCGTTGATTACATATTGAATACTATCGAACAAAGAGGAATTAAATTTTTCTTCAATCAATAAACTATCAATCATTTTTAAATCTTCGGTAGAAAACAACTCTTGTGTTTGAGGAATTGAATCGTTAATTGCAAAGTTTACTGCAACGCTATCTTTAGCCACTAAAAGACTATCAACTGGTTGTTGTGCAATGATTGAGGTTGAAAAAAGCAGTAGTGTTAGTAATTTCTTCATGTATATACTTTTTAAAATGTAAAAAAGTATGGTTTGGTTGATTTATAAATTTAGCTCTACAGCAATAGGGCAATGGTCTGAATGCTTTGCTTCTGGCAATATATAGGCTCTCGAGATCTTGTCTTTTAACGGTTCAGCCACCATTGCATAATCTAATCGCCACCCTTTGTTATTAGCTCTTGCGTTTGCACGGTAACTCCACCATGAATATTCTTGTTTTTCTGGATGTAAATGACGGAAACTATCTATAAATCCGCTATTAATAAAATTTCCTAACCATTCGCGTTCTTCAGGTAAAAAACCAGAAACTCCTTTCATTTTAGGGTTGTGAATATCTATTTCTTCATGACAAATATTGTAATCTCCACAAATAATTAAGTTCGGAATTGTTTTTCTAAGTTCGGTAGCATATTCTAAAATTTCATCCATGTACTTAAACTTAAAATCCAATCGATCATCGTTAGTTCCAGAAGGTAAGTACATGCTCATGATAGAAACCTCATCAAAATCTACTCGAAGGTTTCTACCTTCAAAATCCATAGATTCTATTCCTGTTCCGTACTCTATATGATTAGGCTCTTCTTTACAGAAAACAGCTACTGATGAGTATCCTTTCTTTTCAGCTGAAAACCAATAATGATATGGATATCCTGCGTTTTCAAATTCAGAAAGATCTAATTGTTCTTTATGAGCTTTGGTTTCTTGAATACAAATTACATCAGGATTTGCAGCTTGTAACCACTCAATAAATCCTTTTTTTAAAGCTGCACGTATTCCGTTAACGTTGTATGATATTATTTTCATTTAATCTAAAATGATCGGTTCTTTTAGAAAAAACCAAGTAACTTGAGTTTTTTCGCCTTCTTTAGTTTGAATTTTTTTCTTTCTAGGTGAAAGAAGCATACCTATAGGGATTAATATAATTAATCTAATAAGGAAATTATCAACATTGAAAAGTTTGTCTAAAATGGCACTTCCAATAAAAACAATTAAGAAGATTACTATAAAACTATTTTTAGCTAAAAACTTCATATTATATATCCATTTCAGGAATTTCTCCATTCACCACTAAACCTCCTTCTGTAGCTGCTTGAATTTCTTCTACAGAAACCCCAGGAGCTCTTTCTAATAAATGGAAAGCGTTGTCTTTAATTTCTAACACCGCTAAGTTGGTAACAATTTTGGTTACACAACCCACACCAGTTAACGGTAACGAACATTCTTTTAATAATTTAGACTCCCCACGTTTGTTGGTGTGCATCATTGCAACAATAATGTTATCTGCAGAAGCTACTAAATCCATCGCTCCTCCCATACCTTTTACCATTTTTCCAGGGATTTTCCAGTTGGCAATATCTCCGTTTTGAGCCACTTCCATCGCTCCTAAAACAGTTAATTGTACATGTTGTCCACGAATCATTGAAAAACTTGTAGCAGAATCAAAAATAGATCCTCCATCTAACACCGTAACGGTTTGTTTTCCTGCGTTGATTAAATCGGCATCTTCGGTTCCTTCAATTGGAAATGGTCCCATACCTAACAATCCGTTTTCAGATTGAAACTCAACTTCAATTCCTTCAGGAATATAGTTTGCAACTAATGTTGGTATTCCAATTCCTAAATTAACATACCATTTATTTTGTAATTCTTTAGCTATTCTTTGTGCTATTTGCTCTTTACTTAATGC
Source organism: Tenacibaculum crassostreae (assembly GCF_964512405.1). Taxonomy (NCBI): domain Bacteria; kingdom Pseudomonadati; phylum Bacteroidota; class Flavobacteriia; order Flavobacteriales; family Flavobacteriaceae; genus Tenacibaculum; species Tenacibaculum crassostreae. The sequence continues at coordinate 395,960 of NZ_CAZELE010000007.1, forward strand.
CATGATTTACGATTTAGGAGTTACTGTTCGTTGTTCAATTCTCTTTTCATATTTCTCTCCTTGAAAAATACGTTGCACAAAAATTCCTGGAATGTGAATTTGATTCGGATCTAACTCCCCCGCAGGAACCAATTCTTCTACTTCAGCAACCGTGATTTTTGAAGCTCCACACATATTTGGATTGAAATTACGTGCAGTTCCTTTAAAAATTAAGTTACCTGCTGTATCTCCTTTCCAAGCTTTTACAAACGAAAAATCTGATTTAAACGCTGGCTCTAATACATACATTTTTCCGTCGAACTCACGAGTTTCTTTTCCTTCGGCTACTTCGGTACCATAACCTGCTGGTGTATAAAATGCAGGAAAACCTGCTTGTGCAGCTCTACATTTTTCTGCCAACGTTCCTTGAGGAGTTAGCTCTACTTCTAACTCACCCGATAACATTTGACGTTCAAATTCATCGTTTTCTCCTACATAAGAAGAAACCATTTTTTTGATTTGTTTGTTTTGTAATAATAACCCCAAACCAAAATCGTCTACACCTGCATTATTTGAAATACAGGTAACGTCTTTTATTCCTAAACGCACCAATTCAGCAATGGCGTTTTCTGGAATTCCGCAAAGACCAAAACCACCTAACATAAAGGTCATTCCGTCTTTAACGCCAGCTACTGCTTCTTGTACGTTGTTTACTTTTTTATTAATCATTGTTAGTTGTTTGTTTTTTTAAAAATCAGTATCGTCAGGTTGTTCTTCTTTTTTTTCTTCACCTTCTTCAGGTGTTTCTACTTTAGAACAATCTATATTGATGCTTAAATTTTCTGGTTTTTCGAAATCTTCTTGACTGATGTTTAATGTTTTATCAGCATAACATTTTCTCATAAAAAGTGCCCAAGTAGGCAATGACATGGTTGCTCCTTGACCAAGACCAATACCATAGAAGTGCGTTGCACGATCTTCACCACCTGTCCAAACTCCAGTTGCTAAATTAGGAACGATTCCCATAAACCAACCATCTGATTGATTTTGAGTTGTACCTGTTTTACCCGCAATTGGATTGGTGAAATTGTAAGGAAAACCTGTAGTTGCTTCTTTTCTTGTAGTCCAATTTGAACGCAACCTCAGCCCAGATCCTGATTGTGTAACCCCTTTCATCAAATCAAGAATTACATATGAAGATTCTTCACTTAATACCTCTTTAGTTTTTGGCACAAACTCTTGTAAAACTGTTCCGTTTTTATCTTCAATTCGAGTAATCATGATTGGACTAACACGTAGTCCTTTGTTAGCAAAAGTAGCATATGCACCTACCATTTCCATTAATGATAAATCTACTGCTCCTAATGCTATTGATGGATTCGCTTCTATTTTTGTTTTTATTCCTGAAGATTCGGCTAATCTCGCAACGTTAATAGGTGATACTTTATCTATTAATTGTGCAGAAATAGTATTTAAAGAACCTGCTAAACCTTCTTTCAAACTTACCATGTTTCCATAGTTTGGACTTGTGTTTTCTGGTGTCCAATCTTCTGGCATTCCATATTTTTCTTTTGGAATTGTGTATAATGTATTTGGTAATTGGTCACAAGGCGACATTTTTAATTGATTGATTGCAGTTGCATACACAAAAGGTTTAAAGGTAGATCCTACCTGTCTTTTTTGTTGTTCTACCGCATCGTATTTAAAATACTTGTGATTGATACCCCCTACCCAAGCTTTAATATGTCCTGTTTGAGGCTCAATTGACACTAATCCAGAACGCAAAAAGTATTTATAATAACGTATTGAATCGTAAGGTGTCATAACCGTATCTCGTTCTCCTTTCCAAGAGAAAACACGCATATCAGTTTCTGTATTAAAAGATTTTTCTATTTCTTTTTCCGATTTACCTGCTGCTTTCAAACGCTTATAACGATCTGAATTTTGTTTAGCTCTTCTTATAATTCTATCAATATCTTCTTTGTCAATATCATAAAAAGGAGCTGTTTTGTTTTTCTTTTGTTCTTTATAAAAGAAGGATTGAAGATTCGCCATATGCTCTTCTAACGCTTCCTCTGCATATTGCTGCATTCGAGAATCTATGGTTGTATATACTTTTAATCCGTCTCGGTAAATATTGAATGGCTCTCCGTTTGGCTTAGGGTTGTTTTTTGCCCATTCTTTTAAAAATTGCTTTAAGTTTTCTCTAAAATATGTTGCTAATCCATCACTATGACTTTCTGGAGTAAAACTTATTTTTAAAGGAAGTTTTTGCAACGAGTCTTTTTCTTTTTCAGTAATAAATCCGTTTTTTTCCATTTGAGAAAACACTACATTTCTTCTTTGTAATGATTTGTCTTTAGAACGCTCTCTATGCGGATTATATTGACGCGGATTCTTCAACATCGCAACAATAATTGCAGCTTCCTGTAAATCTAAATCTTTTGGTTCTTTACCGAAATAAATACGAGCTGCTGAACGAATTCCTACCGCATTAAAGATAAAATCTTGCGTATTTAAATACATCGTCATGATTTCTTCTTTGGTATATTGACGTTCTAACTTTACAGCCACAACCCACTCTTTAAGTTTTTGAGAAAGACGTGTAAATATATTACTAGACCCTCCCTTATTGAACAAGTTTTTAGCTAACTGCTGAGTTATGGTACTAGCCCCACCTTTTCTTCCTAAGTTAGCTACCGCTCTTGCAGTTCCTCTAAAATCAATTCCTGAATGTTCGTAAAAACGTTCGTCTTCGGTAGCAACTAAAGCTTTAACTATATTTTGAGATAAATCTTTGTATTGAATTGGGGTTCTATTCGCGTTTACATAATACTTCCCTAATGTTTTTCCATCAGAAGAAATTACCTCAGTTGCTAAATCGCTTTTAGGGTTTTCTAATTCTTCAAACGTTGGTAACGCTCCGAAAGCGCCCCAAGAAGCTAATAAAAACAATAGACACACAAATAGGAAACCTCCTAAAATAATGCCCCAAAACCATTTAATGTACTTGCTAAAGTTTGTTGTTTTTTTCTCTGTCATTACTGTGTTTTTTCAATCCTAAACCCTACATGAGTAATCCCTTCAAGCTCTTCAATTCCTTCAATTTCTCCATTTTTTCGCATCGCTTGTCGAACTTTAAAAGTATATTCTCCAGTTGTTGGAAATGTTATATTTTCTTTATAAAAAAGTTTATTCTCTTTAATATCTGAAAACCCTTGTCCTAAAAATTTCCCTGTTACATCAGCCATGTCATACTCTAAGGTGTCAACAATTACTTGTCCGTCAGGAAAATTCATTTGAGTAATTAAAAAAAGATTACTGTATTCATAATCTTTATTATTTCTCAGGTTTATAAACAGGTGTTTTTTACCTATTGAATCATTAATAGGAAACGTAAATTGAATTGCATTTGTTTTATGCCAAGAACTATTTGGAAGTGCAATATATTCGTCAAAATCACTGTTTGATTTACACGATACAACTAGCATAGCTATAAAAAAAAGGAAAACAATTTTATTTCTCATTATTGGGATTGTTTTTTGAGTCGCTATTGTTTTTTCTGCGTTGGTTGTTGTTTTTCCTTCTAGGGTTTCTAGGTTTTTTATTTTGAGGTTGTGCTTGTTTTTCAGCTGCAGCTCCCTCATTTTTTGGATTTCTTTTTTTCTGATTGTTTTTTGGTCGCTGTTTTCTCTTATCAACCCTCTTGTTTTCTGTTTTTTGTCCTTCTTCAGTCTTCTGTACTTTACCTTGAGCTTTATTACCCTTTGGCTTTTGATTCGTAGTTACTTGAGCCTCTCTCTTCTTTACTGTTTTTCGACTTCTACTTCTGGTATTTCTTCGAGGTTTTTTTGGTGTATCAAAACGTGTTAAACTGTCTTGACCAACAACATTTTCAAAATCTATAGGAGTTTCTTCTGTAATTTCTAACTCATACTCTTCTAACGGTAAAGCAAGCTCATTATTTTTGTTGATTTCTATAATTTCTTGAACCTGATCTAACGATAATTTATACCACTTAAAACTTTCTTCCTTGTACGTATACCAAAGCAGTTTTTTAAAGATGTCCATTTTTACAAAAACAGCTTCTCCTTTTTCTGTTTGTAATACTTTATCTTGCTTCGGGAAACTTTGTAAAGCGTCTAAATACGTATCTAACTCATAGTTTAAACAACATTTTAGCTTTCCACATTGTCCTGCTAATTTTAACGGGTTTAGTGATAATTGCTGGTATCTCGCAGCAGCAGTATTTACCTTTCTAAAATCGGTTAACCATGTTGAACAACACAACTCTCGTCCGCAAGAACCCACACCTCCTAAACGAGCTGCTTCTTGACGCATACCAACCTGACGCATTTCTACTCTGATTGAAAAAGCGCTTGCTAAATCGCGAATTAACTGACGAAAATCTACACGATCATCAGCGGTATAATAAAAAGTAGCTTTGGTTCCATCTCCTTGATATTCAACATCTGAAAGTTTCATCTTTAAACCTAATCGGCTTATAATTTCTCTTCCCTTTCGTTGCGTTTCTAACTCTCTATCTCTGGCTTCTTGCCAAACATCGATGTCTTTTTGTGATGCTTTTCTGTAAATTTTCTTTACATCTTCACTTTCAGCTTCAATCTTTCTTTTTTTCATTTGAACTTTTACAAGTTCTCCTGCTAACGAAACTACTCCTACATCATGACCTGAAGATCCTTCTACAGCTACCACATCTCCCATTGAGAGGGTGATATTTTCTGGGTTTTTATAAAAGTGTTTACGTCCATTTTTGAAACGGACTTCAAAAATATTAAATGGAGCTTCACCAGTAGGTAAAGTCATATTCGATAACCAATCAAAAACGGCAAGTTTATTTCCACTTCCGCAGGTACCTGTTCCGCAATTTCCATTGCTTTTACAACCTTTAGGCACACCGTCTTTGTTAGTTGAGCAACTGCTACAACTCATACAATAGTATATTATTTGAAACGCTTTTTAAATCTGTCGTTTTTCACAGTATCAAAAAACATTTTTATTATTGAATTTCAATTAGATAAAATAAATTTATCTTGTTTTCCCTTAATCTGTAAAGATACATATTCTATCGAAAAGTGAAAATTGATTTTTAACTAAAAGAAAACCGCTGCTTTTAGATTAAAAGCAGCGGTTTTTATTCTTTTTTGAGGGCAAATTAGTTATTTTTCTTCGCCCAAGTATCACGTAATCCTACCGTTTTGTTAAACACTAAACTATTTGTAGTAGAATCATCATCAACATTAAAATATCCTAAACGTTGAAATTGGAAACGATCTCCAATATTTGCAGATTGCAAACTAGGCTCAACATAAGCAGTGATTTTCTCTAATGACGTTGGGTTTAAAAACTCCATAAAATCTTTGTCTTTATGACTATCTGGAGCTTCATCAGAAAACAGACGATCATAAACTCTAACCTCTGCATTTACAGCATGTTTTGTAGACACCCAATGAATCGTTCCTTTTACTTTTCGCTTACTTTCTTCTGTACCACTTCCTGATTTACTCAACGGATCGTATGTACAGTGAATCTCAGTAATGTTTCCGTTTTCATCTTTTACGCAAGATTCTCCTTTAATAATGTAGGCGTTCTTTAAACGCACTTCTTTTCCTAAGGTTAAACGGAAATATTTTTTATTTGCCTCTTCTTTAAAATCGTCTCTTTCAATAAATAATTCTTTTGAAAAAGGCACTTCTCTACTTCCTGAATTTTCATTCTCTGGATTGTTTTCAGCAATCAAAATTTCCTCTTCTCCTTCAGGGTAATTAGTAATTACTAACTTCACAGGATCTAACACAGCCATAACTCGGTTGGCTGTTTTGTTTAAATCTTCACGTATTTTAAACTCTAACAACGCTACATCAATCACGTTTTCACGCTTAGAAACTCCAACAGTTTCTACAAAATTTCTGATAGATGCTGGTGTATATCCTCTACGACGTAAACCAGAAATAGTTGGCATACGCGGATCGTCCCAACCAGAAACAATTCCTTCTTCTACCAACTTCATTAACTTACGTTTACTCATTACCGTATAACTTAAGTTTAAACGAGAAAACTCACGTTGTTTTGGTGGTAATGGATATGTTGATTGACTGTATTTATACACGTTATCTCTAAACCAATTGTAAAGCTCACGGTGAGGTTTAAACTCTAACGAACATAACGAGTGTGAAATTTGCTCTATATAATCGCTTTCACCATGCGTCCAATCATACATTGGGTAAATTACCCAATCGTTTCCAGTACGGTGGTGCGCCTTCTTTAAAACACGATACATAATAGGATCGCGCATTAACATGTTTGGTGAAGTCATATCAATCTTAGCACGTAAAACATGGGCGCCTTCATCAAACTCACCATTTTTCATACGTTCAAAAAGATCTAGATTTTCTTCAACACTTCTATCACGATAAGGTCCTGCAACACCTGGTTGTGTTGGCGTTCCTTTTTGTTCTGCCATAGCTTCTGATGATTGGCTATCTACATACGCTTTTCCATCTTTAATTAATTGAACTGCCCAATCGTATAATTGCTGGAAATAATCAGAAGAATAACATTCGTTTTCCCATTGATATCCTAACCAAGCTACATCGCGCTTAATAGCATCTACATACTCTTGTTCTTCTTTTGCTGGGTTGGTATCGTCGAAACGAAGATTTACAGGAGCGTTGTATTTTTCTCCTAGTCCAAAACTAATTCCGATAGCCTTCGTGTGTCCAATATGTAAATATCCATTTGGCTCTGGCGGAAAACGAAAACGTAAATTATCTTTCGGCATTCCGTTGGCTAAATCTTCTTCTATGATTTGCTCAATAAAGTTTAATGATTTCTTTTCTTCTGACATTTTCTCTTAAATTGAAGTGCAAAATTACGGAATTTAGTTGATGTATTAATCAAAGATATTAAGAGAACAACACTAAAAACAATAATGGAAATAACATACCTGCTACCGCCAATTTCCAGCCTCTTCCTTTAAATCCTTTTTTACCTAAAGGAATTAAAACTCCTGTGGTGGCAATTACCAACATTGCAATTCCAAAAATATCGGAATACCAAACCCAAAAGCTATTAGTTGATTTATGCAAATACATCGAATGCCCTACAATTGGAACTTTTCGTTTGTATTCTATAGTTCCCTCGCCTGTTTTAGCATCTGCATCTAAAATAATATTGTCTTTAAAATACACGCGAACTTTTCCGTTTCGTACCCTATGTCCGTCATATTTTCCAATTTCTTTGGTTTTTTCTGTAATGTACTCTTTGGTAAGTTCTTTTTCATCTGAAGGTATGGTTAACTCAAATGGTTTATTCTCATACGTATAATCCATAGGATACCAATCTTGACGGTGGTTTAAGATGATTCCTGAGAAAGAAAAGGCAATAATTAACCCCACATAAAAGTAAGCTAAATCTCTGTGTAAACTTCTGTTTGTTATTTTCATTTTCCTTTTAAAATAGAAAAGGTTGAAGAGATTTCTTCAACCTTTTGTTTGTTCTTTTGCTTCAGATTATTTTACTGAAAAAGTATTGTTTTCTGAATTAACATCAGCCATTAATTTAGATGGATCGATCTCTACAGACTTCACTTCTTTTGAAATTGAAAAGCTATAAGTTGGATGTGCAAACGTCCAATCTTCTAACTTGGTTGCAGAAGATTTTTTTTCTCCTCTCATCATACGTAACGGGATGTTAAATAGTTCTTTTGAACCATCAGCATACGTAACCTCAACATCTAATGGCATTGGCATTTTTCCAATACGTTCTAAGGTAACTTCTTTACCGTTTACAGATTTTATTCCGTAATCAATTGTATGCGTCGTTTGCGTCCACTCATTTAAATACCAATCTAAATGAATACCAGATACTTTTTCTGCAGTACGCTTAATATCATTTGGTATTGGATGCTTAAATGAAAAATCTTCAAAATACTTTTTTAAGGTTTTTGCCACATTTTCTGCTCCGATAATATATTCTAACTGAGATAAAAAGATATTTCCTTTCGAATAACTAGCCACACCATACGCTGTGTTTGTGTGGTATCTATCTGCGTGCGTAGATAATGGTTCTTCAATATTATTTTTTACAACATAGTTATATCCTCTATACGAACCTTCATGCGGATTTTCTTTTCCTTCTCCTAAAATTTCATTTTCTGCTTTGTTCGAGATATAAGTTGTAAAACCTTCATCCATCCATGGATGCTTGCTTTCATTAGTTGCCAATAAAAATTGAAACCACGTATGTGCCAATTCATGTGCCGTTACACCAAATAAACTTCCCCATTTACGTTTCCCAGTAATTAAAGTACACATTGCATACTCCATACCTCCATCACCACCTTGAATTACCGAGTATTGCTTGTAAGGATACTGACCAATATTAGCACTGAAGTATTCCATTAATTCAGCAGTTTTAGGTTGTAATTTCTTCCAGTTTTCAAAAAACACAGGCTCTAATGTTTTCTTGTACAGGAAGTGTAAATCGATTCCGTTATCCATTTTGTACGTATCATGAATATACTCAGGATCTGCTGCCCAAGTGAAATCATGTACATTTGGCGCAGTAAACTTCCAAGTTAATTTATTTCCTGAAGGTAAATTTAACTGCTCTCCTTTTTTCTCGTAACCATGACCTACTTCTTGCGGATTTTGTAAATACCCACTTCCTCCAACTACATAGTTTTTATCAATGTGAAGTGTCACCTCAAAATTACCCCAAACACCATGAAACTCTCTTCCGATGTATGGTGGTGTATGCCAACCTTCAAAATCATATTCAGCCATTTTTGGGTACCATTGTGTCATTGACAACGCCACTCCCTCTTTACTATCTCTACCCGAGCGACGGATTTGTTTTGGTACTTGTGCATCAAAAAGCATATCAAATGTTACACTTTCACCTGGTTGAATAGGTTGGTTTAAGGTTACCTCTAAAATAGTTCCAACTGTTTCATGACGAACTGCTGTTCCGTTTTGTTTTAAAGAGTTTACTTTGATATAACCAATTTCTGATGGTGATAAAGTACTAATTCTATCGCCTACTCTTCCGTCTGGATCTGCAATATTTCTTGAACGAATATCCATTTGAGAGTTTGGTTGAAACGCATTAAAGTATAAGTGATAAAATACTTTATCTAACACATCTGGTGAATTGTTAGTGTACACCAGTTTTTGGTTTCCTTTGTATTGATACGTTTTCACATCCATGTCAATATCCATCTTATAATCAACATGTTGTTGCCAATATCCGTTATTGTTTTGTACTGTTGCTTTAACAGGTTTTGTATTTGTAGTGCTTTTATTTACAGTAGCACACGAAATCATTGGTAGCAACAAAAGGCTAAAAATTATTTTCTTCATATTAAACTGATTTAATCCCCATAGAGGTTAGTGTCTTTTTTAGATTAGTTACTTCTTTTTCATTTTTTAAAATTGGAAGACTACGTCTTTTTCCGTTGACAAGTTTTAAAAAAATTCGCTCTCTTCCAAAAACAGTTCTAGTTTCAAGTCCTTCAATATTTTTAATCTGATATTTTGATTTCCAAGATCTTTTCACAAGAAAGAAAAGAATTACAATAACAGAAATCAACGCTAATAAAAACATGAGTATATAAAGGAACTCGTTATTTTGATAGCTCATCAAAAATAACTGTACTCCCATATTTATTCCATTAACTAACATTAAAACAATAATCAACCAAGTGTGAGTTGGCACTTCATCTTTAATGGTTAATTCTTTGCTGTTTTTGTTAAACTCTAACTGCATAAATGTTTATTAACAAAAAAAGAGCATCAAAAATAATGCTCTTTTTTATTTTTTATCTGGATGATTATTTTCTTCCGTTTACCATTCTATCAGCCATTCTAACTGCATTGTAAGCATTTACAACACGTCCTGAAACTGATAATTCTGAGAAAGGAACTAATTCTCCATTAGGGTTTTCTCTAGATTGAGATCCTGGTTTTACAACATTAAAATCAATCTTAGTACCTGAGTTCATTAAGATGTGCTTTACTTGACTAGCTGTTAACTCAGGATAGTAAGAACGTACTAAAGCTGCAACTCCTGCTGCTGCTGGAGAAGCCATAGATGTTCCATTAAACTTCTTGTATTCACCATCAGGTGTAGTTGAATATACTTGTACTCCAGGTGCAAATACATCTACATTCTTTTTACCATAATTAGAGAAGCCAGCTGGTAATTTTTCGTTATAATTAGCACTCATTGCACCAATCGTTAAGAAATTATCAGAAACCTCGTTTACTAAATCTGGAGCATCGTTAGGGAATGTTTTTTCTACATCGATATTTTTACCATCGTTACCCGCTGCATTTACGATTAATACGTCTTTTGACGCTGCATACTTAATTGCATCGTAAACCCACTCTTTGTTTGGAGAGAATCCTTTACCAAAACTTGTGTTGATTACTTTTGCCCCGTTATCAACAGCATAACGAATACCTAAAGCAACATCTTTATCGTACTCATCTCCGTCAGAAACTGAACGTACTGCCATAACTTTTACATTATTAGCAACACCATTCATACCTTTATCATTGTTACGCGTCGCCCCTACAATACCTGATACGTGTGAACCATGAGCTTCACCTTTTTCTGAGTGACCTGTGTTACCGTTTCCGTATCCTGGTTTGTCGTTGATATCATAAGCATTATCACCTACAACTGTACGGTAATCAGTCTTTAAGTTATCACCATCAATTGTTTTTTGAGCGTTTTCAACAAGCTTTCCTAATTCCTTCTTAGCTTCATCTAAAGATAATCCAAAACCATTCATTCTAGTTGCTGTTGCAATAGCAGCAGTTAATTTTTCATCTTGAGTGTTTATAGCTTCTATTTCTTTTTGAGAAAATTCTTCTTTACCAAAATATTTAGTTAAAGCTTCTTTAGCATCTTTTACAGCTGTTAAAAGGCCTTCATACCTTGTTTTATTCTTTTTAGCTCCTTCAATTTTTTCTGCTTGAAAAGCTTTCACCTCAGCTAATGTTTCAGCATCAGCAATAGAAGGATTCATTAAAATACGCTCATATTCTAAATGTTCTTTGTAAGAATCTCCTAAGAAGTTCCATCCGTTAATATCATCAACATACCCATTCTTGTCATTATCAATTCCGTCTCCTGCAACTTCTTTAGCGTTAACCCAAGCTACATCAACTAAATCTTCGTGTTTTAAATCGGTACCCGAATCAACTACACCTACCACAACTTGAACGTTCTTTTTTCCTTTTAAGAATTCGTAGGCTTTATTAACACTCATACCAGGAATGGTATCAGTTGCTAAGTCTAAATGTTGCCAATTTTCTTGTTCATAATCAGTTAACGCTCCTTTTTTTGCTGGAATATTAACTACTGTATTACTTCCTGCTGGTACAGGCATTTTGCTTACTGTTTTACAGCTAGCTAAGGTAGCTACTGCAATTGCCGAGTAAAATACGGGCTTTAAAACTCTCATAATCTCTATCTTAATTAAAAATATCTGTAAATTTAAATGTTTCTTTTAAACGAACTCCTTTTTCGGTATGTTTAACAGTTATTACCTCGTTATAAGCATCGTGCTCTAAAAACAGGTAAAATTCTTTATCGGCAGCTTCTTTTAAAAATGCTTCTTTTTCTTTTAGCGTAAGTAACGGACGTGTATCATACCCCATAACATACGGTAACGGAACATGTCCTGCAGTTGGCAGTAAATCTGCCATAAAAACTAAGGTTTTATCTTGATATTGAATTTTAGGCAGCATTTGTTTTTCGGTGTGTCCGTCTTTAAACAGCACATCAAAACCAACGTAATCTTTTGCGTTTAGATGTAAAAAATTCAACTGTCCGCTTTCTTCAATTGGTAAAATGTTTTCTTTTAGAAAAGAAGCTTTTTCTCGTGCATTCGGATGTACTGCCCAATCCCAATGACGTTGGTTACTCCAAAAACGTGCGTTTTTGAAAGCTGGCTCATATCCTGTTCTATCTTTATTCCATTGAATGGCACCGCCACAATGATCGAAATGCAAATGTGTTAAAAACACATCCGTAATATCATCTCTGTGGAATCCGTACTTTGCTAATGATGCATCTAGAGAAAAATCTCCATATAAATAATAATATCCGAAAAACTTGTCAGATTGTTTGTTTCCAATTCCAGTATCGATTAATGTTAATCGATCACCGTCTTCAATTAACATACAACGCATGCTCATGGAAATCATGTTTTTCTCATCAGCAGGGTTTGTTTTTTCCCAAATCGATTTTGGAACCACGCCAAACATGGCACCTCCATCTAATTTAAAATTACCTGTTTCTATCGGATAAATTCGCATAACGACAAAGATGCAGAATTTTAACGAAACTTTTTGTTAAGAAAAACAAAAAAGCACATCTAATAGATGTGCTTTTTTTGAGGTGTCGAGCGGATTCGAACCGCTGTAGATGGTGTTGCAGACCACTGCCTAGCCACTCGGCCACGACACCTTAAACCAATTAAGGACTGCAAATTTACAGTTTTTATCGTTTTTTACAAGCTTTTTTTAATTTTTACGCACTTCTTTTAAAACAATTACAACTTCTTCAACATTACCGCCAATTGGTGGGTTTATTTTAGCTACGCTAACTTCCGCTTCTTCAATAAGTTGTATTTCTTTAAACATTCTATCTAAAATTCTTTGTGCAACATGTTCTAATAATTTAGAACGAATCGCCATCTCTTCTTTTACAATATGATTAAGATGAACATAATCTACCGTATCCACTAATTCATCAGTTGTTGCTGATTTTGACAAATCTGCTTTTACCTCAACATCAACTCGGTATTCTGAACCTATTTTAGCTTCTTCTTCTAAACATCCGTGGTTGGTAAATAGACGGATGTTGTTTACACGTATAATTCCCATAAAAGCAAAGATACCAATGTTAACTAGTAAAGAAATCAAAAATATTACTTAAAGCACTTGTGCTTGCTTTGTAAAACTCGGTATAACTACATCTTTGGCAAGTTACACTGGTAAACTTTTTGTTTTGAACATCAAAAATTTTAGAAAATGTTCCGCCTGTAGCGCGCATTTCACTTACATCATAAGTGTGGTTGTTGCATTTAGGACAAGTATAGTTTAATGGTTTGTTCATTTTTTTGCTTTTATTTTATTAGTGTGTTAAAAGTTAAAAATGTTACAAACTACTTAACTTCAAAAGTTTGTTTTTTACCATTAATTTCAACAGTGTATTTTCCTTTTAACAAATAATATTTGTCATTTTTTGCTTTTTTAAGCTCTGCATCTTTCTGTTTTTTTAAATAGTTTTTTCTTCCTTTTTCAGAAAAAGAAACATCATAAACCACTTCGTTAAATCCTTTTGATGTTGGTGTTTTAAATGAATTTACGATTACATCTTCAAAATAAACGTTTACAGTAACTTCTCCATTCGAATTTACATAAAAAGGAATGGTAACTTCTGGTGTATTTGGCTCTAACCATTTGCTCCAAGAACTTCCCCAAGAATTACGTTTTTTTATGTTTTTAATTGTAAAAATTGCTTCTTCATTTTTATATTCTTGCAGCGGTGCTATGTTAGCTTTGTATAAACTACGACCGTGCGTTCCCACCAATAAATGTTTTGCTTTCGGTTGAATAACTAAATCGTGAACAGCTACGTTTGGCAAGCCTTTTTTAAACGATTGCCATTCTATACCGTTATCAAAAGAAACATACAAACCATTATCAGTTCCTACATACAAAATAGTGTCTTTTTCTGGATCTTCTTTTATCACATTTACAGATGATGTAGGTAAGTTATTACTGATGTTTCTCCATGTTTTCCCGTAATCGTCAGACATGAAAACATACGGAGTAAAATCGTCCCAACGATACCCATTTAAGGTTACATATACGCGTTCTTTTTTGTGTTTTGAAGCAATTACACGACTTACCCATAAATCTTTTGGAAAACTATTTGAAATTAGTTCCCAACTTCCTCCTCCGTTTATAGATACATGAACCAACCCGTCATCAGAACCCACGTATAATAACCCGAATTGAAAAGGACTTTCAGATATTGTAGTTAAGGTTCCGTAAGCAACATTTCCTTTTTTTCCTCCTTGTGTTAAATCGTTAGAAATGGTTTCCCAATCATCTCCTTGATTTAACGAGCGATGTAATTTATTACCTCCTAAATACAAAATATCTTGATTGTGTTTTGACAACTGAATAGGTGTTTGCCAATTGAAACGATACGGAGCTTCGCCTAAGTTATGTTTCGGTTGGATGTATTTATTACTACCTGATTTTCTATCAATTTTATAGTAATTTCCAAACTGATATCCTGTATATACAATATTCGGATTTCTATCGTCAACTGCAACTTGCATTCCATCACCTCCCATAATACTTTCGTATGGATTTTTTCCTGATTGATGCCACGCTTTATTCATTTTTGCGTTATGATTTCCTACCCAAACACCGTTGTCTTGCAATCCTCCGTAAACATTATAATTTTCTTGATTATCGGCATACACCGTATAAAACTGCCCCACTGCTGGTTGGTTTAATTTAATCCAACTTTCTCCATCATCATAAGAAATGTTTAAACCTCCGTCGTTTCCATTTACTAAATGACCTTGTTTTTTAGGGTTTACCCACAATGCTTGATGGTCAGCATGTACATTTTCTTTACTGATAGATGTAAAAGTTTTTCCGCCATCTTTCGATTTTAAAATAGGAACTCCCAATACATAAATGGCATTTTTATCTTGAGAATCTACGCGCACTTCACCAAAATAATATCCGTAAGAATAATATAAATCATCTAAATAACCTTCGTGTGTTTTCTTCCACGATTTTCCACCATTATCCGTTCTAAAAACTTCTGCACCTACCACAGGCGTATCAAACAACATCGCATTGGCGTCTTCTAAATACTTAGCTAAATCGATTGGTTTTACCGAACCTGAACGCACCATCTGCTTTACATTTTCTGCTCGGTATTTTTCTTGAAATCCGTTTGTTTTTAAATATGAATTCAGTTTTTTGTCTTTCAAATTTAAAAACTCGCTGACCGACATGGTTTTAAAATCCTCTTTGGTTAAAGAGTTTGAGTCCTCTTTTTTATCCTCATCTTTTTTTCTTCGGAATTGACTATCGTGAAACGCATACACCGTGTTTTCATCAAAAACAGCCAATCCGATTCTACCTACTCCATCTCCATTCGGAAACCCGTTGTTATCAGAAATTTTTGTCCACGTAGTTCCAGCATCTGTCGATTTATAAATAGCTGAATTTTTTCCGTCTCCATCAAAATTC
Organism: Tenacibaculum crassostreae; assembly: GCF_964512405.1. Classification (NCBI taxonomy): domain Bacteria; kingdom Pseudomonadati; phylum Bacteroidota; class Flavobacteriia; order Flavobacteriales; family Flavobacteriaceae; genus Tenacibaculum; species Tenacibaculum crassostreae. The sequence goes on from NZ_CAZELE010000007.1 coordinate 411,259, forward strand.
CACGCTTTTCTATCGCGTTCCCAAGCTGCTGCATACAAAACACTAAAATTATTCGGAGCGTGTTGTACATCGATAATTCCTGTACTTTCATTAATAAACAAGGTTTTATTCCAGGTTTTTCCTCCATCAGTAGTTTTAAAAATACCTCTTTCGGTATTTGGAGAATATAAATGACCGATTACTCCTATTACTACCTCATCAGGGTTGTTCGGATTGATTAGAATTCTACCGATATGATGCGAATCGTGCAACCCAACATTACTCCAAGTTTTTCCTTTATCGGTTGATTTTAAAATTCCGATACCTGCATACGACGAGCGTGAAGAATTATTTTCGCCAGTACCCACCCAAATCGTTCCGCTTTTCCAATCTACAGCGATATCACCTACATTTTGAGTTGGAGAAGTATCTAATATTGGTGTAAAAGTAGTTCCGTTGTTGTTGGTGTACCATACTCCACCAGAAGCATACCCAACATAAAACTCGGTGGTGTTCTCTGGATTTACGTCAACATCAACAACACGACCACTCATCACAGTTGGCCCAATGTTTTCAAAAGGAATATTTTTAACTATTGAGGTCTTAGTTAATTGTTCTTTTTGTTCTAATGATTTTTTTATGATTTCTGCTGATGTTGCTGGTTGCTGTGCAAAAAGTGAAAGTGTTCCTGTTAAAAAGACTGCACAAAATAATTGCTTCATGTTAGTTAGTGTTTGGAAGTGATGAAGTTACTACTTAACATTGGTTCTTCAAAAAAATTAACACAAAAGTCAATAGCTACTCTATTTTATAAATATAAAGAGTAGATTTGTATGAGTACAATTTAATTTTGGCTATGAATATTTTTATTCTTTCTGTGGCTGACTATATATTTTCTACCCAAAGAATTTATAAAGAAGCGAAACGACGTGGACACAATGTTAAAATTGTAAACCATTTAAAATGCTCTATAAAACTTACCAACGGAACTGCTGAGATTATTTACGAGGGAAGAAATATTAGTAACGATGCTGATGTTATTATTCCGCGTATAGGAACATCGGCTACAAAACACGGAGCAGAAGTTGTAAAACAGTTTGAGTTGAATGGTGTATATTCTACAGCGAGTGCTTCAGGAGTTTTAATTGCACAGAACAAGGCACAAACGTTACAAATTGTAAACCAGCAAAAGATTCCGATTCCCAACACCGTATTCTCTGTAAATCCAGAAAACATTGAAGAGCAAATAGCGTTACTTGGAGGCGCTCCTATTATTATAAAACTACAAGAAGGTACCCATGGTTCAGGAGTAATTTTAGCAGAAAGTAAAAAGTCAGCAAAATCAATTATTGATACGATGTATAGTACCCATACACGAATTTTACTTCAGGAGTTTATACAAGAAAGTAACGGAGAAGATATTCGAGCTTTTGTAGTTGGTGATAAAGTAGTTTCTGCCATGAAAAGAAAAGGTGTTGAAGACGATTTTCGTTCTAATATTCATCAAGGAGGAAGTGGTTCAAAAGTGAAGTTAACTCCAGAAGAAGAAACTATGGCGATTAATGCAGCCAACTATTTAGGACTTACCGTTGCTGGGGTTGATTTAATACGATCTGACCGAGGGTCTTTATTAATAGAAGTAAACTCTACCCCGGGTTTACAAGGAATTGAAGCATACACCAAAGACAATATAGCAAAAGAGATTGTAAAATTTTTAGATAACACATGTTTACATCAGGATTTAAAAACGAAATAGTAGAAATTAGAGGCGAAAAAATTGGTTTAGGCGAATCTAAACTAATTACAATTCCAGTTGATAGATTGCCTACTGGAACTCTTATTGAAATTCCTGTATATGTTTTTAATGGGGAAGAATTAGGCCCTACTATTTTGCTGCAAGGTGGGTTACACGGAGACGAAGTAAACAGTGTAGAACTCGTACGCCGAATGTTAATTGATAAATCTTACAAAATTCATCGGGGTTGCGTAATTGTAGTTCCGCTATTGAATGTTTTCGGGTTCTTAAATCTATCAAGAGATATGCACGGAAAAGATGTAAATCGTAGTTTTCCGGGTTCTTTAACTGGTTCGTTAGCGAGTAGAATGGCGTATTATTTAATAGAAGAACTTACTAAAAATGTAGATTTTGCTATCGATTTTCATACAGGAGGTGCGCAACGAAGTAATTTTCCTCAAATACGTTATACTCCTGAAGATACAAGAGGTTATGAACTTGCTAAATTATTCAACGCGCCTTTTATTTTTGAATCTAAACTCATTGCGAAGTCTTTTAGAAACGAATGTTACAAAAACAATATTCCTGTTATTGTATATGAAGGGGGCGAATCGTTACGCTTAAATGAACATGCAATTCAAGAAGGAATTAACGGAACATTACGCGTTTTAAAACATTTTAAAATGATTAACGACAATGTTTATACCCCTCACAACTCAACATCTATTCAAGTTAACAAACGCAACTGGATTCGCGCTAAAGTTGCTGGTTTGTTCAATTCGGTAGTTCAGAATGGTGCAAAAGTTAAAAAAGGTCAAGTTTTAGGGCATATTATGGATACTTATGGAGAAACTAATTTTGCTATTAAATCACCTTCTGACGGCTATATTATTGCAAAAAACAACTTTCCAATAGTAAATATGGGAGATGCTTTATTTCACTTCGGAAGCTAATTTTTATCCCTTGTAGAAAATTTAGGTTCAGATTGCCATACAATATTAATAATCTTCCAACCATCATTTGTATGAACCATATTTAGGTAATCTATTCCCCAAATTGCGGTAACTTTTGCTACAGCAATTTTATCGCAAACATCTAAAACATCAACTTTATGAATACTTGTTTCATTGGCTCTATCTCCTTTTGCATTCCATCTTTTTGCTAAACTAATCAACCTTTCAAAAGGCATTTCAGATGCATCTGCATATTCATTCTTCTTCTTATTAAACCACCATCCAACTTTTCTAAGTTTAGGGTGCACACTTTTGTATGCTAAAGTTGTATCAACCTTGTAAAAGGTGTCTATATAATTGTTAGCAGCTTCGGTAACTTTTTTTACTGCTATTTCTTGCTCTTGGGAAGAAACTGTTATTGAAAATAAAATAGATAAAATTAGTATTGCTGACCTCATAATATTTGACTTTTATCAAAATTACACATTTAATTTACTGATTGTGTTAATTTTATCTTAAACAGAAATTTGGTTCATTAATTATTTTTCACTTTCTTTAGTACCTATTAACTATTCAAAAATCAAAAATTATGGAATTAATTATTAGCTTATTAAGCGGTGCTGTTGGTGGTAACCTTGCAGGTGCTTTATTAAAAAAGTTTTCATTAGGTACACTATGGAATTCTGTTGTAGGAATTTTAGGTGGTGGGCTTGGTGCCCAATTATTAGGAATGTTAGATATTGATATTTCTGGTATTATCGGAAACATTGCTGGTAGTGGTGTTGGTGGAGCTGTTTTAATGGTAATTGTAGGGCTTATTAAGAGTGCAATGGGAAAAAGCTAATCAAAATAAAACTTTAAAAAAAGACGCTTTAATAAGGCGTATTTTTTTTATAGACGAAGCCAAATAAATAGCTGTACCTTTGCTGGCTCATAGTAGTATCTTATCTAATATACTACTGAAGAATTATATATGACATTTACATCGTTAGGTTTATCAAAAGCTTTAGTGAAAGCTGTAACCGAAAAAGGATATGATAAACCCTCTCCTATCCAAGAAAAAGCTATTCCTGTTATTTTAGAAGGCAAAGACGTTTTAGCATCTGCACAAACCGGAACAGGTAAAACCGCTGGGTTTACCTTACCTATTTTACAAAATATTTCTGAAAAAAAGAACCCAAAATATCGCCCTATTAAGGCATTAGTTCTAACACCTACAAGAGAGTTAGCGGCACAGGTATATGATAATGTACGTGAATACAGTACGCATTTAAATATTAAATCTACTGCTATTTTTGGTGGAGTAAAACCTAGTTCTCAAATAGCAACTCTTAAAAACGGAATTGATGTTTTAGTGGCTACTCCTGGTAGGTTGATAGATTTACACGAACAAAATCAACTTTCTTTAAAACGTGTAGATGTTTTAGTTTTAGACGAAGCTGACAGGATGCTAGACATGGGGTTTTTACGAGATATAAAAAAAATCATCTCATTTTTACCATCAAAACGTCAAAACTTATTGTTTTCAGCTACTTTTTCTAAAGAAATAAAAAAATTAGCGCAAGGTATTTTACACAATCCTGTGATGGTTGAAGCTGCTCCTGAAAATACGACCGCTGAAAAAGTAAATCAAAAGTTATACAAAGTTCCGAAAAGCAAGAAAACTGAACTAGTTGGTCAATTAATTTCAAAAGGAAATTGGAGTCAAGTCTTAATTTTTACTAGAACTAAACATGGTGCTAATAGATTGACTGAAAAACTAGTTAAACGAGGGATTTCTGCCGCAGCTATTCACGGAAACAAAAGCCAAGGAGCAAGAACCAAAGCCTTAAAAGGGTTTAAAGACAATTCTATTCGAGTATTGGTAGCCACTGATATTGCTGCACGTGGATTAGACATTCCATTATTACCACACGTTATTAATTTTGAATTACCTAATGTACCTGAAGATTATGTACACCGAATTGGTAGAACAGGAAGAGCTGGTGCTAGCGGAGAAGCCATTTCTTTAGTAGCTCAAGAAGAGGAAGCATATTTAAAAAGTATCGAAAAGTTATTAGGACAAAAAATAATTGTTTCTCAGTTAGAAGGTTTTGATTTATCTAACATAAAAGATGAAATTAAAACTGAACGACAAAAGCAACAACCTAGAAATAAACCAGCTAAAAAAACGTTTAAAGCGTCTTCTGATCCAAAGAAAAAAACAAAAAAGACCTCAGCAGAAAGCTCAAAAAAACATACTCCTAGAAAGCGAAACAACCGTAATAGAAGAAATAATAATAAGACATCTCAATAACCAAATTTAACTTGCTAGTTGTTAGACACAACAACGCTTTATCAATTAAACAATACAATATTTAGGTATAAAACTTGTTATAGTTAGTGTATAAAAAAATAATATTATCTGAGTTAATTTAAATTTTTATTGAGTTAAACTCTAATGAATTGTTTTTTAACCTTTGTATTACAAAAAACCAATAATTATGAAAAAACATGTTTTATTACTTGCTGCTTTTGCAGCGTTATTTGTCAATTTTATTAGTTGTTCTAATGATGATCCTAAAACATCCCAAGTTGAAGTTCGCTTGGTAGATGCTCCTGGTGATTATGATGCTGTTAACGTCGACATTCAAGATGTAATGATTAACAGAAATGATGGCGATAATGGTTGGCAAAGTATCGGTAATGTTACTCCTAATGTATACAACTTATTAGAGTTGATTGGAGGAATTGACGCTTTGTTAGTAGATTCAGAAGTTCCTTCAGGAAAAATAAGTCAAATCCGTTTAGTTTTAGGAGACAACAATTCGGTTGTTGTTAATGGAGAAACATTCCCTTTAGCAACCCCTAGCGCACAACAATCTGGATTAAAGTTAAACGTACACCAAGATTTAGTAGGTGGTGTAAAATACACGTTTATTTTAGATTTTATGGTTGATAAGTCTATCGTAGTAGAAGGCAACGGTGATTATAGCTTAAAACCAACGATTAGAGTTATTACAGAAGCAACTTCTGGTGCAATTTCAGGAATGGTAAATCCTTTTGATTATCAAGTAGAAGTTAGCGCAGTAACTGGCGCAGAAGAACCTATTGTTACCTTAACCAATGAAGAAGGTAAATTTATGTTACACGGAGTTCCTGCTGGTACTTACAGTGTAACTTTTACTCCTGATGAAGCTTCAGGATTGTCACCAAAAACGGTAGAAGGTGTGGTATCAGTTTTAGGAGAAAACACTAATATGGGAACCGTTGAGTTAGAATAACAAATCCATAAGAATTTATTAAAAAGGATGCTTTAAAAGCATCCTTTTTTTATTTTTACCTGTATTTATTTCTACAATGGAAGCTTCAAAAAATATATTAACACAACACATACAAAACATTGTAAATGATAAAACCCTTAACGGTTTTATTCCTGAAATTATTGATTGTTTTCATGAATTTTCTTTGTTAAAAAACGAATTTTTTGTTCAAGAAGGTGAAATTTGTCCTTATTTCTGTTTTATCGAAAGCGGGATTTTACAACATTCCATTTTAGCTTCCGGAGAAGAAAAAACGACTTACTTAGCCTTAAAAAACAGTTTTACTTCTTCCTTAAAAAGTTATTTACAACAAACTTCTTCTCCTAAAAATATAAAAGCATTAAGTGCTTGTAAACTTTGGGTAATTAATGTGAATAATTTTAAGTCTTTATTAAAAAACAACAAAGCTTTTCATCAGTTTTATTACAATTTAATTGAAAATCAGATTTTTTTAATTGACGATTATCGTATTGATTTACTCACTTTATCTCCCGAAGAACGCTACACAAAATTACTTGTTAACGAACCTGAACTACTTCAAGAAGTACCATTACACTATTTAGCTTCATTTTTAGGAATTTCTACACGACATATGAGTAGAATTCGAAAAAATATAAAATAGCGCCAAATGGCTAATATTTGCAAAGTTTGTTTCCGTATTTTTGAAAAGCAGATTAATTCTAAAATCGAATTCAAATGAAATACCACGCAATAAACAGCCAATTATTTATAAAAAACCGTAAGAATTTTATGGCTCAAATGAAGCCAAATAGTTTAGCGATCTTTAACTCTAACGATATATATCCTGTAAGTGCCGATAGTACTTTACCTTTTGAACAACACCGCGATATTTTCTTTTTAAGTGGAGTAGATCAAGAAGAAAGTATACTAGTTGTTTTTCCAGACTGCCCAAAAGAAAATTTACGTGAAGTATTATTTTTACGTGAAACTAACGAACATATTGCTGTTTGGGAAGGTGAAAAGTTAACGAAAGAAAAAGCGTTTGAAACTAGCGGAATTAAAAACGTACATTGGTTACAAGATTTAGAAAAAGTGTTAGCGGAAATGATGGCTTTAGCCGATACTGTTTATGTTAATACTAATGAACACTATCGTGCTAGTGTTGAAACCGAAACGCGTGAAGCTCGTTTTACAAAATGGTTATTAAACAAATATCCTGCACATTCGGTTGCGAAAAGCAATCCTATTTTACAACGTTTACGTTCGGTTAAAGATCAAGTTGAAATCGATTTAATTCAAACTGCTTGTGATATTACTGAAAAAGGATTTAGACGTGTGCTAGATTTTGTAAAACCAGGTGTTTGGGAATATGAAATTGAAGCAGAGTTCATACACGAGTTTATTAGAAATCGTTCAAAAAAATTCGCTTACACTCCAATTATTGCCTCAGGTAACAACGCTAACGTATTACACTATATTGAGAACAATCAGCAATGTAAAGCAGGTGATTTATTGTTGATGGATGTTGGCGCTGAATATGCAAACTACTCTTCAGATATGACTCGTACCATTCCTGTTTCAGGGCGTTTTTCTGACAGGCAAAAAGCGGTGTATAATGCTGTAAACCGTGTTAAAAATGATGCAACAAAAATGTTAGTTCCTGGAACTCTTTGGGCAGATTACCATGTTGAAGTCGGTAAACTAATGACGTCAGAATTATTAGGATTAGGATTATTAGACAAAGCTGATGTACAGAATGAAGATCCTAATTGGCCAGCATACAAGAAATACTTTATGCATGGTACTTCTCACCATATGGGATTAGACACACATGATTACGGGCTGTTACACGAACCAATGCAAGCAAACATGGTGTTTACCGTAGAACCGGGTATTTATATTCCAGATGAAGGATTTGGTATTCGTTTAGAAGATGATGTAGTTATTCAAGAGAAGGGTGATCCTTTCAACTTAATGCGTAACATACCTATTGAAGCAGACGAGATTGAAGATATTATGAATAAGTAAAATATTTGTTAAAAGCCTTTCTAATATAGTATTAGAAAGGCTTTTTTTGTTTTATATAAATGTTTACTATTTTAAAACATCCTACATGCGACTTTTAAAAATATTGCTATTCCTTTTCTTCTTATCTTCGATTCAAGCCCAAGAAAAATTATTACTAAAAAAAGAACTTATTTCTGATTGGTCTAAATTCCCAATTTATAATAGGCTTACTTCAAACGAACCCAAACCAAACTATATAGACAGTGTTAATGTTTATGCTATAACATATTTAAGTGATGGATTAAAGGTTAATGGGTTTTTAGTTAAACCAAAAAAAGACGGAAAATATCCCTGTATTATTTATAATAGAGGTGGCAACAGAGAATTTGGTTCTTTAAAGCCTGTAACTGGACTTTTTAAACTTGGTAAAATTGCTAAAGAAGGCTACGTTATTATTGCTAGTCAATATAGAGGAAACGGTGGTAGTGAAGGACAAGAAGAGTTTGGTGGTAAGGAGGTAAATGACATTCTTGTTTTAACTGACGTTTTAAAAGAAATTAAAAATGCCGACATCAACAAAATTGGAATGTATGGCTGGAGTAGAGGTGGAATAATGACCTATATAGCTTTAACAAAAACAACTAAAATAAAAGCTGCTGTTGTAGGTGGGGCTGTATCTGATTTACATTTAACAATAAAAAATCGACCTATAATGGAAGAAAAAGTTATTGCTGAATTAATCCCTAATTATGAAAACAACAAAAAAGAAGAGTTAAATAAACGATCAGCTATAAAATGGGTAGATAAATTCCCTAAAAATGTTCCGATTTTAATGCTTCATGGAAATTCAGATTGGCGAGTGAAACCAGAACATAGTCTTAAACTTGCTCTTGAATTTGAAAAACATAGAATTCCTTATAGATTAATTATGTTTGAAGGAGGAGATCACGGTATAAAAGAGCACAAAAATGAAGTCGATTATCAGATAATAAATTGGTTTAACAAATATCTAAAAAACAACCAATCACTACCAAACATGCAATACCACGGTAAATAAAAAACTCCCACAAATTGTGGGAGTTTTAGCATTAATCTTAAAAACCTATCTCTATTTACTGCACGTGTAATGTATATTGTGGTGTCGGGTTTAACGGACAAAAATATACATACTCGCCTTTTGTTAATGCTACTTTCTTTGATTTTGACTTGCCATTATTTTTTACAAGTGACGTTACATATGCATTTTTAATATGATGCTTTTCTTCTGTTTTTCCTTTTGGAGCTAAAACAAAACCAACATCATGACCTACATTGTTGTTTGAAATTTCAAAAACATACGTTCCTTCAGATAAGGTTAGTGTTTTCTGAGTAAATTCTCCCTTTGTTTGCTCTAAAGAAATTGTTTTAACTTCTTGTGCTTGTATTTGAAAAGCAAATCCTACGATTAAAACTACAATTGCGATTACTTTTTTCATTTTTATTATTGTTTAATTATTATACTTCTACTGAAAATTTTCCTGCTTCTACCTTCGGGAAATCTATTTCTGTCTCCGCGATATGATTCACATAATTGGTTAATGTATTCGCTACCACGTTTAACAAAATTTCTAAAATATCTCCATCGGTATAGCCCGCTTCTTTAACTTCTTTAAGTTGTTCAGAAGTTACATTTCCTCTGTTTTTGGTTACTAACTGCGCAAAATATAATCCTGCTTGTACTTTAGCGTCTATAGATTGTCCTTTTCTGTTTTCTTCGGTTTCTTCTTCGGTTAAACCGTTCATCTTTCCTATTGCTGTATGTGCAGATAAACAATAGTTACATTCGTTTTCTTCGGCAATAGCTAATGCTAATTGTTCTCTAAACTTGTTTGAAAAACTTCCGTTAGCGTTTAACTCTCCAACCGTTAAATATGTTTTTAATAATGCAGGAGAATTTCCCATTACCTTTATTAAATTAGGAATAAACCCTAATTTGTTTTGTACTGCGTTAAATAACTCTTTTGACTCTCCAGTTGTTGTTTCTGGATTTAATGTTTGAATTCTTGTACTCATTTTTTTCTATTTTAAATTTATTTCTTCGTTTTATTACAATTACACAATTCTCTATTAGGAAATTGTTCGTCGTATTCTTGGTATCCCCAACAATTTGGGCATTGGTGTTCTTCTGCTCTCATAATTCTTTGTTTTAATTTCTGATACAAAGATGCTACGAGATCACTCCTTAAAAAATGGACAAAAGTTCATAAAACGTGTACTTTTTGTTATTTATTAACCTATGTTAATGTGTTGATTGTAAAAGCACTATAAATTTGCAGTATCAAATGATGAGATATATAACCCCCTATATATTTCCCCTGAAAAAAAAGAACCCCTTAATAACTCGTGGCCCCTAAGTGTTGCGAGTTTTTTTTTGGAATTGTTTTGGCGATTCACCAGTCGCTTTAGTAAAAAAGCGCGAAAAGTAAGCAGGATCGTTAAACCCTAAATCAAAAGCTACAAACTTAATTGCTTTATCGGTGTATAATAAATGGCGTTTTGCTTCGGTAACGATTCTATTTTTTATAAAATCACTCGGAGTTTGCGTTCCTATTTTTTGAAAGTGTTTTGTCAACGATTTTGGTGAAAGCCCCAAACGATTTGCATAATCGGTAACACTGTGCAATTTTTTAAAGTTTTGCTCTACCAACAAGCTAAAATCTTTAAAAAGTTTGGTTTCTACATCTTCTTTTACAACATCATGTTCTTTTTTAATACGCACAGAATACACGATAAATTGTTTTAAAAGGGATTGCAGCATATCATACTGTGCTGTTTCTTCTAACTCAAACTCTTCAATTAAATTTTGAAGTAAAAAATCTAGCTTTTTAATATCTTTTGTTGAAGGAGTTACAAACGGAGTTTCATAAACATTATTAAACAGTACTCCGTTACAAGAAACCTCAGCATCATGGGTTTGAATGCAGTAAAAATCTCTTATAAAACTAAGTTGATAGGCTTCTTTTATATTTTCTGAAGCTACCGAAAAAACTTGACCTGGTGATAAAAAAAACAACACTCCGTCTTCAAAAGAGTAACTTTTAAAATCGATATTATACGTTCCCTTTCCTTCTTTTATCCAGAATATTTTATACTGATTTATTCGTTGAGGTGAGTTTACCACACATGCTTTTTCAAACTGAACTGTTTGTAACGAAAATATATTTTGATAAGAATAACTTTTTAATTCTTGAACCGCCATTAGTTTACATAGTTTTTGTTTTGGTCGGAAAAAAAGTGAATAGCTAACAAATCCATTGTATCTTTGAAGTAAAAGTTATTTAGTGAAAAATTTACTATTGATTGTTTTCTTATTGTCTAGTTTTTCTTCTTTTTCACAATCCAACTGGCAACAATTCAAAAAATTATCGTCTCCTAAAAAAACGTGGGTACTTTTTCATCCGTTTAAAGCAAAAAGAGCCTTTGAAATTTCAAAAGAAGCCAATCGAGTTGCCGATTCTATCAAAAAATCTCCGCTATTAGATGGAGACGCAGCAGGTGGACAAGTAGATGCTTTTCGTCATGCTTATTGGATGGCGCGCTTGCGCAAAGAAATTGGCAAAAACGCTGCTCGATCTTTAGGGAAAGCGCATGAAAAAGAGAATTACCAAACCTATAAAGAGAGAAAGTTAGAAGATGGTGTTGTACCTGATAAAATTTCTTCTGACATGGATTTGTTCAATAACGAAGTTGGTTTATCAATTTCATCAACAAAAAAAGGATTGGTTTATAAAATTATCAACCTAATTCATAAGGGAAAATTAAAAGTGATAAAGAAAGATGCTAACGGAAATTTTTTAACCTGTGATGGATTCATAATTCCACCTGACTCTTTAAAAGGAAAATGGGTAAACAATAAATGTTTGGTACACTCTAATTATAAACAGTAAATGCAACAAGTATATTTTATTTCGGGTACCATGTGTACGGTTGATTTATGGCAATTTGTGTTTCCAAAACTAGAAAAAACACAACCTGTTCATATAGACATTACACCTGCCAACTCTTTTGAAGAAATTAATGAAATTATTCTTTCGGTTATTACCGAACCCGCAATTATTGTTGGGTTTTCTTTAGGTGGATTTTCAGCAATGAATTTTGCAACCCAATTCCCACAAAAAGTAAAAAAACTTATAGTTATAGCTGCAAATACCCGTGGTTTAAACAACAAAGAAATTCAACTTAGAAAAAGCACCATTGAGTTTTTAGAAAAGCATAGCTACAAAGGAATTTCTCAAGTTAGAATTCAGCAATTTTTACACCCAGACAATCACCAAAACTTAGAAATAGTGAACATTATTAAAAAAATGGATGCCAACTTAGGAAAAGAAGTATTGATTCGCCAGCTAAAAGCCACCTCAAAACGAATAGATATCTCAGAAAAAGTATTAGAGCTTCCTATTCCAATACTTTGTGTTGTTGCTGAAAATGACGTATTAATAGAGTCTTTAGAAGTAAAAGCAGTTGCTAAAAAACTTAAAAAAGGAACTTTTATAAACATAAAAAATTGCGGACATATGATTCCGTTAGAAAAACCAAATGAACTTGCTCATATTTTAAATTTGATTTGATTCTTAATTGTTAAACAATTAACTTCTCTATCAGACAATATCAATCATTAAAACGACGGATATTTTAACCTTTGGTATTAATTATAAAATTGCAACACCCAAAAAAAATTGTCGTCTTTCTAAAACCAAAGAACAATCACATTATGAATAAAATGAAATTTAGCTTAATTGCAATTACAATAGTTCTATTATCATCTTGCCAATCAAATAAGAAAAAAGAAATTACGGACGATTTAAGAGATAAAGAAACCTCTATTCAGCAAAAGGTCGAAAATAACATATACAAAATAGACGAACATGGTAAAAATGATTCTACAGCCACGAGCATTGAATCAAGAATGGAAACTCTAAATGTTTCGGGAATTAGTATATCTGTTTTCGACAACAATAAAATCCTTTGGTCAAAAGGTTATGGTAAAAAAAATAAAGAAACTGGAGAAGATGTAAATGAGAATACTCTCTTCCAAGCAGCATCAATTTCTAAACCAGTCACAAGTGTTGCCGCATTTAAATTGATAGAAGAAAACAAATTTTCTATTAATGAAGATGTTAACTCAAAATTGAAAAGGTGGCAAGTTCCAAATAATGAGTTTACCAAAATAGAAAAAGTGACACCAAGTAGAATAATGAGTCATACTTCTGGTTTAGGTACATCTGGTTTTCAAGGTTACAATAAAAATGATTCAATCCCAACATTAACAGAAATATTACAAGGAAGTGAAATAACAAATTCGGAACCTGTACGTGTTGTTCAAAAACCAGGAGAATCAGAATTATATTCAGGTGGTGGAATGGAAGTGTTGCAAATGTTAATGGAGGATGTAACTGGAGAAGAATTTACTCAACTACTAAACATTTTAGTTCTTAAGCCAACTGAAATGAATAGTAGTTCCTTTGCTTATCCTCTTCCTGAAAAGTTGAACAGTTTAACAGCTAATGGTTATGATGAAATCGGAAACGTTATAAATGGAGGCTATCATATCTATCCCGAAAAAGCAGCAGCAGGACTTTGGACTAATCCAACGGATTTAGCTCTTTTTATGATAGCGTTGGGAAAATCATATCGAGGAGAAGATAATAGCTTATTAAGTCAAGAATCCGCGAAAAAAATGATGACCAGAGTACCAAATGCAGGCGGAATTGGGATAGGTATAGACGGAGAAGGAAAAGCTTTTCGTTTTAGACACACGGGAGGAAACGCAGGATTTGTTTGTTATGCAGTCTCTTTCGCCGACACGGGACGCGGAGCGGTCATTATGACAAACTCAGATAACGGTTTTCCTTTGATTCACGAAATAATAAGAGCCATTTCAAGAGAATATAATTGGCCCGCAATGTGGATGCGTGAGTAAAGAAAAAATGAATCGGAAAAAATAACTAATGCCTACATTGGCTATAAGTATTTCCATATTCTCGCCTACTTCTGAAAATCCTTGCGGATTTTCAGTTCTGTGTGTACTTGCGAAGTTAAGTGATAACCTACGCAACTAACCATACACAAACACGATAGCGAAACTCCTTCAAAGAAACCTTCTATTTAAACCCATTCTAAATATTTAATAAAACAATTCGCAAAGTTTGTTCAAGTAGTGTTTAGCTATTAAATTTGTGCTATTATTTAATCAACAAACAAAATAATGAGCGGATTACTAAAATCTTCTATCGGAAGAAAGTTTGCCATGGCACTTTCGGCATTCTTCCTGATGTTTTTCTTATTACAACATTTTGCAATTAACATCACCTCTATTTTTCCAGATAACGGAGCTACATTTAACAAACTATCTCATTTTATGGGAACCAATGCTTTGGTACAGTATGTTATGCAGCCTATCTTAATTTTTGGTGTAGTTTTTCACTTTGTAATGGGATTCATCCTAGAAATTAAAAACAAAAGTGCACGTAACGTAAGCTATGCTAAAAACAACGGAGCTGCAAATTCTTCTTGGATGAGTAGAAACATGATTTACAGCGGAGCGGCTATTTTAGCATTCGTAGTATTACACTTTATCGATTTTTGGTTTCCAGAAATCAACACTAAGTTTATTCAAGGTGATTGGAGTGGTTTACACGATGGAGAGTTTAGATACTTCCACGAATTACAACACAAATTCTTAAGCCCGATTAGAGTTGGTGCTTACATCGTTGCTTTTGTGTTCTTAGCCTTACACTTATTACACGGATTTAGTTCTGCATTCCAATCGGTAGGTGCAAATAATAAATATACAAGAGGGTTGAAAACTTTTGGTAAAATATACGCAATCGGAATTCCTGTAGGTTTCATCATCATTGCTTTATTCCACCACTTCAATCACTAATAAAACCACTTAACTATGGCAATTTTAGATTCAAAAATACCAAAAGGTCCATTAAAAGATAAGTGGACAACTTATAAAGATAAAATCGACTTGGTAAACCCTGCTAACAAGCGTTTAATTGACGTAATTGTAGTAGGTACAGGTTTAGCAGGAGGTTCTGCTTCTGCAACATTAGCAGAATTAGGGTACAACGTAAAAGCGTTTGCTTACCAAGATTCTCCTCGTCGTGCGCACTCTATTGCAGCACAAGGAGGTATTAACGCAGCAAAAAACTATCAAGGAGATGGTGACTCTTTTTACCGTTTATTTTACGATACAGTAAAAGGTGGAGATTACCGTTCTCGTGAAGCAAATGTGTATCGTTTAGCACAAGTTTCTGCAAACATCATCGATCAATGTGTGGCACAAGGAGTTCCTTTTGCACGTGATTATGGTGGACAGTTAGATAACCGTTCGTTTGGTGGGGTGTTAGTATCTCGTACATTCTATGCGAAAGGGCAAACAGGTCAGCAGTTATTATTAGGAGCCTATTCAGCAATGAACCGTCAAATTGCTCGTGGTAAGATTGAAATGTTCAATCGTCATGAAATGTTAGACGTTGTTATTGTTGATGGAAAAGCACGTGGAATTATTGCTCGTAACTTAGTTACTGGTGAAATTGAGCGTCACTCTGCACATGCAGTAGTAATTGCTTCTGGTGGATACGGAAACGTATATTTCTTATCAACCAACGCAATGGGGTCTAACGCAACAGCAGCTTGGAAAATTCATAAAAAAGGAGCATTCTTTGCAAACCCTTGTTATACACAAATTCACCCAACATGTATTCCACGTTCGGGAGACTATCAGTCTAAATTAACCTTAATGTCAGAGTCGTTACGTAACGATGGTCGTATTTGGGTTCCGAAGAAAATGGAAGATGTGTTAGCTATTAGAGAAGGAAAATTAAAGCCTACTCAAATCGCTGAAGAAGATAGAGATTACTACTTAGAAAGAAGATATCCTGCCTTTGGTAACTTAGTACCTCGTGATGTAGCTTCTCGTGCTGCAAAAGAACGTTGTGATGCTGGTTACGGTGTAAATGCTACTGGTGAAGCGGTGTATTTAGATTTTAAATCAGCAATTGAGCGTTACGGTAAAGAGCAAGCTAAATTGAAAGGTATTGAGAATCCTTCAGCAGCTAAAATCACTGAATTAGGTGAAGCTATCGTAGAAGCTAAATACGGAAACTTATTCCAAATGTATGAGAAGATTGTAGATGACAATCCATACAAAACACCAATGATGATTTATCCTGCAACCCACTATACAATGGGTGGAATTTGGGTAGATTATAACTTAATGACGACTATTCCTGGTTGTTATGCTATTGGTGAAGCTAACTTCTCTGATCACGGTGCTAACCGTTTAGGAGCTTCTGCTTTAATGCAAGGTTTAGCTGACGGATACTTCGTATTACCATACACTATTGGTGATTATTTATCGGATGATATTCGTACTGGAAAAATTTCAACAGATACTAAAGAATTTGAAGAAGCTGAAAAAGCGGTTAAAGATCGTATCGATTTCTTCATCAACAATAAAGGAGAGCATTCTGTAGATTACTACCACAAGAAATTAGGAAAGATTATGTGGGATAAATGTGGAATGGCGCGTAACGAACAAGGTTTAAAAGAAGCAATGGCTGAGATTAAAGAGTTACGTGAAGATTTCTGGAAAAACGTAAAAGTTCCTGGTGATGCTAACGAAATGAACCCTGAATTAGAAAAAGCTGGAAGAGTAGCTGATTTCTTAGAATTAGGAGAATTATTCGCTAAAGATGCCTTAAACAGAACCGAATCTTGTGGAGGTCACTTTAGAGAAGAATCTGTTGAGTTAGATGGTCCACAAAAAGGAGAAGCAAAACGTGATGATGTAAACTTTGCATACGTTTCTGCTTGGGAATATAAAGGAGAACCAGCTGATGCTGTTTTACACAAAGAAGAATTAGAGTTTAACGATATTGAATTAAAACAACGTTCATACAAATAAGAGAGAATTATGAATTTAACACTTAAAATTTGGCGTCAAAAAAACGCAAGTGATAAAGGAAAAATGGTCGAATATAAGGTGACCGATATTTCTGAGCATATGTCTTTCTTAGAAATGATGGACGTATTAAACGAGCAATTAGTTAACACTGGCGAAGAGCCTGTAGCGTTTGACCACGACTGTCGTGAAGGAATTTGCGGTATGTGTTCTATGTACATTAACGGTGAAGCTCACGGACCAGATCGTGGAGTAACTACATGTCAGTTACACATGCGTATGTTTAAAGATGGTGATACAATTACTATTGAGCCATGGAGAGCAGCTGCTTTCCCTGTAGTTAAAGATTTAGTGGTTGATAGAAGTTCTTTTGAGCGTATTCAACAAGCGGGTGGTTATATTTCTGTAAACACTTCTGGTAATACTACAGATGCTAACGCAATTTTAATTCCGAAAGAAGATGCTGATAAAGCGATGGATGCTGCTACTTGTATTGGTTGTGGTGCTTGTGTAGCTACTTGTAAAAACTCATCTGCAATGCTATTTGTAGGAGCAAAAGTATCTCAATATGCGTTGTTACCTCAAGGACAAGTTGAAGCTACTGAGCGTGTTAAAAACATGGTAGCGCAAATGGATTTAGAAGGTTTTGGTAACTGTACCAATACTGGAGCATGTGAAGTTGAATGCCCGAAAGGAATTTCTTTAGAAAACATTGCTCGTATGAACTCTGAATTCTTAAAAGCAACTTTAAAAGGATAAGAATTTATCAGTTTAATAGATATAAAAAACCGAAGCTTTGCTTCGGTTTTTTGCTTATTAGAACTATACCTTTTCTTTTTCTGAATTTTTTTCTTCAGTAACAATTCCCTTAATTTTCAACATCTTTCTTGATGTTTTTGCGTTTGAAATAATCGTAATCGCTTTAGAGAACCCTCCTACTCTCTTTGTATCATACGAAACTTCAATTTTACCTTTCTCTCCAGGCATAATTGGCTTTTCTGGTTTTTTTGGAACTGCGCATCCACAAGCAGATTTAATGTCTTTAATAATTAAAGGAGCATTACCAATATTGGTAAATTCAAATACACGAACTCCGTCATCGCCTTTTGTAATTTTACCATAATCGATTGATGCTGTTTCAAATTGAAACTCTTGTGCGTTTGCTGTGAAAGCTATCAAACAAACGGCTATACATACTACAATTGTTCTCATTTTTATTGTTTTTTAGTTAGTACTCTTGTTTTATTTAGTTTCGAATTTACATGACAACCTATTGATGAAAAAATTTAAAGTACACACTACTTATAAACCTGTATAAACAACTTACCAAACGTTGTTTGTACCTAACAACGTGTAGTTGATACTTTCTACTTTGATTCTACCCTATATTTTAGTTACTTTGAGAAAGAATGAGTTTTATAAAAAAACATAGTGCAGAAATCTTAATTCACCTACTATTTTGGGTGTTATTTACATTCATTTCACTGTTTGTATTTACACCATATTATTGGGCTGAAAATCCGTTTTTACAATACTTTTTCATTCTGCTGATTATAGTTTATACAAACAACCTTTTTTTACTTCCGTTGTTTGTAAAAAAGAAATGGTATGTTTTGTACGGAGCTGTTTTTTTACTTATTTCTGTAGTTGCAACACAATTGTATTGCAATGTTTTTGCGCGTTGCGGATGCTCTATCATGAAATGTTTAAGCGATTATTTATGGCAAACATTGGTTCCGTTATTATTTTTCTCATTTACATGGATGTTATTTAAATTTTTAGATGGACAAGAAAAACTAGCACAAACAGCACAAGAACGAACAGAAATGGAATTAAAATTCCTTAAATCACAGATAAATCCGCACGTGTTGTTAAACAATTTAAACACGATTTACGCCTACTCTATAGACAAACCTAACCAAACCCCCGATTTAATCTTAAAACTATCTGAAAACTTAAAACACGTGCTTTACGAAACCAACACAGAAACCGTTTCGTTAGATAAAGAACTACAGTTTATACAAAATTATATCGATTTTCAAAAAATACGAACTGAAGGGATAAAAGAAATTAAGTATCAATTCAACACAGATAGTGAGCAATATCGTATTGCTCCGCTTTTGTTAATTACTATTATAGAAAATGCTTTTAAACATAGCGTTGCTCATAGTAAAATTGATATAATAATCAATGCAGAAAACCAGCAATTAACTTTGGTAAGTAGTAATCAATATAACAGCAGTATTAAGGAGAATAGTAACGCTATTGGATTAGAAAATTTGAAGAAAAGACTATCGTTAATTTATCCTAAAAACCATACGCTTTCAATAGTTAAAGAAGAAAACAGGTATACTGTTGAACTCAAAATACAGCAACTATGAAATGTATAATTATTGAAGATGAATTACCAGCACAAGTTATATTGAAAAAGTATTTGAGTAAAATTCCTGATACAGAATTACTCAATACATTTCAAACAGCAATGAAAGCAAATGAATTTTTTAAAGAGAACACCGCTGATGTTGTTTTTCTCGACATTAATTTACCTGATATTTCTGGATTAGATTTTATAAAAACAGTTAAAAATCCGCCTAAAATAGTTATTACAACCGCTTATCCTGATTATGCTGTGCGCAGTTTCGAATTAGATACTATTGTAGATTATTTGGTGAAACCATTTTCTTTTGATCGATTTTTAAAAGCTATAAGTAAAGTTGAAAGTCAGTTGGTAAAACCAAAAGCTTCAGAAAAAGAAGCTATTTACTTGAATATTGATAAAACTATACACAAAATATATGTAGAAGATATTTTGTATTTAGAATCTGACCGAAATTATATTCATTTTGTAACCTCGACAAAAAAGCTAACCATTATAGATTCTTTGAAAAACTGGAAAGAAACATTGAATCAAAAACAATTTGTTCAGATACACAAATCATACATTATAAATCTTGAAAAAGTTGAAAAATATACAGGAACAACTGCATACATAGAAGGTGAAAAAATCCCTGTAGGAAGAACTTATAAAAACAACCTATTGACTCTTTAAAAGAATCAATAGGTTATCTATAAAACGGGATTATTCCCAAGTGTTTTCTGCTGCATCACCGTTCCATATTACCGTAGCTAAATACGGATTATCTATAAACGGATTTCTATTTCCTTGAATAGTAGCCAACACATTATTACGTTGTTTTTCTAATTCTGAAACCGGATCATCAGCATTCCATTGTAATAATAAAGTAACCATATTGCTATCTGAAGTTGCTACAGAACCAACTGCTACATTCTTTGGTAAACATCTACTACCATAACGTAAATACATATACATCATCATTCGGGCTACATCTCCTTTCCACTCATCACCAGGGTACCAATTACCAGAAACATCTCCTGCAGTACCGCTTCCTGCAGCAAATAGTTTATTTCCTCTTTGAGAATTAAAAGTAACATCAGAAGGTCTTAAATGATGCGCATCTGCCCCAGGTCCTGAAGTTCCTAAATTTGGAATACCTAAAGATTTAGGGTATACATGCTCTCTATTCCAATCACCAGAATTACCACCATTCGAATCTTTATCACGAGTTCTATCATTTACAAGACTAGCATCGTTATCATCATACCCATAAATTAACACCACTTTATTACTATTAGTAGGATCTAAATCTGATTGCTTTAACGCATCCCAAACTCCCGGTGTGTATGTTAAATTAGTTGTGTGAGAATTAATTATTGTTGTAGCTAATTCATCTTTTAATGAGCTTCCTGTTTTAGTAAAATCAATGTCTTTGTAGTAATCAACAATATCAGAAGGTATTGTAAAACTTCCTGAGTTACCATTAGATATTACTTCTACAGGTGGTACTATTTCATCCTCACTTCCACCTCCACAATTTATAAACAATGCTAACATTGCTATAAGTCCTAATACTTTCTTCATAATCTACTCCTTTTAATTATTTAATTTATTACTCTCTTATCATGCACCTTAGTTGGTACATTTTCATTCCACACTGTTAAAATATCGGTTGCAACACTTGCTCCACTACCTGCAGCTATAGCAAATTGACTTCTCCAACCTGCTAGTGTACCGCAAACATATAATCCGTCTTTAATTAAGTGGTTAAAGTTACGCAATTGTATTCTATCTTTCATTGCATTTGCACGAATATGTCTTTCTACATATTGCTCTAATCCAGCGATTTCAAATGGCTTTGAATAATTTAATGCTATTACTACCATTTTGCTAATGTACTCTGCTTTATTAGTAACTACTTTATACGCCTCTCCTTCTTCTAAAACAGCAATAACTTTTTCATTTTCTACCTGTACTACTTCAGGGTATAGTTCGCTTAATTGCTTCTTTCCTTCTTCTAAAATATCTTTTCCTAAAGTTCCTGGAGTTAACCCTAAGACATTGTTAAATAAAGCATCTTGTAAATGAGAAGCTCTTTGATGCAAGATTATTCCCACTTTTTTTTCTTTAGCATACTCTTTGTTAAGCGCCGAACCTAAAACTAAGGCACACTGCATTCCTGATACTCCTCCTCCTACAATAAGTATGTCAAAAACCATTTTTAAGCTAATAACATTTTAATATTTGCTGCAAATAACTTAACAGCAATAGCTAATAAGATAACACCAAATACTTTTCTAATAATTTTAATTCCGTTAGGACCAATCATTCGTTCTATCTTAGATGATGTTTTTAACACTATATATATTACAATAACATTTAAGAAAACAGCTACAATTATATTTTCTAAGTTAAATTCTGCACGTAATGAAAGTAAGGTTGTTAAACTACCAGGTCCTGCAATTAATGGAAATGCTAATGGAAAAACAGTTGCGCTTAACGCTTCTTCTTCATCTTCCTTATATAAGGTTATCCCTAAAATCATTTCTAAAGCAATGAAAAACAAGATAAATGATCCTGCAACTGCAAATGAATGCACATCGATACCTATTAGGTTTAATAATCGTTGTCCTACAAATAAAAACAAAATCATAATAAACCCAGCAATTACAGAGGCTTTTTCTGATTGAATGTGTCCTACTTTTTTACGTAAATCAATAATAATAGGAATATTTCCCACAATATCAATTACCGCAAATAATACCATAAAGGCTGTAAAAATTTCTTTAAAGTTAAAGTCCATAGTTGATGTTTTTCGTGTGCAAAATTATATAAGTAATGTTACAATCTAGTATTTTTGCATTTAAATTTACGTGAAGTTGTTATAAACTTTCATTTTTAAACTCATTTTATGTTTCAATTAGGAAAAACCATTGTTTCAGAAGATCTTATAAAAAAAGAGTTTGTCTGTAACTTGTCTGCGTGTAAAGGTGCTTGTTGTATTGACGGTGATGCGGGTGCTCCACTTGAAAAAGAGGAAACAAAAATTTTAGAAGAAATATACCCTAAAGTAAAACCTTTTTTAAGGAAAGAAGGAATTGCTGCTATTGAAAAACAAGGAACATGGATTACTAGCGATTTTGACGAACTAGAAACTCCTTTAATTGACGATGCTGATTGTGCTTATGTTATTTTTGATAATAAAGGAACTGCTTTATGTGCAATTGAAGAAGCTTATAACCAGGGTCTTATAGATTGGAAAAAACCCGTTTCGTGTCACCTATACCCTGTTCGTGTTAAGGATTACAGTGAATTTGCAGCAGTTAATTACCATAAGTGGGAAATATGTGATGATGCTTGCTCATTAGGTAAAGAATTACAAGTACCTGTATATAAATTTGTAAAACAAGCATTGATTAGAAAATTTGGACAAAACTGGTACGATGAACTGGAAAATGTTGCCGAATCACAAATAAAAAGATAACCTTATTAAATAAAAAACGACGCTTTTAAAGCGTCGTTTTTTATAACTATTATCTTGGTTTATTAGTTTACTTTGAAACTCCAAACTTGTCCTATTGATTTTGCTCCTGCAACATCAATTGTATTTACTTTCCAATAATACGTTTTACCTGTTTCAACATCAACATTTAAAGTTTTTGCTGAAGTGTTTTCTTCCTTTATACTTGGGTTAGTATCTTCTCCAAAAAACACATCATATTTCAATGTATTATCGTCTGAATCAGAATCAGCACCTTTCCACTCTAGAGTTACAGTAGTTCCAGAAACTGAACTATCATCAGCTGGTTTTACTAATTCAGCAGTAAACGGAGCAATATTACTTTCTCCTTCTCCTTTAGTATAAAAAGCAAATACAGAAGATGGTGTTCCTTCTTTACCTTTACTGTCAACTGCAGTTACTCTCCAATAATAAGCTACTCCTTTATTTAAAGTAATAGAGACTTGAGAGGCACTAGCTGTTCTTGTTGTTGGTTCATTAGTAAGCTCTCTGTTCTTCGCTATTTCAACTTTATAGCTGATATTATCGTTATTAGGATCTGTAGCATCTGACCAATCAAACGGAATTGTATTGTTAATACACAATAAATTCTCAGTAGGATACACTAAATTTACTGTAGTTGGTGCTTCATTTGCTGGTTCTTTACTTCCTCCACCTCCACAAGCAACAAATAAAGGAAGTGAAAATAAGGCGATTGTTTTTATTACTTTTCTCATCGTTTTAATACTTTAAATGTGTTTGTGTTATTGTTTCCTACTTTTAATAAATAAGTTCCTGAGTTAAATCCATCAAATGGAATTGATAATTCGTTTCCTTGTTTTTCAAAAGCTCCTTCTAAAATTATTTTTCCTTTGATGTCGTATAATCTAATATTCAATTTAGATTCAGCGTCATTAGGTAACAATAAGTCTATAGTATTAGAAACCGGGTTATGTTTTAGGAAAATATTATCAATAATAACATTTGATTTTCCTTCACACGCTTTAGCAGTTTTAACCTCTAAAACTCCACTACCTTCTACATTAACATTAAATGTAGATGTATTAAAAGTATCAACTAAATTACCATTTAAATACACTGTATAAGGAGCAGTACCTGAAGTAACATTTACCGTATAATTTTTTGATGCAGCATTTTTAGCTACTTTTAAAGCAACAGGAGCTGATTCACCAATAGTAACTTCAAAACACTGAGTATAATCGTCTCTTTCGTTTACTTTTACACATACTTCATAAGTACCTGGAGCCAAATCAGTAAACTCTACTGACGTTGTTGTTAATTGTTTACTTAAATCTGTCGATGTATTTTTAACTGTCACAGTATAACTCACAAACGTTTGTTTAACACTTACTGTTATTTTCCCATCGTTTTGATCAGAACATGTTTCTGAAGTAGTTTTTACTGTAATGTTGTCTCTGTTTTTATAGCTCGTATCACAAACATCACCAACTCCATCTCCATTTCCATCTTTCTGATCTGGATTTTTAGTAGTTAAACAGTTATCTACATCGTCCATAACACCATCTCCATCGGTATCTTGACAAGCGTCTCCAACTCCATTCTCATCAGTATCCTTTTGATCAGAATTTGCATTAGTTGGACAGTTATCATTAATATCTAAGATACCATCTTCATCAGTATCTTGACAAACATCTCCAATTCCATTTGAATCACTATCTTTTTGATCAGCATTAGGAGTATTTGGGCAATTATCTTCACTATTCTTTACTCCATCTCCATCTGCGTCTCCATTAGGATCTAATATGAATTTTCCAGAAAAAATTCCTCTACCATATGTTGCAGCAAAAACAGTATTATCATCTCTAAGATCTAGATCTAACACAGGTACATTACTCATTCCATTATACGACTGAGTCCAGTTAGGTGAAACGTCATTAAAATTACTTGTTTTCCAAACTCCTAGGTCAGTTCCAACAATTACTTCATTAGTACTTAGTGGATTCTGTAATATTGTTTTTACAGGGATGTCTGGTAAATTCCCTTCTTTACTTACCCAATTCGTTCCTCCGTCACTAGAATACCAAATACTTTTCACACCATAATTATGCATGGTTACAAAAATTTGGTTTTCATTTTTACCAAACTCAATATCAGATACTGACCCTACAAATTCATCTCCTGTAATTTCTGACCAATTTCCTAATCCTGAATTAGCATTTTCTACTTTAAGAAGCTTTCCGTTTTTCAATCCAACATATAACTTGCTAGAATTTACTGTGTATGGAGAGATTTTTAAAACTGATGGTTCAGAATTCATTAAACCATTTTTTAATATATTTTTAGATATAGCCCCCAATAAGTTAGCATATCTTCTTATTTGATAATTATTTCCTGAAGAATAATTAGAGTATAAAATGTTTAGATGAGAATCTAATTCTTCTTGATTAATAAAGTCTCCATTAGACTCATCTTCATCGTTAATAATAATACCTTGATTGTTAACTAAGTTTCTTAGTGTTATATAACCATTATACACATAATTAGTTATATAATATTTATCAGAACCATCAACATCAAAAAAACTTGCCGCACCATCACCTCCTGCAACTCTATCTGAGCTATTAATACCAGATGATGCATTTTTTATTAACTGTGTTCCATTATCTTGGGCTCCTGCAATAAAAAATTCTTCTCCATCAAATGCCGTAGTTGGAGCTACTCCTATAGTATAAAACTGAACGGTATTATAATTACTATTTCTTGCCTCAATAGTAGCACCTGAATTGTTGGAAAAATAAACACCTCCATCATTACCAAATATCATTCTATTAGAAGAAGCAAATGCTAAACCGTGTTGATCAGCATGCACCAACGAAGCACCTAATGTATTTAATCCAGGATTGTTAGACCATTTCGAAATTTGCTGCCAAATAGCACCTCCGTTAACGGACTTAAATAAATCTATACCTCCAACATAAATTATATTTTCATTGTTAGGGTCAACTTTAATTAACAAATCATAAAAAGACTGACCTCTAGTAAAATCATTTGCCGGAATATCATTATCTGCATCATTTGGTAGCGCTATTTCATTAATAGTAGCAAATCCATTCGTTGTTTTAAAAATCTTTACTGGTGCAGAACTATCATTCATTTGTGCTAATACATAAACTGTACCAGCATTAGTAGGTGAGGTAGCTATTTCTGTTCTTAACCCTTTTTCTATTGTTTGTACTAAGGTAAAGTCACTTCCATTAATAGATTTAAGAATAGCTCCTCCTCCATCTCCAAATGATGAACTTCTTGTTGTGCTAACATAAATAGAGTTATCAAATGCTAGTTTAATATTGTTAGGCACGTAATTATTTCCAAGATCTGTTCTTGGTAAGTTCAATTTAGTAAAATTTTCGCCATCTGTAGATTTATATACCCCAATAGAATCACCACCTAGAGAAGTGAAACCATGTCTATAGAAAACATCACCAACTGCAATGTAAACTTCAGATACTCCTCCATTATTCCTTACAGCGATATCATTAATGTGGTGTATTCCTGAAACCGTAGAAATACCATTTACTGCATCAAAATTCCCACCTGTTAAAGTAACTTCTACATTTTCTGATTCTAAAGTCGAAATTAACGATTCGCCATCTGCTTTGCTAATCATTACAGAAGGAATATTTACATCTGGACCATCTGCACCTGCCGCCATATTAAAAGGGTTAGTATCTTGATTATTTACAACAATTATAGCTACTGCACCTGCTTGTTGAACTTTTAATGCTTTTAATGAAAAATTACAAGAACCTCTTCTAACGATAGCTATTTTTCCATTTAAGTCTGAGGCATTCGTTATAACATCACAGGCATCACTAGTATCGGTTGATGAAAATGATGCATCAGAATTATCATCCACAGCTAAAACAATTGAACTAGTAATTGGAGTCGGTATTTTCTCTCCAAAAGCTTTAGATAATACAGCTACATAATCTTTTGCTATTGCAGCAGGAGAATTAACCGTTAACTTTACATTATATTCTACTGTAGAGCTATTTAATTCTCTTCCTAATACCCTATTCCATGTATTACCTCCATCTGTAGACTTCCATAAACCATCACCGTTAATTTCTCCATTAACATATGTTTCTCCAGTACCAACATAAAAGATTTTGTTATCGTTAGGATCAACAGCAATACAAGAAACTGCTAAGTTCTCTGGAATTCCTACGCGAACCCATTTTGAACTTGGGTTAGAGATATTCGTGTTTTTCCATAAACCTCCACTAACACCTCCCGCAAAAACGGTTTCATTAGTAGTGTCATTTGGGTCAAAAATTAAAGCTCTTGTTCTTCCTCCTACATTATCAGGTCCTCTTTCTACCCAAGCGTTGTCTGCATCACCAGGAACTTTTAAACCTGCTCTACGCTTGTTTAATTCTTCTTGAAGTTTGTAGATGTTTTCTTTATGGGTTTTTCCTGTACTTGGATTGATCTCACTTAAATATTTTTGTTCAAAATAAGCATTAGGTGGTAACCCTTGAGCTTTTCTTTGTTTTTTTGGAAGCTCTGCTGTTTTTTGATAAGGATGATTCTTTAAGTATTCTGCATGTTGTTTTCTTAATTTATCAATTTCAGTTTCATTAGTAACTGACATTTTAAAAACAACTCCAGTTATAGCTATTAATAAAAAGCTAAATAAAAGTATTTTTTTATTCATAATACAATGGTTAATGAACTAGTATAACAAGTTATTCTTGCTTTACCCTAATAATTTTTGCAATAATATGTTAAACTGATAGTTTTCAACACAAAAAACTGATTTTTAACATGTTCTAACTAATATTCCCCATTAACTTTCTATGTAAACGAATTGCAAATCCGTCAGATAAACCAGCAATATAACTACATACTTGCATAATTCTATCATATAGTTTTGGTCTCTCTTGTTGGTATTCTTCTGGTAGTAAATTCAATACTAATTTATCGTAATTTGACTGAGTACCATCAAACTTATTGTTAAGAGCTGTAACAAAAACATCCAATAAATCAGCTATAATTTTATACCCTGCTACTTCTTTTTCTACTACTTCTTTGCTTCGGTATATTTTATCAATACTAATTTTTATAATATCGTTTATTTGTGCCTCGTATTTGCATTTATCAAGTAATCCTTTATCAAAAGCTCCGTTTAAAATAGCTTCCTCGTTTTCTAAAAAGATGGTTACTGCTTCATTAATTAAAACTCCAATAGCTAAGGCACGCAAATAGCTTATACGATCTTTTTTATGTTTAAGCGAATGATATTTTTTACTATCAATTACATCTTTTACTAGTTTAATCATGTACTCTAAAGCATAGTCTTCATCTATTAAACCAAGATTTATTCCGTCTTCAAAATCGATAATTGTATAACAAATATCATCTGCTGCTTCAACTAAATATGCAAGTGGATGACGGTAAAAAGAAATTCCTTCAGGTTCTTTTTTCAATAAGCCTAAATCTTCAGCAACTTCTAAAAAAGCTGATTTTTCAGATTGAAAAAAGCCATATTTTTTATCTACAATGTGTTTTGTTGGTTTCTTCGGAAGGCTTTCTTTCGGGTATTTAATAAAAGCCCCTAAGGTTGCATAACTTAAACGCAAACCACCTTCGATACCTTCTCTACTTTCGGTAAGAATTTTAAATCCGTTCGCATTTCCTTCAAAATCAATTAAATCTTGATATTCTAAATCGGTTAGCTCATTTTTATACTGAAGTCCCTTTCCTGTTTTAAAATATTCTCCAATCGCTTTTTCTCCAGAATGCCCAAACGGTGGATTTCCGATATCGTGCATTACCGATGCTGCTGCTACGATAGCTCCAAAATCGTTAAACGTATACCCTAGTTCTTGTAACTTCGGATGACGCTCTAACAACACTTTTCCTACACGTCTTCCTAAAGTACGTCCAACAACCGACACCTCTAAACTGTGTGTTAAACGAGTGTGCACAAAGTCGGTTTTTGATAGTGGAATTACCTGTGTTTTATCTTGCAGACTTCGAAAAGCCGAAGAGAAAATAATTCTATCAAAATCTACCTCAAAACCTAAACGAGTTTCATCTTGATCTATTCGTTTACGTTTTTGAGTGTCTCCAAATCTTTTTAATGAAAGTAGTTGCTCCCAGTTCATCATTTTAACTAAAATTTTGTCGAAAATACTAAAAAAGAGAAGCCTTTCGACTTCTCTTTACCGTTTATTAACCTAATTGTTTTTACCCTTCAAATAAAAACACTTAACTTTTTAAGATCCGCACATTAAACAATCGTCTGGACCTGCGTTTTTAGAAGCTTCTACCATTGCCTTAAATTCTTCAGGACTCATTGGTTTGTCTTCTTCTTTCTTTTCTACATTTAACGTGAATTGCTTCGCGTTTACTGCAGATTTTGTACGTAAGTAGTACATTCCTGTTTTTAATCCTGATTTCCATGCATAGAAATGCATTGATGTTAACTTACCAAAATCTGGATCTTGCATGAATAAGTTTAACGATTGAGATTGATCGATAAAATACCCTCTATGGCGTGCCATATCAATGATATCTTTCATACTCATTTCCCAAACTGTTTTGTATAACTCTTTTAGCTCTTGTGGAATAGTTTCAATATGTTGGATAGATCCGTTTGCACGCATAATATCTTCTTTCATATCGTTATCCCATAAGTCTAACTCTACTAAATCTTCCAATAAGTGCTTGTTTACCACGATAAACTCTCCTGATAATACTCTACGAGTATAAATGTTAGAAGTATATGGTTCAAAAGCTTCGTTGTTTCCTAAGATTTGAGAAGTAGAAGCTGTTGGCATTGGCGCTACTAATAACGAGTTACGCACTCCGTGTTTTTTTACTTCTTTGCGTAATTTACCCCAATCCCAACGACCACTTAATTCGTCGTCATTAATTCCCCACATGTTGTGTTGGAATTCTCCTTCTGACATTGGTGAACCTTTAAATGTTGAGTAGGCTCCTTTTGCTTTAGCTACTTCCATTGAAGAAGTTACTGCTGCAAAGTATAAAGTTTCAAATATCTCTTGATTTAACTTCTTAGCTTCATCACCTGTAAACGGTAAACGTAACATGATAAAAGCATCGGCTAATCCTTGAATACCTAATCCTACCGGACGGTGACGGAAGTTAGAATTTTCTGCTTCTTTTACTGGGTAATAGTTACGATCGATTACTGTATCTAAGTTTCTAACCACTTTTTTAGTTACCTCAAATAACTTGTTGTGGTCGAAAAATTTGTTTCCATTTTCATCTTCAGCTACAAACATTGGAATTGCAATTGATGCTAAGTTACATACAGCAACCTCATCTTCTGCAGTGTATTCCATAATCTCGGTACATAAATTTGAAGAACGGATGGTTCCTAAATTCTTTTGATTCGATTTACGGTTTGCCGCATCTTTATACAACATGTATGGTGTACCTGTTTCAATTTGTGATTCTAAGATTTTCTCCCATAAATCACGTGCTTTGATAGTTTTTCTTCCTTTACCAGCAGCTTCGTATCCTGTATACAAACGCTCGAACTCTTCACCATAGGTGTCGTATAAATGTGGACATTCGTGTGGGCACATTAACGTCCAATTTCCATCTTCTTGAACACGTTTCATGAATAAATCAGAAATCCACATTGCATAGAATAAATCACGCGCACGCATTTCTTCTTTTCCGTGGTTTTTCTTTAAATCTAAGAAATCAAAAATATCAGCATGCCAAGGTTCTAAATACATCGCGAAAGAACCTTTACGTTTTCCTCCTCCTTGATCTACATAACGAGCAGTGTCATTAAATACACGTAACATCGGTACGATTCCGTTAGAAGTTCCATTGGTTCCGCTAATGTAAGATCCTGTTGCACGGATATTGTGAATAGACAACCCTATACCTCCAGCTGATTGTGAAATCTTAGCTGTTTGTTTTAAGGTGTCGTAAATTCCATCGATACTATCATCTTGCATTTGTAATAAGAAACAAGACGACATTTGTGGTTTTGGTGTTCCTGCATTGAATAAGGTTGGGGTTGCATGGGTAAAGTATTTTTTACTCATTAACTCATATGTAGCAACAGCCTCATCAATATCTTCTTTGTGAATACCAATAGCAACACGCATTAACATTTGTTGAGGACGCTCAACAATATTACCGTTTAACTTTAATAAATAAGAGCGTTCTAATGTTTTAAAACCAAAATAATCGTAGTTAAAATCACGACTGTAAATAATTGTAGAATCTAACTTATCAGCATTATCCATGATGATTTTATATACGTCATCTGCTAATAAAGGTGCTTTTTTTCCTGTACGTGGATTTATATAATTGTACAAATCAGTCATTGTTTCTGAGAATGACTTTTTTGTGTTTTTATGTAAGTTAGATACGGCAATTCTTGCAGCTAATTTTGCATAATCTGGGTGTGCAGTTGTCATGGTTGCTGCTACTTCTGCTGCTAAGTTATCTAATTCAGAAGTTGTTACCCCATCATACAACCCTTCAATAACTCGCATGGCAACTTTTACAGGATCAACAATATTGTTTAATCCGTAACACATTTTTCTAACCCTTGCTGTGATTTTGTCGAACATCACAGGCTCTTTTCTCCCGTCTCTTTTTACTACATACATATTAAAATTGGTTTTAGTTGGTTAATAGTGTTGCTAAAACACATTGTTTTTGGCAACATGCAAAATGTTAATAATTTGGTTGTTTCTTACTCGAAACGATTTATAAGCTAAAGCACTTTAATCGTGCTTTAGCTGAGTAATACTGCATGTAGGGGAAAAATAGCAGTCTATTGGTTTCTAAAAATCTGCATCAAAGCTGATGCTTCCTGTACCACCTGATTTTACACCAGCTTTTTGGTACTCTGATACTCTTTTTTCAAAGAAATTTGTTTTTCCTTCTAATGAAATCATTTCCATGAAATCAAACGGATTGGTTGCTTCGTATTCTTTTTCACAACCAAATTCTAGTAACAATCTATCTGTTACAAACTCTAAATATTGCGTCATTAACGTAGCGTTCATACCAATTAAACTTACTGGAAGCGATTCGGTAATAAACTCTCTTTCAATATCTAAAGCTGAAATGATAATTTCTCTAATTCTTTCTTTTGGCACTTTGTTTATTAAGTGATTGTTGTGTAAGTGTACCGCAAAATCACAGTGCATTCCCTCATCACGAGAAATTAACTCATTAGAGAATGTTAATCCTGGTAATAACCCACGTTTCTTTAACCAGAAAATTGAACAGAACGACCCTGAGAAGAAAATCCCTTCAACCGCAGCAAAAGCTATTAATCGCTCTGCAAACGAATCAGACTCAATCCATTTTAATGCCCAATCAGCTTTCTTTTTAATGGCTGGAAAAACTTCAATTGCTTTAAACAATTTATTTTTTTCCTCTTCATTTTTAATATAAGTATCTATTAATAATGAATAGGTTTCAGAGTGAATGTTCTCCATCATGATTTGAAAACCATAGAAGAATTTTGCTTCTGAATATTGAACCTCGTTTACAAAGTTTTCTGCTAAGTTTTCGTTTACAATTCCGTCAGATGCAGCAAAAAACGCTAAAATATGTTTGATAAAATAACGCTCATCATCTGTTAATTTCGTATTCCAGTCATTTAAGTCTGAATGTAAATCAATTTCTTCCGCAGTCCAAAAACAAGCTTGTTGTTTTTTATACCATTCCCATAAATCGTTATGTTGAATTGGAAAAATTACAAATCTGTCTTTGTTTTCTTGTAAAATTGGTTCGATAGATGCCATGCTTTTTTAAGCTCTTTTTAGTGTGTTATTTTTCTTACTGAGGGGAGAAACAAAGATTGAAAAAAATGCTAAAAATTGAAAGGTATACTTATTCACAAATCCCTTGAAGTTTTTAACAAATTGCAGAAATTTACTTGGTTTTTACTTTTTAAACACTTTTATAAAACCTTAAAAAACAATGCTTTAAAATTTAAAATTTTGCTTGACAAGTGATTATCACTGGGTTTCTTATTTTAATTTATCTCACAAAAAAAGTGATGCAAATTTGCATCACTTTGTAAAGGTCTATTTTATAAAAACCTGTATTTATTTTTCTACTTTTAAAACATCAGCAATTATTTGTTCTATCTGTTTTTGTGGTAAAGCACCGTGAGCCATTTGTGGCTCCTCTCCTACTGGGCAAAATAACATTGAAGGAATGCTTCTAATACCAAAAGCAGCTGATAATTCTTGTTCAGCTTCTGTATCTATTTTATAAATATTGATTTTTCCTTCATACTCTTCACTCAATTGTTCTAAAACCGGGGCTAATGCTTTACATGGTCCGCACCAATCTGCATAAAAATCAATAATTGCAGGAATTTCTCCTTCAAACTTCCACTCTTTATTTTCTTCATAATTAAAAATTTTCTTAAAAAAGCTTTCTTTGTTTAAATTTTCAGTCATAATATTTTATCAAATTACTGTAAAGGTAGTCGTTTTTATTTTGAAAGATTACAATTCATTGTTTAGTGTTAAAATCCTCTTAAAATATAGTTGTTCATTGGTTTTTTCTTCTAATTTTGAAGACATTAACTAATCATTATATATAAATGAAAAAACTAATCCTTCCTATTCTTGCAGCAAGTACACTACTTGTGTCTTGTAAAGAAGAACAACAAACCCAAAGAAATATAACCGTGAATTACCCTGAAACAGCTAAAAAACCTGTAGTAGATGAGTACTTTGGCACGAAAGTAACCGATAATTACCGTTGGCTAGAAGATGATAGAAGTGCAGAAACCGAGGCTTGGGTAAAAGCTGAAAATGAAGTTACTTTCGATTATCTAAGTAAAATTCCGTATCGTGAACAATTAAAAGATCGTTTATCAGAATTATGGAATTACGAAAAAGTAGGTACTCCTTTTAAAGAAGGTGAGTATACTTATTTTTATAAAAACAATGGATTACAAAATCAGTACGTTCTTTATAGAAAAGATAAAGACGGAAACGAAGAAGTTTTCTTAGACCCTAACACTTTTGCTGAAGATGGTACTACTTCATTAGGTTCAGTAAGTTTTACTAAAAACGGAAAAACAGTTGCTTATGCAATTTCTGAAGGAGGAAGCGATTGGAGAAAAGTAATTGTAATGGATGCTGAGACTAAAGAAATTAAAGGAGATACTTTAGTTGATGTAAAATTCTCTGGAATTTCTTGGAAAGGCAACGAAGGGTTCTACTACTCTAGTTACGACAAACCTAAAGGAAGTGAATTATCAGCAAAAACCGATCAACACAAATTATATTACCATAAACTAGGAACTCCACAAAGTACAGATGAAGTTGTTTTTGGTGGTACTGCTGAAGAGAAACATCGTTACGTGGGCGGGTATTTAACCGAAGACGACAATTATTTATTAGTAACTGCCTCTACCTCAACATCAGGAAATAAGTTGTTTATAAAAGATTTAACTAATCCTGAAAACAAGCTAACTCCTATCATTAATAATTTTGATAGTGATACCTATGTAATTGACAACAGAGGAAGTAAGTTATATTTAGTTACCAATTTAAACGCACCAAATAAAAAGGTAGTTATTGTTGATGCTGCTAATCCAACGCAAGAAAATTGGGTAGATTTTATTCCTGAAACCGAAAATGTATTATCTCCATCAACAGGAGCCGGATATTTCTTTGCAGAATACATGGTAGATGCGGTTTCAAAAATATTGCAATATGATTTTGATGGGAAATTAATCCGTGAAGTTAAATTACCAGGTGTAGGTTCAGCTGGAGGTTTTAATGGAAAAACGGATGCTAAAGAATTATACTTTTCTTTTACAAATTACAACACACCTAGCTCTTCATACAAATTCAATCCAGAAGACGGAACATATGAATTATACTGGAAACCTGCAATTTCTTTCAATTCTGATGAGTATGAAAGCAAACAAGTTTTCTATGCTTCAAAAGACGGAACAAAAGTTCCTATGATTATCACCTATAAAAAAGGATTAGAGTTAAATGGTAAAAACCCTACGATTTTATACGGTTATGGGGGATTCAATATCAGTTTAACTCCAAGTTTTAGTATTGCTAATGCTGTTTGGATGGAGCAAGGTGGTGTGTATGCAGTACCTAACTTACGTGGTGGAGGTGAATATGGTAAAAAATGGCATGTTGCAGGTACTCAATTACAAAAGCAAAATGTTTTTGACGATTTTATTGCTGCTGCTGAATATTTAATTAAAGAAAACTATACTTCTTCTGATTATTTAGCAATTAGAGGAGGGTCTAACGGAGGTTTATTAGTAGGTGCAACCATGACGCAACGTCCAGATTTAATAAAGGTGGCTTTACCAGCTGTTGGAGTTTTAGATATGTTACGCTACCATACATTTACTGCAGGTGCAGGTTGGGCGTACGACTACGGAACAGCTGAACAAAGCAAAGAAATGTTTAAGTATTTAAAAGGATATTCGCCTGTTCATAATGTAAAAGAAGGAGTGTCATATCCTGCAACAATGGTAACTACGGGAGATCACGACGATCGTGTAGTGCCTGCACATAGTTTTAAATTTGCTGCTGAACTACAAAACAAACATAAAGGAAGCAATCCTGTTTTAATTCGTATTGAAACCAATGCGGGTCATGGTGCAGGAACTCCCGTTTCTAAAACTATTGAACAGTACTCAGATATTTTCGGATTTACCTTATTCAACATGGGGTTTGATACGTTACCAAATCCGCCTAAATCAAAAATTAAAAGTTAAAATCTGTAACAATTTTTTAAAAAATCACTCTTATTTAATAAGAGTGATTTAATATCAACCAAAATTAAATATCAATGAAAACCATACACAAAGTTTTGTTTGCATCGGCAGCAGTAGCATCTTTCGCTGTTGTTTCTTGTAAAACAGACCAAAAACCTGAAGAAAAGGTACAAGCAATTGTTTTAGAAAACATGAAAACTTCGGTGCAACCAACCGATGATTTCTTTACACACGTTAACGGTACATGGGTTGAAAAAACCGAAATTCCAGCTGATGAAACTTCTTGGGGAGGATTCAATCAGCTAAGAAAAACAACTACTAAAGACGTGTTGGCAATCTTAAACAAAGCTATTGAAGAAGGAAACTTTGAAAAAATAAAAGATGCTGATGGAAACGAAATAGATTCTGATCAAGAAAAAGCGGTAAACTACTACGAAACCATTATGGATACCGTAGCTAGAAACCAAGCTGGTAAAGCACCTGTGCAACCATTCCTTCAAAAAATTGAAGAAATTAAAGACTTAAACGACGTTCAAACATTTATTACCAACATGGCTCCTTATGGTGGTGCTGGTTTTTATGGTTTTGGGGTGTTTAACGACCTAAAAAACAGTAGTATGAATGCTGGTTACATGGGAGCTGGCGGACTTGGTTTATCAAGAGATTACTATGTAGATGAAAAAGTAAAAGACAAACTTGAAAAATACGAGGTTTTTGTAGCTAAAATGTTACAAGAATTTGGTGATGATGAAGCTACAGCTAAAAGCAATGCAGCTACTATCGTTGCTTTCGAAAAGAGTTTAGCTGAGCCAAGAATGACAAAAGAAGAGCGTAGAGATACTCGTAAAATCTACAATCCTATGACAGTAGCTGAATTATCAGAATTAGCTCCTGCAATTGATTGGGATGCGCATTTAAAAGGAATTGGTGTTGATAATATCGACAAAGTTATCGTTACAGATCCTAATTACTTTAAAGCGATGAACGATGTTCTTAAGAACAGTCCTATTGAGACGGTTAAATTATCATTACGTTGGAATGCAATTAACAACTCTTTAGGCTTATTATCTACCGATTTAGAAACAGCTAACTGGGAGTTTTATAGCAAAGAAATGCGTGGTGCTAAACAACAACGTCCAAGAGATGAGCGTGCTTTAGGAAACTTAAACGGCGCTATTGGTGAAGCTTTAGGTAAGTTATATGTTGATGCTAAATTCCCGCCAGAAGCTAAGAAAAAAGCTAAAGAAATGATTGACAACGTGTTGTTAGGATTTGAAAAGCGTATCGGGCAGTTACCTTGGATGAGTGAAGAAACTAAAGAAAAAGCTTTAGAAAAATTAAACAAGTTAACTGTTAAAATTGCATATCCTGATAAGTGGAAAGATTACTCTACTTTACAAGTAAAAGGTTTAAAACAAGGAGGTACTTACTTTGATAATGCAATAAATGTAAGCAAGTGGAACTTTGAAAAAGACATCGCTAAATTAGGTAAAGAAGTTGACAGATCTGAGTGGGGAATGTCTCCACAGACTGTAAATGCTTACTTTAATCCTGTAAACAACGAAATCGTGTTCCCAGCAGCAATTTTACAACCACCTTTTTACAATTACAAAGCTGATGAAGCTGTAAATTATGGGGGAATTGGAGCAGTTATTGGTCACGAAATCTCTCATAGTTTTGATGATTCAGGTGCTCGTTTTGATGGTGACGGAAACCTTAAAAACTGGTGGACAGAAGAAGATTCTGAGAAATTTAAAGAAGCTGGGGCTAAATTAATAAAACAATACAGTGACATTGTTGCTATTGACAGCATGCACTTAAACGGAGAGTTTACTTTAGGAGAAAACATTGGTGATTTAGGTGGTGTTCAAGCTGCTTATGAAGGGTTACAAATTTTCTTAAATAAAAATGGGCGTCCAGAAAATATTGATGGATACACTCCAGAACAACGTTTCTTCCTTTCTTGGGCTACTGTTTGGAGAACTAAGATTCGTGATGAAGCTTTGAAAAATCAAATTATGACAGATCCTCACGCTCCTGGAAAGTACAGAGCTTACATGCCACTTAAAAACGTAGATGCTTTTTATGAAGCTTTCAATGTTAAAGAAGGTGATAACATGTATTTAAAACCAGAAGATCGTGTAAGAATTTGGTAATTTCTGTCAAAAAATAAATACCTTTAAACCAGAGCTTAAGCTCTGGTTTTTTTATTACAAAATTTTATTTATAGATGTTGTATATATCAAAAAATAGTGAGTAATTCGCCAGCCTTAATTTTTGAAAAATGAAACTAATAGGAAGGATTGAAAAAATATCCTTTTTAAAATGGGATATTGAAGATTTACCAGCAAAGATAGATACTGGTGCTTATACTTCTGCTATTCATTGTAAACACATTGAAGAGGTAGATGGCGTATTACAATTTATACTCTTATGTCCAAAGACCGAAAAGTATAATAACAAGTTATTACAAACCACTAAATATCAAGTAAAAAGCATTAGAAGTTCTAACGGAAAAAAGCAAAAAAGATATATAGTTTCAACATCTGTACTTTTTTACGAAAAAAAATATAAAATAAAACTATCTTTATCTGATAGAGGAAAAATGACATATCCTGTTTTAATCGGTAGAAAGTTTTTAAACAAAAAGTTTATAGTAGATGTTTCGAAAAAAAACATCACACAAAAAGAAGCATAAAAAATGAAAATTGTTGTTCTTTCAAGAAACTCAAAATTATACTCAACCAAACGTTTAGTTGAGGCTGGTGAAAAAAGAGGACATGAAATGTTGGTGTTAGACCACACAAAATGTGATTTAATTATAGAGAAAAAGAAACCTGCTATCGTGTACAATCATGAATTAATTACCGATGTAGATGCTATTATACCACGTATTGGAGCTTCGGTTACTTTTTATGGTACTGCTGTAGTACGTCAGTTTGAAATGATGAAAGTTTTTTCGGTTGTAGAATCACAAGCCTTAGTCCGTTCAAGAGATAAACTAAGTAGTTTACAAGTATTATCGAGAGCTAATTTAGGGTTACCAAAAACAGTTTTTACTAATTACTCTAAAGATACTTCAGAAATTATTAAAAAAGTTGGTGGTGCCCCATTAATTATAAAATTACTAGAAGGAACACAAGGACTAGGTGTTGTTTTAGCTGAAACAAAAAAAGCTGCTGAATCAGTTTTAGAAGCATTTAACGGCTTACAAGCTCGTGTAATTGTTCAAGAATATATTAAAGAAGCAAAAGGTGCCGATATTCGTGCTTTTGTGGTTGATGGTGTTGTGGTTGGTGCGATGAAACGTCAAGGAAAAGAAGGTGAATTTAGATCGAACTTACACCGCGGTGGTACTGCAGAAATTATTGAGTTGACTGATGAAGAAGAAAATGCTGCTTTAAAAGCTGCCAAAGCTATGC
This sequence comes from Tenacibaculum crassostreae, assembly GCF_964512405.1. Classification (NCBI taxonomy): domain Bacteria; kingdom Pseudomonadati; phylum Bacteroidota; class Flavobacteriia; order Flavobacteriales; family Flavobacteriaceae; genus Tenacibaculum; species Tenacibaculum crassostreae. Next base: position 450,192 of record NZ_CAZELE010000007.1, read on the forward strand.
GTTTAGGTGTTGCTGGAGTTGATATGTTACAATCGGATAGAGGTCCGTTAATTTTAGAAGTAAACTCTTCACCTGGTTTAGAAGGCATTGAAAAAGCCACCGGAAAAGACATTGCAAAAAGTATTATTCGATACGTAGAAAGAAGTGCTTAACTATACAAACCGATGCAAAAGCATCGGTTTTTTGTTTGTTACGAATCCGTTACTTTTGCAACCATGCTACAAGTAAATACTATTTCCTTTACCTATCCATCAAAAAACAAAACCCTTGAAAACATTCGTTTTAAATTAGAAAAAGGGGAACATTTATGTGTTATGGGTGAAAGCGGTTGTGGTAAATCGACACTTTTAAAAATTATTTATGGTTTACTAGATGTTGATAAAGGAGAATTATTTTGGGATGACATACAAATTCTAGGACCTAAGCATCATTTAGTTCCTGGAATGGAGTTTTTTAAATACGTTGCTCAAGATTTCGATTTAATGCCTTTTACTTCGGTAAGTGAAAATATTAAAAAGTTTTTATCTCGATTTTATCCAAAAGAAGCCGAAGAAAGAACCCAAGAGCTTTTAGAAGTTATTGAAATGACTGATTTTGCTAACGAAAAAGTAAAAAACTTAAGTGGTGGTCAACAACAACGTGTGGCTATTGCTAGGGCGTTGGCAAAAGAACCTGAATTATTGTTACTTGATGAGCCTTTTAGCCAAATAGATAACTTTAAAAAGAACTCGTTGCGTAGACGCTTGTTTGCATACTTAAAAAAGAAAAACATTGCGTGTATAGTTGCTACTCACGACGGTAACGATGCGCTGTCATTTGCTGATACAATGATGGTTATTAGAAGTCACCAAATGCTTGCTTATGATAGTCCTTTCAACTTATACAAAAATCCTAGAGAAAAATATATTGCTTCGTTGTTTGATGATGTAAATGAAATGTTGATAAACGAAGAGAACGTATTGTTATATCCTAATCAACTAGAAATAATACAAGGTCAATCAAGTTTAGAGGGAGTAGTTTTACAATCTTATTTTAGAGGAAATTATTGGTTAATTGAAGTTTCTTATAAAAATCAGTCGGTTTTCATAAATCACACAGAAAAAATAGCGCATAAAAAAACAGTCTCTTTTAAAATTAAAAGAGACTGTTTAAACCAATAATAACTATCTCATAATTATTACTCAACTATCTTAAAATAAATTTTTGTCTTAAAAAAAATACACTCTTACCGTTTAAACACCAAAAGATAAAAGTGTATTATGGTTTCTTTTTCTGTGAGGGTTTTTAATAACAACCTTTCCTGAACATAAAACAGTTGTTTTTTAATTTACCCTACCTTTTTTTAAAATTTTTTTTTGATGATGCTTTTTGTTCCATTAAAATCAAAGGATTCTCCTTCATTTTTTCCTAAAATAAGTTTACCAATAGGTGAAGAAGAAGACACTGCAAAGTATTTTGTTTTACCAATAGTTATAAGACCTGCGCTGATACTTATATAATAATTGGCTGAGGTTGTTTCAACTACGCTGCCTAATCGAACTACTTCAGAAGTAGAATTTGTATTTATTTTTGCTAAGGTTTCTTTCATTTGGGCAATTCCACTTAATTGCTGACTAGCTTTTTCCATTTCTAGCTGTAACATTGCACGCCCAGTTTCATGCTTGTCTCCTGCAGAACTTTTCGTTTCAGATTGCAATGCCTTTTGATGAGATGCTATTGTTTTTTCAACAGTCTCTAAACGTTTGTTTACATACAACTCACACTGTTTGTATAATTCTTCTTTTATATTCATTTTTTGACAAACTTATTACTCTGCTAATTCAGCTAATTCTTTTCCTACCAAACTACCAATGGCTACACCCATTCCGCCTAAACGAACACCACAAAAAACATTGTTTGAAATTTGTTTTACAATTGCTTTTTTCTGATTTCCTACCCCCATTATTCCACTCCAACGATGTTCTATTTCAAATTCTGTGGTGGGTAAAATTGTTGTTTTTAAAATTTCTTCTAGTTTATTTTGAATAATTGCTGTTTGTCCAAAATCGGTAGTTTCTTCTCCTTTAAAATCTAGGTTTCTACCTCCTCCAAATAAAATTCTATCATCAATATTTCTAAAATAATAGTAGCCTTTATCTAAATGAAATGTCCCTTTAATCTGTAGATTTTTAATTGGTTTGGTAATTAAAACCTGAGCTCTTGCTGGTTGAACGTTCTCGTTTAATAGTTGACTTGCAAATCCGTTAGTCGCAACAAATAATTTGGTTGTTTTAAAATTTATTTGATTGGTTACTACCTCAACTTGTTCGTTGTTTTCAACAAAACTTTGAACCTGAATGTTATTGATGATTTTTATTCCTGATGACAACACTTTTTCTAACAGTTTTGCAGCCATTTTACCTGTATCAATTTGTCCTTCAAACTGATTTGTAATATAGTTTTCGTGAATGTTTTTAAACCTAAACTTATTGTTATCAACAGTAAATACGTCAGAAGAAAATAATGGTTTTAGTAATTTATTAATTCTCGATTTTTGCTCTAAACACGATTCGTACAACTCTGTTGTTAAAAACAATTCATATCCATTATTTTGTTGAAAATCGATGTTTTTATCACCTAAGGTATTTCGCAAAAGTTGCAATCCTTCCCAACGTTTTTTTACCAAACTAACAACTTCTTCTTCGGTGTGCGTATTTAAATCGTCTATCAGTTCTGATAAACTTCCAAAACAAGCAAATCCTGCATTTTTAGTACTTGCTCCCTGAGGTAAAATTCCTTTTTCAAGAATTATAATTTTTGCTAATGGGTACCTTTCTCGTAGTTGCAACGCACAGTTTAACCCTACAATACCACTCCCTACTACTGTAAAATCTACATTTGTAAACCACTCTTTTAACTCCCAATAACTGAAATTCAATTTCATATAAATCTGATTATATTTGTGACTTGGCACACTACTTGAATGCCTAAAATTAAACATTAAAAAAGTAATACTATGAAACTAATCGGAATCTTAGTACTAGCCTTGAGTTTTAGCCAATGTGCTAGCGTAAAAATGGAAAAAAATCCACCTTTTAAAGTAGAAGCAGCTACTTATAACCATGTAACGGGTGGTATGCCAGGAAATAGTACACTTAATTTAATGATTCAGTTTACGTCTCCTGAAGTAGTTGATTTTAAAGATGTGTATTTTCAAAACAGAATTACAAAAGCTGTAATTGAACAAAAAGGAGATAAACAATATATTGCAGCTCGTTATAGAACTTCTTCTGATGATGATAGAAAAGATCTTGTTTTGCACTCAGATCCAAAACAAGAGTACGGAAACACACCTTTAGAAAATTTTCCTTTCGAACTGAAAGAAAATGAAGCCATAGTTTCTTATGCTAAAGGCGATAAAATTTATTATGTTAAAATTGAAAACATAGTTAAAGGAGAGTCGGTTAGAATGCCCTCTGCTAAACCTCAATCAAACCAAGAACGCCTTTAAAAAGGCGTTTTTTTATTTTTGGCACGTAATTTGAAAACTTATAAGCATAACCATAAAATGAATGCTTATGAAACGTATAAAATTACTTTTAGTACTACTCGTTAGTAGTGTAACACTTACGTCGTGTGTTGTAACAAATGATTTTGTTGATGATAGTGAAACGTTACATCAATACATTTCTAGTTATGATTTATGGTATGTAGATTATCATAGAACAACCGGATCGGGCGACGTTCCATTTTTATCAAGAGCTTTTACAATCTCTTTTTTAAACGGAACCATGTATGCAAACAATAACATAGTTGATATTGGTCATACAGGAAACGGATTAGGAATTGCAGTTGGAAACTACAATACAATCGGAACAGTTTTAGAAACACGCCATGATATTGATGGACGATATGACTTTGATGTTGTACAACTTTCAAGTAATGAAATTAGAATAGATGATTTATCACAAAATGTGAGTTACTATCTAATAGGATACCAAAGAAACAGTTTTGATTATGATAAATTGTTTTACGATAATATAGAATATTTCTTACAAGAATTTGAAGCTTGGGAAAGAACAGATGAAGCTGGTGGAACTCCAAACCCTTTTGATAATGAGAATTTCTTAAGGTTCACACCAGAAAATGATGTAACATTCTACTCATCTCACGATCCTTTTGGCACAGATATTGCAAGAATTAGTTGGGATTATATTGGAGGCTATATTGTTAAAAATGTGGCAGGTGAAGATAACCTAAAATATTTAACACTTAATTATGATAACGGAGATACCGAAGAGTTTGATTTAACCGTTATTAATGATGAAACCATAAAGTTATATCACGTAAACTCCAATACAACCTATGTTTTTTCAGGTAGAGGATTTATACAATACAAAAAAGGAGAAAAAACAAGTAGTACCAGACCTGCTGTAAGGAATAACGGTAGAAAACGTACTAAAATAGAAAGAGAAACAGTTCCGAAAAGGAAATAAAAATAAAGTTTGGTTAGTTGATTTTTGGTTGGTGTAGTAGCCAACTAAAAGGAACCGCCCCTTGAGGGGCGGTTTTTCATTTTATAATAATTGCTTAACATAAAAAAAGCTACCTTTATAAAAAACAAAACACATGCAACAAACGGCTTTAATTACTGGTGCAACCTCAGGTATTGGTAAAGCAACCGCTCAACTTTTTGCTAAAAACAACATCAACTTAATTATTTGTGGTAGGCGTATAGAAAAGCTTCAAAAACTACAACAAGAATTATCACAATTTACCAAAGTACATACACTACAATTTGATGTTCGTTATAATGATGAAGTTCAAAACGCAATAAACAGTTTACCAAACGATTTTAAACACATTGATATTCTCATTAACAACGCGGGTAATGCACACGGATTAGACAGCATACAAAATGGAAATATTGACGATTGGGATGCTATGATTGACGGAAATGTAAAAGGATTTTTATACGTTTCAAAAAGTATCATTCCGCAAATGGTGGAAAGAAACAACGGTTTTATCGTAAATATCGGCTCTATTGCTGGTAAAGATGTATATCCTAACGGAAATGTGTATTGTGCGTCAAAGTTTGCTGTAAACGCTTTAAACAAAGGAATGCGTATTGATTTGAATCAGCATAACATTCGCGTATGTGCAATTCATCCAGGGTTGGTAGAAACCGAATTTTCAGATGTTCGTTTTAAAGGAGATGCTGAAAGAGCTAAAACAGTGTATCAAGGATACAAAGCGCTGCAACCAGAAGATATTGCAGATATTATTCATTTTGTAGTTACGCGTCCGTATCATGTAAATATTGAAGATTTAATTGTATATCCTACCGCACAAGCAAGTGCTACGATTGTAAATAAAAACGCCTAAGTTGTGATTAACAAACGTCTTTTAATTAAAAACTTGCTGTCTCATAACGATGAGAATAGTTTTTATGATAAAAAGCAAAAGTTATCATTCGGTTCAAAAGAAGGAAAAGCAAAATTTATAAAACATGTCTGTGCGCTTTCTAACTCGAACCCAACCAATAATTCCTACATTGTTATTGGTGTTGAAGATGAAGAAAATAGAATAGTTGGGGTAGATTTTTACGACGATAGTAAAATACAAAATTTGGTAAATGCCTATTTGAATAATCCACCTAAAATAGAATATGAAAATGTTCCGTTTCCTCGTTTACAACGTCATAAAGTAATTGGGTTGGTAACAATTTATCCCAATAACCAAATTACATCTTTAGCAAAAAATGCATGGAAATATCGTAAAGGAACTATATTTTACCGCAGAGGAAGTAACTCTATGCCTGCTGAAGGTAATTTTGAGTTAAAAAACATCAATAAATCTATTGTTGAAGCTATTGAGAAAAATGCCAGCAACAACATTAAACTTACGTTAGATGGTGTTTTTGACTTTATAAACAGACATAAACCAGAATACAATCCGCAATACAAAGTTTTTAACGAGCAATTCGTGTTATGTTGGGCAGGAAAAAAGAAACTCATTAACGATGAAGCCTTTTTTACTCGAGTTGATATTGAACTGATAAACGAACAAGTTCGTTTGTTTTTTTCTTCGTTAGATGATGTGCAAATAAGCTACAACAAGCAATCGTTTATTATTACCGAATATATTGTTTTAGGAATTGATAAGAGTGAAAAACGTTATCCATTAGAAAAAACGATTATCAACTTTAAAGATAACGGAAAGCATGATATCGTTACCGAATTTTTGTTTGAAGCCCCTCAGTACGACAAAAACATTTTACAACACATTTACAATAACAACAACTGTATTGTTGCAAAAATTGTAAAAGACAAGCCCCTATCGGTTACTGAACACGAAGATGTGTACAGAATGCCTACATCCTATTTAATTTGTTATCTAAATGGTTTTTTAAATGCGCCTTTACAACTTAAAAAAGCAAAAAATTATATTAAAAACCTTGAGGATAAAACTACCTACATAAAATACAAAGAAGCAATACGAGTGTTGCGTAAAGTGAAATATAATTAAAAGGTTTCGCTATCGGTCTTGTATAATAATAGTGCGGTTTTGTGTGCGAGGATTTTCCTTCGGAAAATCAGACGTAACAAAATTGCACTAACTCTTGATTAAGCACTAAACTACGCATTATTTTTATACGTTGTTAGGCAACATTTTTTTATTTGTTCGGTCAACTAAAAATCCGATTCCGATTGAACTTGGGACTGTTATCCAGCCATAAAACAATAGACTCCAACCAGTCGTTGCAATTCTGAAAATCAGCATTTCCCATATTTGTACAGGTGGTTCTCCTAATGAACCCGTACAATTTCCAGTAGCCCAATAGCAAATATTCATTCCGACATTCAGTAAAATCCAACACAAGTAATGAGAAACAGTTCCAGTCAAAAGTCCGATTAAAATCAGTTTTCCATTATGATTTTCAGTTGATTTTTTAAAAATCAGTTTCCAAAAGTAAAATCCGCAAATAAAAGCTGATATTGGTGCTCCAATTGCCAAAATCCAATATCCGTTTCCAATTGCTGAATAAGCAATGTAAATTCCGAGTATAAGTCCGATAATTGAATTCAGTATTCCAAATTTGATTGCGTTACTCATTTCTCAAATGTTGCCTAACGTTAAAATATCCGTCGTTTTAATAATTGATATCGTTGCGATAGCGAAATTATCGTTTTAAAGTTTAAGAATCAAACTAAACTTATATGATAGAAAAGATATTAAAGTAAAAAACCTCACAAAATGTGAGGTTTTCTTTTGTGTAAGTAAAATTCGCTTTTATTTTCCGCCATCTAACTCATCTTGCCATTTTACAAGATCTTCCCACTTACCTTCATAAGCTAGTTTCGCTTGTTGTGGCCACGTGGTAGGTTTATGAACTCTATAACGTTCTCCTCCACTATCTAAAACTTCTTGACATTTTTCTACCGAAGCTTCTCCTAAAGCTTTCCAAGTGTTAATTCCAAAATTATGGAACAATCCTTCAATTTTAGGACCGATTCCTTCTACAATTTTTAAATCGTTTTCTTTTATTTTTTTACCAAAAGCAGCTTTTGCGGCATCGGCATTAAAAGGAATAAGAGTCGTAGCTGCAAATGATGACGTTAAATTAGACTTTGCTAATTTTAAATCTTCTTCTAAATTAACTTTGCTTTCTCTACAAGTTTTTAACGCAGCTTCTAACGATGCGACTTTATTTTTTAAAATAGTTACCTCATCGTTATTCTCGCTTCCTTTGCTTAATAATTTACCTAACAAATAGCCTAAAATAGCTGAGATAAGACCTACTAATAGTGGGATTAATATACACCAATTCATAATTTTATTTTTGTTTTTTAGTTGATAGTTACTGCAATTCTTCTGTTTTTTGCTCTTCCTTCTTCAGTTACGTTATCTGCAATAGGCTGATTTTGACCTTCAGAAGAAGTTTGAATGTTTTCTTGTAAAATTCCGTTGCTTACTAAGTAATCTTTCACGAAATCTGCTCGGTTTTGACCTAAAGTCATATTTCCTTCTGGAGTTCCCGTATTATCGGTATGACCTACTACTTGTATTTTTAAGTCAAGTTTATCAACACATCGAGCAATGTCTGCAAACTTTTGGCGTTGTTCTGCAGTTAAGTTGATAGAAGCGGCTCCGGTTTTAAAATATAACATTAACGGATTTTCTTTGATTGCTTCGCAAGCAGCTTTTAACTCTTCATCTTTAGCTGAAGATTCTTCTGTTCTTGTAAAAACATCAAACTTAACGGGTCCGTTAAAAACATTATTGGCATCCGTTACCATTTCGTCGTTCAACTCTCCAAAAATATTGATGAGTTTAGATGATATTCCTTTAGAAACCATATAATTCTTAACAGAATTCGCTCTTGCTAACCCTAAATTAGGAAACGCCGAATTGTTGATTTCATCACTGGTATAAAATCCTGTTATATTAAATCGTTTGTTTCCGTTAGCATCAAAATATTCTTTAATGTTAACTATTACATCGTTTAATTCTGTTGAAATAGAGTCGAGAATTATAAACTTCGATTTTTCGAAATTAAAACTTTCATCAAAAGAAAGTGAGAGGTCGCCATTTGCATCTTTAATACTAAATGGAAAAAAAGTTGGTTCTTTTACATCAGGCTCTGTACTTAAATCACTAGTAACTTCTTGTTCGTTTTTATTTACTTCACAGCTTTGTTTGTTACAACAAATACTGCAGCATAAATACCAATACAACAAAGTACCAATAATTATAGTTAACAAAATGCCTAATAAGTAAGTTGATTTTTTACTCATTATTTTATTAGTTAATTAATTGAATGTTAATTTATTAAAAAATACTTAATCTGTTAAGTTTTTTTTAAGAGCTTATCTTAAATAACTGTTAAGTCTGTGTTTTTCTTGAAACGTTTTATTTTAAGTAGCGTCTTTTAGCTGTAACCTAATCTTAAAATAAAAACATTATATCATGAAAAAATTTGTATTTACTGCTTTAGCAATCGCTTTATCTTTCGGAACTATTACTGCATCAACTTCTTTAGATGCTCCTGTAAAAACTATTGTTAAATACGACAATGTGAGCACTTTTTGTAAACTAATTAGAGCTGGAAACTTTGAAGCTGTGAAAGCTATGGTTGAAAACGGAACAGATATTAACAGAAAATCTACAGGATTAACTCCGCTAATGTTTGCTGCTAGATATAACAAAACAGACATTGTAAAATTGTTAATTGACAAAGGAGCTAAATTAAAAGTGAAATCTGATAACGGATTTACTGCTTTAGAGTATGCTAAAATGTCGAAAGCGCATGAATCTTATAAAGTAATTGCTAATGCTTTAGAAAAATAATAAAACCAACTTATTATAAAAACAAAAAGTCTCATCGAAATGATGAGACTTTTTTATATTTTGAAAACTATGTTTTCTTATAAATCGAATTTAATTCCTTGTGCTAAAGGTAATTCGTCAGAATAGTTTACAGTATTTGTTTGACGACGCATGTACACTTTCCAAGCATCAGATCCAGACTCACGTCCTCCACCTGTTTCTTTTTCACCACCGAAAGCCCCACCGATTTCTGCACCAGAAGTACCAATGTTTACGTTTGCAATACCACAATCAGATCCTGCAAATGATAAGAATTTTTCAGCTTCTTTCATTTCAGCTGTCATGATTGAAGAAGACAATCCTTGAGCTACTCCGTTTTGGATTTCAATAGCGTTTTCAACATCTCCTGAATACTTCATTAAATATAAAATTGGAGCAAATGTTTCGTGTTGAACGATTTCGAAATGGTTTTCTGCTTCAATGATTGCTGGTTTAACGTAACATCCACTTTCGTATCCTTCTCCTTCTAAAACGCCACCTTCTACTAATACTTTACCTCCTTCGGTTTTAGCTTTTTCAATTGCTGCTAAATAAGTATTTACCGCATCTTTATCGATTAATGGACCAACGTGATTATTTTCATCTAATGGATTTCCAATTCTAATTTGTCCGTAAGCACCAACAATAGCATCTCTTACTTTATCGTAAACAGATTCGTGAATAATTAAACGACGCGTTGAAGTACAACGTTGTCCTGCTGTTCCGACAGCTCCAAATACAGCACCAGGAACAACAACTTTTAAATCAGCAGTTGGAGTAATGATAATTGCATTGTTTCCTCCTAATTCTAATAAAGATTTACCAAAACGCTCAGCAACTTTTGCACCAACAATACGTCCCATTCTTGTAGAGCCTGTTGCAGATACTAAAGGAATACGTGTATCTTCAGTAATGTACTCACCTACTTTGTAATCTCCGTTTACGATACAAGAAATACCTTCTGGTAAGTTATTCTCTTTTAAAACCTCTGCAATAATGTTTTGACATGCTACAGAACATAAAGGCGCTTTTTCAGATCCTTTCCATACACATACGTTACCACAAATCCAAGCTAAAGCAGTGTTCCAAGACCAAACCGCTACTGGGAAGTTGAATGCAGAAATGATACCTACTACTCCTAACGGATGCCATTGTTCACGCATAACGTGTCCTGGTCTTTCCGAAGGAATAACTTGTCCGTTTAACTGACGCGATAAACCAACAGCAAAATCACAGATATCAATCATTTCTTGAACCTCACCTAAACCTTCTTGGTAAGATTTACCCATTTCGTAAGAAACTAACTTACCTAATGGAGCTTTTAATTCTCTTAATTTGTTACCAAATTGACGAACAATCTCACCTCTTTGTGGAGCAGGCATCGCTCTAAAAGTTTTAAAAGCTGAAGTAGCTGCTTCCATCACCTTATCATAATCTTCTCTAGTACTTGCTACTACTTTACCTATTAACTTACCATCTACTGGTGAATAACTTTCGATAATTTCTCCGTTAGCGAAGTTTACCGAACCTGTTGATGTTCCGTTGTTTATATCTTTTAAGCCTAATTGAGCTAAAGCTTCTTTAATACCAAAATCTGCCATTTTGTTTTGTTATTTTAGTTATTTAAAATCAAAGTTCAAAACTACGAATAATTTTGCAATTAATAAATTAAACAAAAACAGCTTGTTTTGTTTGAAAACAAACAGAATTGGCTAGTAAAATGCTGAACAACTAAAAAGGCTAAAAACAATTGAGTTTTTAGCCTTTTTTCAAACCAAATCAACAACTATTGATTATTCTTTAAAATGTACCTTTAATAAAACCGCTAACAATTTTATAAAAGGTACGTATTAACACGGGGGAACTACTATTTTTTAAAACTGATATTTTATACCAGAGTATAATCCTAATGTATAAGGTTTAAATCCGTTACTTTCAGATGAAAATGTGTTAAACTGTACTTTAAACATTGGATTTAAATTGAATTTTAGTTGTTTGTTTATTGAATAGTCAAATTCTACACCCAGGTTTCCACTAAAATCTACAGAATTTAGATTTTTAATACTTCCAAAAGTTTCAGAAATTTTTTCTGAAGAAACCGAAACTTCATTCTTATTTAAAAATAATGAACTAAAACCAGTTACTACTTTTGTGCTAAACTTTTCAGTATTGATAAAAGCATATTTTACCTCAACAGGTACTTCAATATATCCTAAGCTTTGTGTTAATGTTGCATTTTCATTTATAACTCCAAATCCTGTTGATAAGATTCCAAATCCACTAGAAGTTCCTGTTCCAAAACCAAAGCTGCTAAACTCTTCGTTATAATCAACACTTGATAAATCTGAACTACTAAAACTAGTTGTTATAGGAACATTATCGTTAGTATAATCTACTTTTTGAACTTGAACTCCAGATTGAATTTCCCAACGATTATTGAATTGATACGCAACTTTTACTCCGTAAGAAAAATTATTACTACCGTTTGTAGGTGTTGGAATTAATTTACTATCTAAAGGAGAATCTTTTGAAAAAGAGTTCGCTTTAATAATTGCAAAAACTGGTGCAACTGACCATCTTTTTATCTCCTTGTCTTCTTTAGATTTATCCGTTTCTTTTTCAACCTCAGCTATTAAATCCTTTTTAGGTTTAAATTCTTGCTTTTTAGTATTGTTAAGAGAGTCTTTCTCTTTGCTTAGATTTTCTTGTGATTCTTTTTTAAGAATAACTGGCAAGTTATTTTCAAACTTGCCAGTTTGAGCTTCATTTTTCACAACTGTGGTTTCTGCTAGTAAAGCCCCTTCAACTACTTTACTAACTGAGTTGTTCTTTTCTTTTAGTAGCTCATTTTTACTAATCTTCACAACATGATTAGTGGTTAAAACTTCGTTTGGTAGAAGTTTTTCTTTCAATTCCTCTTTCTTAATTGTTTCTTCAACAACAAGTTTTTCGTTATTATTTATATCTTCTTTAAAAAGATTTTCTTTCTTTTCTTTTTTGGTATTCAATTCTTTTGTGGTTGTTTCTACCACATTAGTATCAATATCATTTATTGTTTCTTCTTCACTCACATAAGGGTAAAACAAAAACCCTAAAACCAACGTAGCAGCTACACCACCAGAGAACCACCACATTGGTAATACTCTACGCTTTTTCTTTGTAAGTTTAGCTTCTATACTTTCCCAAACCTCTGGTCTAGGAGTAGCTTCAAAGTCTTTAAACTTTTCTTGAAATAGCCTTTCTATGTTATGTTGCTCTTTCATTTAAGCTTCTGCTACTATTGTGTTTAGTCCTTTAATTTTTTCTTTTAATATAAATTTAGCTCTAGATAGGTTTGATTTTGATGTTCCTTCTGATATTTTAAGCATTTCACTAATCTCTTTATGCGAAAAATTATCTAAAACATACAAGTTAAAAACCAACCTATATCTATCAGGTAAATCTTGTATTAACTCTAATAAGATGTTTACATTAACCTCTGGGTTTATTTCAACAACATCTTCTATTTCTTCTTCATCAACAACTAATTGTAACGGAACTTTTTCTCTATATTTTTGTAGGGCTGTGTTAATTGTTATTCTTTTTATCCACCCTTCAAAAGACCCTTTATTGTTATACTGATTAATCTTTTTAAAGATTGTTAAAAAACTATCTTGCAAAGTATCTTCAGCATCTTCATAACTACTAGAGTATTTTAAACATAAAGCAAAAAGTTTCCTAGCAAAGAGCTTATATACCTCTGCTTGTGCCTTTAAATCTTGTTGGCAACATCTTTTTATTAGTTCCTCTAAAGCTATTGTATGTCTGGTTTACTTATCTGCTTATAGTTTTCTTATTTGTTTTTTATTTCAGTATTAACAATAGATTTTGTTTGCTGCTATAAAAAGCCGCAAGTATATAATCTTTTTAGGGACTTCTCTTATTAGATGCACAAAAATTAAAAAGGTTGCGTGAAATACTCTTATTTTTGTAAAAAATATGAAAGAACAAGTCTTTAACATAAAAAATAACGACGATTTTACACAAGTTGCTCTTGATGTTTTTAAGCATCAGTTCAGTAATAACAAGGTGTATAGGTCGTTTTGCGATTTATTATACATTCATCCGTCTGATATTACAAAAATTGAAGAAATTCCTTTTTTACCTATTCAATTTTTTAAAACTAGAGAGGTTGTTAGTTCAAAAAATGGAATTCAAGAAGTTTTTTCAAGCTCAGGAACTACCGGAAGTGTAATTAGCAAACATTTTGTTACGGATTTGGACTGGTATGAAAAAAGTTATTTAAAAGGGTTTGAACATTTCTATGGAAATATTGAAGATTATGTAGTTTTAGCTTTACTACCTAATTATTTGGAAAGACAAGGTTCCTCTCTTGTTTATATGGTAGACGATTTAATTAAGAAGTCTAATCACCCAGAAAGTGGATTCTATCTTAATAATATTGATGAGCTAGCTAAAAAACTAATAGATTTAGACAATCAAAACAAAAAAGTATTACTGATAGGAGTTTCTTTTGCGTTACTTGATTTGATTGAAAAACATCAATTCAACCTAAAAAACACTATTGTTATGGAAACTGGTGGAATGAAAGGACGTAGAAAAGAATTGATTCGTAATGAACTTCACAAATTATTATGCAAGGGTTTTGGTGTTTCAAAAATTCATTCGGAATATGGCATGACCGAATTACTTAGTCAAGGATATTCGAAAGGAAACGGAGTTTTTAACTGTCCTCCTTGGATGCGAATTTTAACTCGTGATACCGAAGATCCTTTAACTATTTTACCGAAAGGAAAATCTGGTGGAATAAATGTAATTGATTTAGCAAACTACAATTCGTGTTCTTTTATTGCCACTCAAGATTTAGGAAAAACTCACCTAGATAATAGCTTTGAAATCATTGGTCGTTTTGATAATTCAGACATTCGTGGATGTAATTTAATGTTGTTATAAAAACAAACCAGTTGGTTTGTTTTTCTTTTTTTCTCTATATTTGATCATATTACAATAAAGTAATGGCGAAAAACGGTAGAGAAAAAATAGTAAATCAAGCCTTTAAACTCTTTCTTCATAAAGGCTACAAAAAAACCAGTTTAGCTGATATCATAGACGCCACACAACTTTCAAAAGGAGCCATTTATCATCATTTTAAAAGTAAGTATGAAATTTATTTAGCAACTTTAGATGAGTACTTTTTTAAATTATATACTGATATTTCAATAAATGATGACAATGCTTCTTTTCTTGAAAGAATAAAAAAGAGGTTTTTATTTTTTATTGATTTAATAGATTTTGTTGAACAACTAAATGCTGAAAATACGTATCCTATTCGTAGATATTTTCAATTTCAATTAGAAAGTGAAGAAGACGATATTATACGTGAAAAAATAACTGAAACACTTAAAAGTTTTCAAAAAGAGATTGATAAAATCATAGAGCAAGCTATTCAGCAAAAAGAAATAAATATATTATTACCTGCATCAGTAATTACACAACAACTTGTTGGAATGATCGAAGGAATAGCCATTCATCATTCTACTTTAAAAAGCCAATCTAAAGTATTTTTACTTCAAAAATATGAAGAAGTTATTCTTCCTTATCTACACTTACTAACCAAAGCAAATTAATTATGAACTTTAAAAAAAATTGGGCTGAAAATGTACAGTGGAATCCATCTAAAATTGCTTTTCCAACATCCGAAGAAGAACTACAAAAGTTAGTAATTAAAGCGCTAAATAATCATCTTAAAATAAGAGTTATTGGTTCTGGTCATTCATTTACACCTCTATGCGCTACCAATGAAATTTTGGTAAGTTTAGACAAGTATCAAGGGTTAATTTCTTTCGAAAAAGAAAAAAATATAGCTACTGTAAAAGGAGGAACTAAACTAAGTTTATTAGGTGAATTACTTTTTGAAAAAGGGCTAGCTATGGAAAACATGGGTGATATTAACGTACAATCTATCGCTGGTGCAATTAGTACAGGAACCCATGGTACTGGTATTAATTTTAAATCAATAAGTAATCAAGTTCTTGGGTTAAAATTTATTAACGGAAAAGGAGATATTATCTCTTGTTCAGCCAACCAAAACACTTCACTTTTTAAAGCTGCTCAAGTATCTTTAGGTTGTTTAGGAATTATTACAGAAGTAACCTTACAGTGTGTTCCTGCTTATAAACTCAAACTTCAAAATAAAAAAGAAAAATTAACCGATGTTTTAGCTACCTTACAAGAAAGAAATCAGCAAAATAGAAATTTTGAATTTTATTGGATTCCGTATACCAATACAGCATGGACAAAAACATCAAACATCGTGGAAGATTCAGAACCCGATAAGGTGAACTTTTTTAATTATTGGACAGAATATGTGTTAGAAAATTATGTTTTTAAACTTTTTTGTGAATACGCACGGTATTTTCCGTCACAAAACAAAACCGTTGCAGCAATTACTGCAGCAAGTATAAGTAATGTTAAAAAAGTATATCACAGTCATAAAGTATATGCAACACAACGATTAGTTAAGTTCAACGAAATGGAATACAATATTCCTGCTGAAGCTTATCAAGATGTGTTTAAAGATGTTCAAAAAATAGTGAATTCTAAAAAATTCAACATTCATTTTCCTATTGAAAATCGTTGGGTAAAAGAAGATGATGTTTACATGAGTCCTGCTTATAATAGAGATTCGGCATACATAGCTTGCCATGTGTATAACAAAAAAGAATATCAATCATATTTTAATGCTTTAGAAAAAGTTTTTAAAGCTTATAACGGAAGACCTCATTGGGGTAAACTAAATAATTTTACAACTACTGATATTCAAGAAAGTTATCCAGAATTTGCAACATTTATGCAGCATAGAAAAGAACATGATCCTGAAAATATTTTTGTAAATCCGTATATTAAAAAACTAATCGGTGTTTAATGAATACGTATTTTACCAACTTAAATAAAGAACTAAAAAACTACCAACGAGCGATTCCTTTTTTATTGGTAGATTTAGATATTTTAGATCAAAATATAGCTGTTTTAAAGAATAGTATTCATCCAAAATCAAACTTAAGAATAGTTGTAAAATCATTACCTTCTTTTGAGCTTTTGCAATACATTATGCAAAAGACAAGCTCTACTAAACTAATGGTTTTTCATCAACCTTTTTTAAGTGATTTAGCTTCAAAATTAAATAATGAAGTTGATATCTTATTAGGCAAACCTATGCCTGTAAAAACTGCAGAATATTTTTACAACAACTTACCTCTACAACACAATGGTTTTAATCCATTTACTCAAATTCAATGGTTAGTCGATACCGAAAAACGGATTGAAGAATATATTTCTTTAGCAAAAAAACTGAATAAAAAACTTCGGTTAAATGTAGAAATAGATGTAGGCTTACATCGTGGTGGTTTTACATCAATAGAATCTTTAAAAAAAGGATTCACTTTAATTGATAAAAATAAAGATTTTGTCGAGTTTTATGGTTTTATGGGATACGATCCGCATATTGTAAAATTACCTCGTATACTTCGTTCTCAGAAGAAATCATTACAATTAGCGAATGAGTTTTATAGCGAATGTAAAAGGTTGGTTAAAAAAGAATTTCCTGAACTATGGAATGAAAACTTGACCTTTAACGGAGCTGGAAGTCCTACCTTACATCTACACAAAAATAACAGTCCAACAAATGATATAGCTGCTGGTTCTTGCTTGGTAAAACCTACAACGTTTGATATTCCTTCGTTGCAAGAATATCAACCAGCTAGTTTTATTGCTTCTCCTGTTTTAAAAACTTTTATAAACACTACTATTCCTGGTTTAGAGCTTTTAAAACGTTTTTTTACTAAAGATTCTGCTTTTATTTACGGTGGTTTTTGGAAAGCCGATTATCATTATCCAAAAGGAATTAAACAAAATAATTTATTTGGTGCTTCTACCAATCAAACCATGATTAATATTCCTAAAAACTCTTCATTATCTGTTGATGATTTTGTGTTTTTAAGACCTCATCAAAGTGAATTTGTTTTTTTACAATTTGGTGAAATTCTCCCTGTAAGAAAAGGTCGAATTCAAAAATCATGGAGTTTATTAAAAAATAGATAAGTATAAATTGTAAGGTTAAAAGTTTTCTTCGACAACATTGAAAACTCTTTACTTATGAAAAACATATTTGTTCTACTATTCTTACTGACATCATCAGTAATTTCAGCTCAAAATATTGATTATAACACAAAAAAAGGATTCGTTGCCGAAGGATATGATGTTGTTTCCTATTTTAACAATGATAAACCCTTAGAAGGAAAAAAGAAATTTCAAACTACTTACGACGGAGCTAAATTTAAATTCGATTCTCAAGAAAACTTAAATTTATTTAAAGAAAATCCTATAAAATATATTCCTCAATACGGCGGGTATTGTGCTTACGCTGTCGCTGCCAAAAAAACTAAAATGTACATAGATGCAGAAGCATATGAAGTGAGAGATGGTAAATTGTACTTGTTTTATAGCTCATGGATATCTAGCAAATTAGACGATTGGAAAAATGGTGACACCAAAAAATTGCAGGCTCAAGGAGATGCCAATTGGAAAGAGTTAAAACACAAAAAGAAGTAACTTAGATGAAAGAAATCACCTTTATTTTATTACTAATATCAACCTCACTATTCGCGCAACAGTACAACACTAAAAATGGTGCAATTGCAAACGGATATGATGTAGTTTCCTATTTTAACAATAAAACAGAAAAAGGTAAAAAGGAGTTTTCTACAACCTACGACGGTGTAAATTTTAGGTTTTCATCAAAAGAAAATTTAAAAACATTTAAAGAAAACCCAAAACAATATATTCCTCAATATGGTGGATACTGTGCTTATGCTATTGGTAAAACTGGTGAAAAAGTATCAATCAATCCAAAAACTTTTGAAATTAGAGATAACAAACTGTATCTATTTTACAATTCTTGGGGTACGAATACTTTAGATCTTTGGAAAAAAGAAAATCCGAAAGAACTGCAACAACAAGCAGATAAAAATTGGAAAAAACTAAATCATTAGTATTGGTTTATTCGTTGCGGGGGCAACTTTATAAAGAGCTGATAATTTCAGCTCTTTTTTTGTTTTTATCGTTTCTTTTTATTCTTATTTTTGGTAGATAAAAAACCACACTATGAATACCTTTTCTTTTTTTAACCGAGCAAATATTCAACAAGAACTGCAGCATACCGAATTCGACATGTTGATTATTGGTGGCGGAATTACTGGTGCAGGAATTGCTTTAGACGCTGCTTCTCGTGGAATGAAAGTCGCTTTGGTGGAGAAAAATGATTTTGCTTCGGGTACGTCGAGTAAATCAACAAAATTAATTCATGGTGGGTTACGATACCTTAAACAGTTTGATTTTTGGTTGGTAAAAGAAGTAGGAACCGAACGTGCTATTGTGCATAAACTAGCACCTCATTTGGTTATTCCTGAAAAGATGATTTTACCACTTATAGAAGGTGGAACCTACGGATCATGGTTAACTTCTATCGGATTAAAAGTATACGATGTATTAGCTTCGGTAGAAGGTGATGACAAGCGTAAAATGCTTGACAAAAAAGAAGCGTTAGAAAAAGAACCGTTGTTACCTGATACTATTTTAAATGGAGCTGGTTTTTATGCTGAATATCGTACCGATGATGCTCGTTTAACTATCGAAGTGTTAAAAACTGCAAGTCAATACGACGCACAAATTATAAATTATACACAAGCTACCGAGTTTATTTACGAAAACAAACGCGTCGTTGGAGCTAAAGTAATCGATGCTTTTACAAACGAAAGCTATGATATAAAAGCTAAATATGTTGTAAATGCTGCAGGACCTTGGGTAGATGAATTACGTCAAATAAACAACTCAAAAATTGGAAAACGTTTACATTTAACCAAAGGAGTTCATTTGGTTGTTCCTCATGAAAAATTACCCGTTAAACAATCGGTGTATTTTGATATTCCAGACGGACGAATGATGTTTGCTATTCCAAGGGGAAAAGTAACGTATTTTGGTACTACCGATACCAATTATCAACAAGATAAAGATTCAGTAAATACCTCAATGGTAGATGCTTTATATCTGATTGAAGCTGTAAATAATATGTTTCCTGATATTCATTTAACCATAGATGATATTCAATCATCTTGGGCAGGTTTACGTCCGTTGATTCACGAAGAAGGAAAATCGGCTTCAGAATTATCAAGAAAAGATGAAATTTTTGTTTCCGACACCAAGCTAATTTCTATCGCTGGAGGTAAATTAACAGGTTACCGAAAAATGGCAGAACGTATTGTAGATATGGTTGCTAAAAAAATGAAACGTCGTTTTCAGGTAGAATTCGACACTATTCAAACCGAAGATATTATCTTATCCGGAGGTCCTTTTCAAAATTATAAATCGGTAAAACTATATAGTAAACAAATTTTCAAACGCATAAAATCTGTTGATTTAACGGAACTTGATGCTAATTATTTGGTTCATAACTACGGAAAACAAACCGATATTATTCTAGATAAATTTGATGAATTAACTATTAAAAATAGTGAGCAACGTTTATTAAAAGCAGAAGTTTGGTTTGCTATTCAGCATGAAATGACGTGTACTCTAACCGACTTTTTTATGCGAAGAACAGGTCGTTTATTTTTTGATAAACCAAGCGTAGATGCAAACAAAAACTTTGTTCTTTCTGAGTTTAAACAATACTTTAATTGGAGTGAAGAAACAACGAACAAACATCAACAAGAATTAGAAGAAAAAATAAATGTAGCGATTACTTTTTGTTAAAGTTTTTTGGCATTATAATTGAGTCTAAAAAAAAGCTATATTTGGCGCTAATTTTTAATTCCCCAACCAATAACTTATTGGTTTATAAAAGTATTACGAATGAAACAAAAGTTTGTTCTTGTAGTGTTAATGTTTGTGTGTGTATTTAGCTATGCCCAAAATGTGAATGTTATTTCTAAAGACGATATTAATAGTTGTAAAATAAACAATGTTGCTTTAAGTGAAATAAAAAGTACCAACGGAAAACAATCTAAGGTAGAATCACTTTTAGGTGCAGCTACTTCTTTTGAAAATAACGGATTTTACTACTATTTTAAATTTAACGGTTTAAAGCTTGATTTTTCTACATCAAAAAGTAAACCTTTCATTGAATCATTTGTAATTCTTAGCAACGAATCAAACCTTACAATTAAAGGAATTACAGTAACTATTGGTGATTCTATTGATAAATTAGGTACGGTTTCTTTTAGTACGGGTAGAAATGGTAATAAGAGTATTTTATTTGCTGAATGTGAAGAATGCGACGTGTTTATCAACATAGATTTTGATCAAACCACCAAAGTTATTACTAAAATTAACTATTTTGATATGTCTTAGAATAACTCATTTGTTATTCTTCTCTTTCATGTTCTTCTAAATCTTTTGTTAAGTCTAGCTTTCTCAGAGTTGGATTAAGAATTCCTGTGGTTACTACTGTTAATAAAGTCATCGTTCCTCCAAAAACAACTGCCGTTACTGTTCCCATTAATTTAGCAGTTATACCGCTTTCTAAGGCTCCTAATTCGTTAGAAGAACCCACGAACATAGAGTTTACCGAAGCTACTCTGCCACGCATATGATCAGGAGTTTTTAATTGTAGAATGGTTTGTCTTATTACCATGGAAACTCCATCGGTAACACCACTGAAAAATAAAGCTACTAAGGACACCCAAAAAATTGTGGACAATCCGAAAACAATAATACAAACACCAAATCCGAAAATAGCAGCTAATAATTTCATTCCTGCATTTCTACTTATAGGAATATATGCGGTGATTAGCATCGTTATAAAAGCACCTATTGCTGGTGCAGCTCTTAATACTCCAAAACCTTTTGCGCCAACTTGTAAAATATCTTGAGCAAATACGGGTAATAATGCAATAGCTCCACCAAACAATACCGAAATCATATCTAAAGTAATAGCACCTAAAATTGCTTTTGTTTTAAATACAAAAGAGATTCCTTCTTTTAAACTTTTAGCGATTGGCTCGCCTTTTTTATGGTTCATTATAGGTTTCTTTTTAATGAAAAACATCATAAAAAAAGATAGTAAAACCAACCCAAAAACAATTGATAATGATTGATTTACTCCTATTAAATAAATAGTGTATCCTGCAAAAGCAGGTCCTAAAACACTAGCTACTTGCCATGTAGTACTGCTCCAAGTAGCTGCATTTGGATATAATTTTTTAGGTACTATTAATGCGATTAAAGAAAAAATGGTAGGTCCGAAAAAAGAACGCAAAAAACCTCCGAAAAACACCAATCCATAAATGGAATATAAAACGGTTTTAGAACTCCATCCTTCTATAAGTTCAGGAGTTGTTAAGAAGTACAATCCGAAACTAATTAACGAAAATAGAGCAATACATAAAGCTAATAGATTTCTTTTTTCTTTTTGATCTACAATATGACCCGCAAACAATGCCATTGAAAAAGCCGGTAGAAACTCAAATGCGCCAATAAGACCTAAGCTCCAAGGATCTTTAGTAATTGAATAAACCTGCCATTCTATGATTATAAATTGCATAGACCAAGCAAAAACCAATAAAAAACGAACTAAAAGAAAAATATTAAACTCTTTAATTCTTAGTGAAGCGTACGGATCTTTTTTTTGCATGAATTAGTTTAATTTCAAATCCATTAAAATGGAAAATGTTTCGTTTACATCACGCTCTTTTACCACGATAGTCATTTCATGAGTGGTTGATATGACTTCTTGAACCGCAATATTTGCCCAAGCAAATTGCTTTAAAATAAAGTAGTAAATTCCTGATTGATCTAAATTTTCTTTTGGAAGTTTTATCGTGATTGATGCCAAATCGTTCACATTATTTATAAGTGTTTCTTTCTTAAAAATTTCTTCAACAAAAGGTTGCAAATTTTTACTGGTAACAATGTTTGTTTCAAAAATTCCTTGTGAAACTGTTAAGAAATAATCGTTACTATCTGCCGATTTACTTAAAATTTTCGCAATTTCTTTTAAAAGTGATGTGGTGTTTTTAAATGTAAAATCACACAAGTCTGATCGTACAATTACATCTCCTAAATTTAGTGCAAGTCGCTTAATGTTTTTACGAACTCTCAATTCATTAGCTGGCGACAATCTGTTAATTGCCATCATTACTGCGCCAACTTTAATTTCTTTTTTTAAAAGTTTTGAAACTTCTGGTAAAATTTCTCTAGCTAACGAAGACACATTAATAAGTTTTTCGTTCAATGCTTCTTCAATAAAAGGTGTTTTTCTGATAGTAATTTCAACAGCTTCCTGAATTGTTTTCATTTGTTTAATTTTAAACTAAAAGTAATAAAAATATTACAAAAAGTAATTTTAAACATAATTTTCTTTTTACTAAGAAATTCAACTAAAATATTTGCTAATCAGAATTTTAAATTAAATTTGCTTTCATTGTAGCTTTTATACAAAACCCAAACACAACTCAATTATAGAAGCGATTGAATGAGGCTTCTTAATTTATATTAAGAAGGATTATTTGTACAAATGCAAACAACTAATCTAATCTATTTGTTAACTTTAAAAACTCATCTTTCGCTTCTTTTTTGCCGTACAATACGTTATACACAGCATCTATAATAGGAGTTTTTGCACCGTTTTTTTGATTGATTTCGTAAGCACTTTTTGTCGCATAGTATCCTTCGGCAACCATACTCATTTCTAACATGGCTGATTTTACAGTATATCCTTTACCAATCATATTACCAAACATTCGGTTTCTACTAAATACCGAATATCCTGTAACTAATAAATCACCTAAATAAGCTGAATTATTAATGTTTCGCTTCATTTTATGAACCTTTTTAATAAAACGTTTCATTTCACGAATAGCGTTACTCATTAATACTGATTGAAAATTATCTCCATATCCTAATCCATGGGCAATACCTGCTGCTATAGCGTAAATATTTTTAAGCATTGCGGCGTATTCGGTACCAATAATATCATCAGAAATTTTTGTTTTGATATAACGTCCAGCGATCGATTTACTTAATTCTTTTGCTTTTTGTTGATCTTGACAAGCTAGTGTTAAGTAGGACAAACGCTCCATAGCTACCTCTTCGGCATGACATGGACCAGTGATAACTCCGATATTTTCAAACGGAATATCATATTTATCATGAAAATGCTCGCCTACAATTAATCCAGATTCTGGCACAATTCCTTTAATTGCTGAAAAAATTACTTTGTTTTGTAACGAAGCTGTTAATTTTTCTAATTCTGTATTTAAAAAAGCGGATGGAATTGCAAAAATTAGTACATCATAATTCTCTACGATATAATTCATATCATCCGACAAATCGAGTTGTTCAGGGTGTAATTCTGCAGAACTTAAATAACCAGGATTGTGTTTATTACGTTTAATATGTTCTAAAGCATATACACTTCGCATATACCATCCTATAGTTTCTAAATTTTCTGATAACATTTTTACGATAGCAGTTGCCCAACTACCGCCTCCTAAAACAGCTATTTTGGTTTGATTACTCATAGTAGTACGTGTTTGTATTACAAAATTAAGAAAACTATAAAGTTCTCTCTAAAGAATACTCTTATTATATTTGAGAATTGAAAATAATGAAGAAATGAAAATTTTTAAAATTGCACTTATTTTCTTAGTATTTCTTTTCTCTTGTTCAAAGAAAAAAGAACCGTGTGAAGAATATTCTGAACCGTATTATTCATCTAAATTAGTCAACTTTTCTCATAAAGACCACAACACAACAATTAAAGGAGAAAATATTACCATTAGAAAAGCTTTTAAACAATTAATTACTGAGGAACAAAATATTACTCCAAATAACGGTTATATAACTTTAAAAATTCATATTGATAAACATGGTAATTTTTGTAACCAAGAAAGCTATCAAATTGATGAAAATTATCAACCCACTTTTTTTAATAATGGTGAACTTATAAAAAAAATTGAAGCTATTTCAAGTAGTTTGTCAAATTGGAAAAATGATACTGAAACCAAAACATTTTATTTAATTCGTTTAAAAATTGAAGATGGTATTATTAAAGAAGTTTTTTAAGGTTTTAGGTCTTATAATCCTAATATCTATATTGTTATTTTTATTGTTCTTAACATATATAACCTATGATTCTAAAAATAAATATGAAGAATTTAAACAGAAAGTAGAAAATTTTGAAAGTTTAAATAGTGAAGATTATAGGTTATATTCAGAAAAATTTAATAAGTCTGGAGATTTTAAAACAGGTTTTAAATACTTAAACAAAGCTGTAGAATTAGAACCTAGTATGCATCTTGGTTATCGAGGGTGGATACATTTAAGAAAATTAAGAAATTATTCAAAAGCCTTAGAAGATTTTAATAGGTTGGATAGCTTAACACCAAACGCTATAGATGCTCCTTGGGGAGAAGATATTGATTTTCTTAGAGGTGAATGTTACTTTGGTAAAAAAGAGTATCAAAAAGCAATTGCTTATTTCAATCAAAGTATAAAAAATCAAAAAGGAGAAGAATGGGCTGATATTCAAACCATGGTTTATCTTGGTATTTGTGAGTATAAATTAAATAATTACGAAAACGCTATTATAGAATTTAAAAGAGCTTTAAAACAATCAGAATACACCTGCGAAGCTCATTTTTGGTTAGCAAAAATATATGTTGAACAATACAATCATAAATTAGCTAATGAACATATTTTAAAAGCAGAAGAAACCATAGAATACAAACGTGATGATAGATATAATGAATTTTTAAACGAGTTATATTTGTCTGAAATTATAGAATTAAAAGAGCAACTCAATAGAATAAAAACATGAACGTACAAATTATAAACAAATCTAAACACCAAACTCCTGCTTATGAAACCGAAGGTTCAGCTGGTATGGATTTACGTGCAAATATCGATGAAGCAATTGTTTTAAAGCCTTTAGAAAGAGCTATTATAAAAACAGGATTATTTATTGCGCTTCCGCTCGGTTTTGAAGCACAGGTGCGTCCGCGAAGCGGACTCGCAGCAAAAAAAGGAATTACTGTTTTAAATTCTCCTGGAACAGTGGATGCTGATTATCGTGGGGAAATTGGCGTGATTTTAGTCAATCTTTCTAACGAAAATTTTGTAGTGAATGACGGTGAGCGTATTGCTCAATTAGTAATTGCAAAACACGAACGAGTACAATGGCAAGAAGTTGAAGTTTTGGATCAAACCGAACGTGGTACGGGTGGATTTGGTAGTACAGGGGTTTAAAAAAAAGCTAACTATCACCTAACGATAAAAAAAGCTGTTGAGAAATCAACAGCTTTTTTAAATAGTAATAGTTTGAACTTTTAATCTAAATTACTTAATCTTGATTTTCAATAGCTTCTTTAATTTTGTTTTCAAGTTCTTCCATTAACTCAGGATTGTCTTTAATAACACCTTTTACAGCATCTCTACCCTGACCTAATTTAGTGTCTCCGTAACTAAACCACGAACCACTTTTCTTTATAATTCCGTATTCTACTCCTATATCTAAAACTTCACCAACTTTAGAAATTCCTTCTCCATACATAATATCAAATTCTGCTTGTTGAAATGGAGGTGCTACTTTATTCTTTACAATTTTAACCTTGGTGCTGTTACCAATTACTTTATCTCCATCTTTAATTTGGGTTCTACGACGGATATCTAAACGCACCGATGCATAGAATTTTAAAGCGTTACCACCTGTGGTAGTTTCTGGGTTACCAAACATAACTCCAATTTTTTCACGCAACTGGTTAATGAAAATAACAGTACAATTCGTTTTACTAATTGTAGCAGTTAACTTACGAAGTGCTTGTGACATTAAACGGGCATGTAATCCCATTTTAGAATCACCCATTTCACCTTCAATCTCAGATTTTGGTGTTAAGGCTGCAACCGAGTCAATCACTACAATATCAATAGCACCTGAACGGATTAAATTATCAGCAATTTCTAAAGCTTGCTCTCCATGATCTGGTTGAGAAATAATTAAATTATCAACATCTACTCCTAAACTTTCAGCATAAAAACGATCAAAAGCATGTTCAGCATCAATAAAAGCCGCAATACCTCCTGCTTTTTGCGCTTCGGCAATGGCATGTATGGTTAAGGTTGTTTTACCTGATGATTCTGGTCCGTAAATTTCAATAATTCTTCCGCGAGGATATCCTCCAACACCTAACGCTAAATCCAATCCTAAAGAACCTGAAGAAATAGCATCAATATCTTCTACTTGACTATCTCCTAACTTCATTACTGTTCCTTTTCCGTAAGTCTTATCTAGCTTATCTAGTGTAAGTTGAAGCGCTTTTAGTTTCGCTTCTTTTTCTTTATCTGCTGCCATAAATCGTGCTAATTATTTTATAAAATAAGAGTTGCTAAGTTATAAAAAACTAGTGGTTAATTCCTATCTTTTTATACTACATTTTGTAATATTGTGCGACTTAAAAAAATTAGATGCCTAACCACCGTCATTTCATGATTTACAAACCTTATGGGTTTCTTTCTCAGTTTATTAATAACCAAACAAAGCGAAAGAAAAAATTATTAGGAGAATTAGATTTTGATTTTCCTGAAGGAACAATGGCTATTGGTAGGTTGGATGTAAAATCGGAAGGATTGTTGTTATTAACTACCGATGGAAAAGTAAGCGACTTTATTACTACTAGAGGTGGTGTTGAAAAAGAATATTATGTTCAAGTTGACGGTGCTATTACTACAGAAGCAATAGAAAAGCTACAAAACGGGGTAGAAATTGGTATTCACGGAGAAAAATACACAACAAAACCTTGTAAAGTAGAATTAATAGCTATTCCTGATTTGCCAAATAGAACAAAGAAAATTCGTGATGAGCGTCATGGAGCTACTCCTTGGATATCAGTTACGCTTACCGAAGGAAAATTTAGACAAGTTCGTAAAATGACTTCTGCAGTTGGTTTTCCTACCCTTCGTTTAGTTCGTGTTCGTGTAGGTCATATTTTATTGGGTAATATGATATCTGGTGAAGTAAAAGAAGTTGAAAACCTACTGTAACCTTTGTTACTATTTAAAAATTATCTTTTATTTAATTTTACTCTATGAGAGATAATTCAAATACTTTTATTTACATAGTTGCAGGTATCATTATCCTACACTTTCTAATTGGATTCGGATATTTACTTTATAAAATGAATAAAAAAGAAAATAATAAATAGCTATTTTCTAACCATTCTTATATGCGGAATCCCATCTTCTAAATAACCTTCACCAACTTGTTTAAATCCGTGAGATTCGTAGAATTTTTGTAAATAGGTTTGTGCAGAAATAGTGATGGTAGTTTCGTTGTAGTTATCAACAATAGCTTGTATAGATGCTTTCATTAAATCGTGTCCGTAACCATATTTACGTTCGGTATCTTTTACTACCACTCTACCAATACTAGGTGTATCAAAATATTCACCGCTATTAAACAATCGTGTATAAGCTACTATTTTACCTTCTTTTTTACCTAAAACATGTAATGCTTTAAGATCTTTTCCATCAATATCTTGATACACACAATCTTGCTCAACAACAAAAACTTCAGAACGTAATTGAAGTAATTCATATAGTTCTGAAGTTGTTAATTCTTGAAATTTTTTTATACTAAAATTCATTAACAGCAAGCTATTTTTTCGACTCTGTTTGCATGACGTCCACCTTCAAATTCGGTAGCTAAGAAAATTTTTACAAAACCTAAAGCTTGTTGTAACGATACAAAACGAGCTGGAATTGTTAAGATGTTAGCGTCGTTGTGTTGACGCGTTAATTCAACCAATTCGTTGTTCCAACATAAAGCGGCACGAATACCTTGGTGTTTGTTAGCTGTCATTTGCGCTCCGTTACCACTTCCACATAAAATAATTCCTATTTCTGCTTGACCAGTTTCAACAGCTTCGGCAGTTGGATGAATGGTATCTGGATAATCCATACTATCAGTATCATTTGTACCAAAATTGATTACTTTATGTCCTAATTCTTCTAAAAGTTGAATAATTTCAAACTTATATTCGGTACCTGCGTGGTCGTTTCCTACAGCAATTGTCATAATTTGTTGATTTTAATTTAGTTGTGAGTTACAAAAATACAGTTATTCAAGGTTATCAACAGTAATTAACAATGCTTTTTTTAGTATTCTTAATAACCTATTAAAAATTAAGAGGTTACATAGTATTATCTAATTGTTAAGAACTAATAGTATATTCTGAAAAGAAAATTTGATTTTTTATAAAAAATTTACAATACAAGAACTGAAATTAATTATGCAACTTTTTTTTTGAGATTTTAATGAACATTTATCAACATTAAATTAACCTCTTTTTTACATTTAAAATTGAATTAACTATTCAAAAAAAGTAGTGAATAGCTGTTTATAACTTTTGTTAATAACCTTGTTTTGTAATTGATTTTAAAGTTTTTATTTATCTAATAACTTGTTTATTTATTTTAATAAGTCACTTCACCAAAAAATAAATCTATTTTTTATTCCACATATTAACACACTATAATAACAATCATTTCTTTTTTTAAATTTTAAAATTCTTTTTTATTAATAATATTATATGTTGATAACAGTTTTTAAAAACTATTAATTCATTTTTAAGGACGAATAATTTTAAACGTGAGGATATAATTTTATAGAAGATACTTTTCCTTAAGTACTAAATTCTAAAAAATATTTTAAAAAATAAGTTGATGTTTATAAGTACTGATAAGTAACTTATACTCGCTTTTTAGCTGCTTTGATAAGATAAACAGAGTCTTTTGCTTTGACTACTTTATTGGGAGTCTTTTCGTTTAAAGTCGTGTTTATACTTACCACGGTTACAATGATACCTGTAATAAATATAAAAATAAATAAGGCTATTATTTTGCGTAAGCTTTTCATTTATAACGACTTTCTTACTATAAAGACGTATAATTTTAAGAAATGTTACATTTTCTTTAAGTTTTTTTTAACTTTTTAAGGAATTACAATTTGAATAGCTTTTTCTAGTAAGCTAACTTTTACTTTTCCTTGACCAATTAATTCGCCATCTGCTTGAATATAAGGTAGATCTGAAGTATTTTTTGGAGTTATTGACAAACTATTAGATAAATGTGTTTCCACCTTTTTATGATGAACAATCTCTCCGTTATATAATTTTTTAATGCTAAAAAGTAAGTTGAAAAAAGATAAGTTTTTTGCAATAGTTACGTCAAATAAACCATTACTAGAATCTTTATAATCAGTTAATTGCATTCCACCTGCTGAATATTTACAAATACCGAACAATGTCATTAAGCATTTAGTTTCAATAATTTTATCTTCAATTTCAATGGTGAAAACTGTTTTTTTATACAATAATAAACCAGCTATTCCACTTAATAAATAAGCTATAGGTCCAAATCTTTTTAGTTTATTCAACTTATTAACAACATATCCGTCGTAGCCTATTCCTGCTACATTATTAAAGTAAGAAGAAGTGTTTTCTAGTTCTAAATATCCTATATCTTGGTATTTAGTTTTCTTATGTTTTATAATTTGTATTGCTTGTTTAATATCTTTAGAAATCCCATAAGTTTTTACCCAATCATTTCCTGTTCCTAAAGGAATAACACCAACTGTAACTTCTTTATAATCAACAATATTTTGCGACATAATTCCATTAATAATATGATGTAAAGTTCCATCACCTCCAACAGAAATTATATGTTTAAATCCTTGATTTAAAGCTTGGTAAACCAACTCTTTTTCATGATTAGCATGTGCTGTTTTAACATATTTAAAAGTTATATGTTGATTTTTTAATTCTTCTTGAATTTTAAACCAAACTTTTTTAAAATTTCCATTACCAGCAACAGGGTTTGCTATTATAAACCATGAAGTCCCCATTATATTCACTTTTATTCTTGGGTAGAAAAGTACAAAAATGAATTTAT